>NZ_JBLKRU010000021.1:697-129877 GCF_047608185.1 Caballeronia eucalypticola
AAAGCGTTTTCTTTGCTTCGTTTCTTTGTCGCTAAGGACCAAGAAATGACGCGCTGCCACGCGCAGTGGCTAATAGAGCGAAAAAGATCAGCTAACGCTAAACCCGCAAAAACTGGAACGCAGCAACCCGGCATAGACCTAGAACCGCTGACGAGAACTCAGCACCCGGCGCTAGAACGAAGCCACAAACCAACCAGCCCAACCGCCCCAGCTACCAGCCTTTGGCTGCCTCAAAGGCAAAACCCAAGGACTATCTCGAAGCCGTCTGCGTCTGCGCCGCATTGCGCTCATTCCAGACCACAGCGTTATTAACCGCATACAACCGGCATGGATCGCTACTCTGCTTCTGGCACCCTGCCAAAGCCACCGCCACGGGGTCGTCACCCCCTTCCGCCCACGACCACGCACCCGAATCCGACACCGCGAACGCGCGGCTCGAAAACTGATGCAGAAAGTTCTCGTAACCCTCGCGGCCACGCTCATCAAGGAACGGCACTGCAGTCACCGCATCCACATTCGCATAACCCGTAGGCGTCGGCGCCTGCGGATCCGAAACCTGATACTGCCGATCCGTCGGCATACCAACCTCTTCAAGGAACGTCTTCACACGCGGCCACCAGATCGCCACACCATCGCGATCCCCAACCAGCCGATGCGCATCGTTCTTATAAGCGCCGAAATTCACCATATCGGCCCTGGCACCATGCGCGCTATACGACGCAAACATTTCATCCGGCAAGTTCCCCTGCCACACGGAGTCGTTGCTCCCGTACATCCACAACGACGGCAACTTCACATGCTCACCGTATTCACCAAACGCACTCGTCAGGTTTTTCTGCCAGCCAGGACACTCATCCTGACGAAGGCCACCAGAGAAATTGATCAGGCCACGCACGCCCTTCGCTTCGCGCGCGTCGCGCGCGCCATACGCCATCGTCACCAGCCCACCGTGCGAAGCGCCCGCCACGACCACATGCTGGTTATCGACAAACGGCTGCTTCTCCATATAAGCCACCGTAGCGGCCACATCGCGCGCTTGCGTGAAACCATTAGCTTCGACATCGCAACCGTTGCCGGTATATTCTCCGCCCGATTCCGCAAAGCCACGGCGATTCGGCACGACAACCACATACCCATGGCGCACGAACTCGCGCGCAAGCGCGATCGGACGCGCGCGCGTCTGGTCATGCGCATTGCCAGGGAGTTTGCCGTGATTGAAGACGACCATCGGGAACGGACCCGGGCCATCAGGTTTGAAAATGGTGGTTTCAAGCGAGACATCGCCCGAAGGTACTTCGATGACTGACTCGTTGAGGTTCGAATCCACAGCGGGAAGCGACGGGTCAAACGACTGCGGCACCGTGCCGAAGGCGGGTGCCGCGAGTTTCGCGTACTGCTGCGCACCCGGGAACGGCTCTGCAAGCGCCGAGGCGGACACCGCCGCGAGCGCACACACCATTACACAACCTGACAACACTTGCCTGAATGCCATCCCCGAAACTCCACCCGCTTCTCGACCCGGCTAATTTTCCGACAGCACGAGCCAGCTTATTGTCACAATCCATCGATCCCAACGTTCGTACTGTCAAACAGTATCGCTGGTCGGATCGTCAAGTCATGTCCCGAATAGACACGACAATGGGCTTCAATACGCAAAACAAGCAACACCGGCGCGCTGACAGATATTTGGCTTAATAAACAGTAACTTAATATCATTCGCCAGCGACTGGCGAAAAGGTAGAGTACCCGGACAAAATGAATCGGCGCAATTAGAAAGTACCCGCGCGCAACACTAATTTCGAGGCGAAAGCAGTCGTTAAGGAAATTATTGCCGCGCCGCAGCAACATTTGTCGCTACGACGTTTCAATCGCGAACATCACCGTCGACATAACGCCACACTCCGGCAGCATCGCGTTCGAAGCGGCTTGTCTCATGCAGCCGGAAAGCGCGTCCGCCAAGTTTGTATCGGGCAACAAATTCGACTTCGGCGTGATCGGCGTCTATAGGCGTATGGCGTTTGATTTGCAGGCCGAGCCAGCGGGTGGTGGAATCGGCTGAGGTTTCCAGGTCGCGAGGGCAGGTCGCCTCGGCCCAGGTCGCGCGCAAATACGGCACGTTGCCAAGCACGTAGGCGGTGTAACGCGAGCGCATCAGTTCCATCGCATTGCCTGCCGGCGCGCCGCCTTCTATGAAGCGTCCGCAACATTGCGCGTAACGAGGCGGATGCTTAACAACGCTGTTCGATCCCGGTGATGCACCCCCGCATGGGCATTCCTCCACCGCCTTCATAGGTCGACGCCAGGCATCTCGATGTGCCGCGGCTGCGCCTTCACGCGCGCAAGCCAGGCGCGAATCGCCGGATATCGGCCGAGGTCGAGGTTGGCTTCATCGGCGACATGGGTGTATGCGTACAGCGCAATATCGGCGATGGTGTATTGCTCATCGACGAAATAGGTCCGCGCCGCGAGATGCGTTTCCATCACGTCCAGCGCGCGATATGAACCGGCGGTTTTCTCGGGCAAACGAGGATCGTCAGGGTGTTTGACGAACTGAAGGATGAAGCGCGCAACCGCGACGTTGGGCTCGTGACTGTATTGCTCGAAGAACATCCATTGCAGCACGCGCGCCCGGGAAAGACGGTCGGTCGGCAGCAGCGGCGTGCCTTCGGCGAGGTAAAACAGGATTGCGTCCGATTCGAACAGGCACGTGTGCTCATCGATCTGAAGCACCGGCACCTTGCCGTTCGGATTCAACTGGCGAAACGCGGCGGTGCGCGTGGCGCCATTCATCATGTCGACTTCGTGCCAGACATACGGCCTGTTCAGTTGCTCGAGCGCAAGCCTGACCTTGTAGCAATTCCCCGACGACGCCACGCCATGTACTTGATACGCCACTTCATGTCCTTTCCGGTTGTCTGAAATTGTTTGTCTGCGGCGCTCACTCACTCGCTCACCACTCGAGCGGCGTGCCGTCGTACTGCACGAATGTGCCGTTGAATTTCTTGGGGTTCGCCGCAGCCGACGCGATCACCGCGCGCATTCCGGAAATGCTGTGAGCCGGATCAATTGCCGCCGATGGCCCGCCCATCTCGGTGCGCACCCATCCCGGATGCAACGCGATGCAGGTCGAGCCGCGCGCTTCCAGCGATGCCGCTTTCAACGCGGCATTCACAGACGCCTTGCTCGCGCGATACAACCAGCCCGCTGTCCCGTTCATCTCCGCGATACTGCCCATCTTGCTCGACACGACGGCGAGCACGCCGTGCGCTGCGTCAACGAGTGGCAAGAGAATGGGCAACAGTTGCATCGGGCCGCGGACATTGGTGTGCATGACGTGATCGAAATCCTCAGGCAGCACGGTTTCCACGTGTTCGGTTCGTGGACCATACACGCCCGACACGATGATGGCGACATCCAGTTTCTCGCCATCGAGTTGCCATCCCAGCGCCGCGATCTGATCGGGTTGCGTGGTGTCGACCGAGAAGGTTTTTGCGCCACTGGCTTCGAGTGCTTTCAATGACGCTTCATCGCGCGCGGTGGCGAGCACGCGCCAGCCATCGCGACAATATCCTCGGGCGAATTCGTGGCCGAGCCCGCGCGACGCGCCAACGATCAATACGGTTTTCATGATGTTCTCCTGCAACGCTTTAAACGAGTTCGATCCCCATCGCTGTCGCTTCTCCGCCGCCGATGCACAAGCTCGCCACGCCGCGTTTCAATCCACGCTGACGCAACGCGCCGATCAAGGTCACGAGAATCCGCGCGCCCGACGCGCCAATCGGATGCCCCAGCGCACACGCGCCGCCATTGACGTTGACCTTGTCGTGCGGCAAGTCGTGTTCCCGCATGGCGGCCATCGCGACAACCGCGAATGCTTCGTTGATCTCGAAGAGATCAACTTCGTTCGCGCGCCAGCCGTTCTTATCGAGCAGCTTGCGGATCGCACCGACGGGCGCCGTCGTGAACAACGCCGGTTCCTGCGCGAACGTGCTGTGTCTGACGACGCGCGCGAGCGGCGTGACGCCGAGGCGTTTCGCCGTGGATGCACGCATCATGACGAGCGCGGCGGCGCCGTCGGAGATAGACGATGCATTCGCAGCCGTCACCGTGCCGTCTTTGGCGAACGCGGGTTTGAGCGTCGCAATCTTGTCGATATTCGCCTTGAACGGCTGTTCGTCGTGATCGATAACGGTATCGCCCTTGCGTCCTGCCACGGTGACCGGCGCGATTTCCCAATCGAAGGAACCGTCTTCGTTGGCCCGCTTCGCACGACGCAGCGACTCCACCGCAAACGCGTCCTGCGCTTCGCGCGAGAACTTGTACGACCCGGCGCATTGCTCGGCAAACGCGCCCATCAGGCGGCCTTTTTCATACGCGTCTTCGAGGCCATCGAGGAACATGTGATCGAGCACCTGGCCGTGGCCCATGCGCATGCCGCCACGCGCTTTGGGCAGCAAATACGGCGCATTGGTCATGCTTTCCATGCCGCCCGCGACAATCACGTCCGCCGATCCCGCCAGCAGCATGTCGTGCGCGAACATGGCGGCGCGCATGCCGGAACCGCACATCTTGTTGACCGTCGTGCTGCCAACGGACAGCGGCAATCCGGCGCCAAGGGCGGCTTGCCGCGCGGGCGCCTGACCGAGTCCTGCGGGCAGCACGCAACCCATCACGGCTTCATCGATTTGCTCGGGCTTGAGGCCGGCGCGCTCGACCGCAGCGCGGATCGCGGCCGAGCCGAGTTGCGGCGCCGTCACCGTGGCGAAGTCGCCCTGAAAAGCGGCCATCGGCGTACGAACCGCCGATACGATCACCACCGGATCATCTGCAAAATCAGTCATGTTTCAGCTCCTTGATCACACCTTTCACAATAGCCGGGACATCGCCGAGACGGGCGGCATCGGAGGCGAGCACATCGTTCTCCGATGAATGCGCGCCACCGCGCGCCAGCGCCGCGATGCAATGCTGATAGGTCGGCTCAACCTCTTCCGACCCGTTGATCATCATGCCCATGTTGCGCACACGGCCGTCGTGCACGCCGTAGGTCCAGCCGTGAACCGTGATCTCCTGACCACGCGCCCACGCATCGCGCAGGATGGTCGTATGGCACACGTTCACGGTTTGTTCGATGGTGTTCAGTTCCACCAGCCGACGATTTCGCGCCTCGCCCATCGGCCATTCTTCGAGCAGCGCGGAATGTTTGTCGCGCACGTCTTCCACGTGGCGCAGCCAGTTATCGGCCAGGCCTACGCGCCGGCTCATAAGCGCCGCGCCCACGCCGGAACAGCCGTAGTGCCCGACCACCATGATGTGCTTGACCTTCAGCAAGTCGACCGCGAACTGGATCACCGACAAGCAATTGAGGTCCGAGTGAACGACCACATTCGCGATATTCCTGTGCACGAACACCTCGCCCGGCGGCAGGCCAATGATCTGGTTCGCCGGCACGCGGGAGTCCGAGCAGCCGATCCACAGATATTCGGGCGCTTGCTGATGCGCGAGGCGCGAGAAATACTCGGCGTCTTCCGAGAGCTTGCGATCGACCCACTTCAGATTGTTATCGAATAGGTGCGAAAGCGGGTTGTTGTCGTGGTTTTCAGTGTTGTCGATATTGGACATGGAGTTCAGTGCGGATAGGTTTCATGCGGCGCGTGCTGCGGGTGTGCCGGACAGAAAACGCTCAGGATAACGAACGCAAAAACGGATACCGCGTTCGTACGGGAAGAACTCGGCGAGCTCGCCGTTAAGGATCTGTTCCTTGTGCTTTTGCCAGAGAGCGGGGTCGAAGAAATCGGCGTGATGTTTCATGAACACGTCGCGCACGCGCGGGTCGCCGAGCAGGAAAGTGCCGTATGTTTCGGGGAAGATGTCATGCGGCCCGACGGCGTACCACGGCTCGCCCGACATCTCTTCTTCCTCATTGCGCGCTTGCGGCACTTGCCGGACGTTGCAATCGGTCAGGTATTCGATTTCGTCGTAGTCGTAGAACACCACGCGGCCATGCCGCGTGACGCCGAAATTCTTGTAGAGCATGTCGCCGGGGAAGATGTTCGCCTGGATCAGTTCCTTGATCGCGTTGCCATATTCCTTGATGCCATGCTCGATTTCTGGCAACGTGCCGTTCTGCAAATACAGGTTCAGAGGCGTCATGCGGCGCTCTATGTACAAATGCCTGATCACGAGCTTATCGCCTTCATATTCGATCATTGAAGGCACTTCCTTGGTGAGCTCCTTGAGCAGCGCATCGTCCAGGCGCGACAGCGGCAATGCGACGCTCGAATACTCGAGCGTATCGGCCATGCGCCCAAGGCGATCATGGCGTTTGACGAGCTGATATTTGTCCTGGATCTTCTTGCGCGTGGTTTCCTTCGGCGGCGGGAAGGTGTCCTTGATCAGCTTGAACACGTACGGAAACGAGGGCAGCGTGAACACCAGCATCACGAGTCCCTTGATGCCCGGGGCAATAGCGAATTTATCGCTGGAATGCGAGAGATGATGCAGCAAGTCACGATAAAACAGGTTCTTACCCTGCTTCTGCAAGCCCACCGACGTATAGATTTCCGCCTTCGGCTTACCCGGCATGATCGAGCGCAGGAACTGCACATACGCGGACGGCACTTCCATATCCACGAGGAAATACGAGTGCGAGAAGCTGAAGATGATCAGCACTTGTTCTCGCTGCAGCAGCACGGTGTCGAGCGCGAGCAGGCCGGGCTGAGCATGGCGCACCGGGACCACAAACGGGATCACCAGATCGCCATTGATGATCCGGCCCACTATATATGCCGCCTTGTTGCGAAAGAACAGCGACGACAGCACGTGAATCTGGAAATTGGGCGCGGCCTTGAACTCGCCGAACGCTTCCGTAATCGCTCGCATCAGGCATTGAACGTCGCGCTGCAAATCCTCGAACGGCGGCTCGAGCTGGAAGTTCGTCACGATCCGTTCGAGCGTCGCCGCGAGTCCGTCCTTGCTTGGGTAATACGCGCGATACGTCGGCTTGGCCGCGGGTTCGTCGTTCTCGATGTACTCCGTCGAAATAGCGGGCCGCACGAAAATGAAGTCGTTATTGAAGTACGAGCGATGCAGTATCTTGCAGCACACCGAGTTGAAAAACGTCTCCGCGCACTCGGGCTGCCGGTGCGACGTCAGCAAGCCGATGTAATGCAGTTTGATCTGCTGCCAGATTTCATCGTCTATGTGCTCGGCGTCGTACTCGTCTTCCAGACGCATCACGCACTCTTGCACCCGATCGTCGTACGACGCGATGCGATCGCGCGCAAGCCGCTGCAGCGCATGCCAGTGGCCCGTTTCGAATAGCCCCTTCGCCGCGATGGCCGCATCGCGAAACACGCGATAGTGACGGTCGAAGCCTTCGAGCAGCGTTTCCGCGACATCGAAGCCAATCTGCGACGACAGTAACTTGGGAAAGTGATTCATATCGACTCTGCGCTTCGTGACACCGTCTTTGCGTTAGTGATCAAGCGTCCAGCCCGGTTTCAATTCTGGCTTCAAATCCGGCCGATATTGTATCGCCAGGCGATTCCGCTTCCTGGACGTTGGCCGTTTCCGCCGATTTCCAGCTCAAGGCACCTTTGCACTTCGCTCCCTGGCGCCCGGTGCTCCTGCCGCTCGCCGCAAGCGTTTTTCAGCGTTCGCTGAAAGGAGTGCACGCCCTTGCTTTTCGTACGCGGCGAGTTCGGCGAGCGTTGCGTTCAAGTCCTCCAATTGCCGCTCCAGCACCGCGCGATGTGCCGCGATGGTGTCAAGAAACGCATGCAACTGGGCAACCGTCCCGGTCGGCGAATCGTAGAGATCGAGCAGCCTGCTCACCTCCAGCAACGTGAATCCGAGCCGTTTGCCGCGCAGTGTCAGCTTGAGCCGCGTGCGATCGCGCGACGAATACACGCGACGCACGCCGTTCGTGCCTTCGCGCGCCGGCGTGAGCAAGCCCTGGTTCTCGTAGAACCGGATCGCGCGCGGCGTGATGTCGAATTCCCGGGCCAGTTCGGTGATGGTGTAGCGCGTGTCTGTCATTGAAATTACAAGGTGGCGAGCGCTTTTCTTAAGCCGACGTTAAAATGCAGGTTAACGTTAGCGTCAACTTGGCGGCAATGCAACAACTGACAACCCGGAGAGCCGACCCGCATGAACCCGCTCGAACAGCAACTCGATTACGTTTTCGCCGACCGTCTTCCTGAAAGCGGCCACTCGATGGAAGTCACGCCCGGCGTCTTCTGGGTTCGCATGCCGCTGCCGTTCGCGCTCGATCACATTAACGTTTGGGTCATGCGCGACGAGATCGACGGCGTGTCCGGCTGGACCATTATCGATTGCGGTATATCGGACGAAACCATCCGGGCAAACTGGGAACGCACCTTTGACTCGCTGCTCGACGGCTTGCCGGTGCTGCGCGTGATCGTCACGCATTGCCACCCCGATCACCTGGGCCTTGCCGACTGGATCTGCAATGGCGGCGACCAGAAACGATGGGACCCGGTGCGGCTCTGGATGTCGCTTGGTGAGTACGCAATGGGCCGCGTGATGTCCGCCGGCGATGGCTCCGACGCAGGCGGCGAGCGCGCTGCACGGCACTTTGCGCGGCATGGCATGACGGACCCGGCATCGCTTGAAGCGCTGCGCAAGCGCGATACGTATTACCCGAAGCTCGTGCCGTCCATCCCGCCGGTTTATCGTCGGCTGCGTGATGGCGATACGGTGCAGATTGGCGGCCGCGATTGGGAAGTGGTGACGGGGTTCGGTCATTCCCCTGAGCATTGCGCGTTCTTCTGCGCGGAGACGAATGTGCTGATTTCCGGCGATATGGTCCTGCCGCGCATATCGACGAATGTCTCGGTGTTTGCTCTTGAACCGGAGGGCAATCCGCTCGCGCTGTTCCTGGGTTCACTGGGCCGCTACGAATCCCTTCCCGCCGATACCCTCGTGCTCCCTTCGCATGGCAAGCCGTTTCGCGGCATGCATACACGCATCGGGCAGCTTCGCGATCATCACGCAGCGCGTTTGCGGGAGGTGCGCGAGGCTTGCGCGATCAAGCCGCAAAGCGCCGCCGATATTGTCCCGATCATGTTCAAGCGTCCGCTCGATGTACACCAGATGACGTTCGCGCTCGGCGAAGCGCTGGCGCATTTGCATTTGCTATGGCTCGAGGGTGAACTGGTGCGCCATAGCGACGATGACGACGGCGTGATCCGCTTCGCGCCGAAGTAAAAAAGCCGGGCGTTTGCGCGCCCGGCTTTGACGGTGAACTAAAGCTTCAACTGAGGCTACTGCACCGTGACGTTCGCGAAGTTTTGCCGTCCGAACGGACTCACGCGATACCCGCTGACATTGCTGCGTGTCAGCGCTGACGCCGTCGGATAACCGAGCGGAATCCACAGCGCCTGATCATGAATAATCTGCTGAGCTTCGGTATAAGACTTGGTCCGCTTGCCTAAGTCCGCGGTCTCCTTGCCTTCATCGATCATGCGGTCCAGCGTCGGGTCGCAGAAACGCGCGAAGTTGATGCCCGAGCGCACTGCGGCGCAACTGAATAGCGGCGACAGATAGTTGTCCGGATCGCCGTTGTCGCCGGCCCAGCCCATGAACAACATGTCGTGCTGACCCTGCTTCGCTTCCTTGATCAGTTCGCCCCATTCGATCACCTTCACCTGCGCCTTCACGCCGATCTTCGCCAGATCCGCTTGCAGCAATTCCGCGCCGACCTTCGGATTCGGATTCAATACGCTGCCGTTCGGACGCACCCAGATGGTTGTATCGAAGCCATTCGGGAAGCCTGCCTCGGCGAGTAGTTTCTTCGCGCGATCGACGGAATACGGATACGCCGTGATCTGCTTGTCATAGCTCCACGTATTCGGCGGATACGGATTCACAGCGGCCGTGGCCGTGTTTTCGAAGACGGTCTTCAGGTAAGTCGTGCGATCGAATGCAATGTTCAGCGCCTGGCGCACCTTGGGGTTATCGAGCGGCTTCTTCTGCGTGTTCAACGCGACGAACGCCGTCATGAACGCCGGTGTCTCGACCACTTTCAACGAACTGTCCTTCTTCGCGTCGACCACGTCCTGCGGTTTCGGCGACAACGCGATCTGGCATTCACCCGCCTTGATCTTCTGCGCCCGCACCGACGCATCGGGCGTGATGGCGTAGATCAGCCGATCCACTTTAGGCTTCGGGCCCCAATACGTAGGATTGACGTCATATCGGATCACGGCGTCTTTCGTATAGCTCTTCAGCACGAATGGACCCGTGCCAATCGGCTTCGCGTTCAGGTCGGTTTCGTGGCCGGCCTTGAGCAGCTTGTCGGCGTATTCGGCCGAATAAATCGATGCAAAACCCATGGTGAGGATTGGCACGAAGGTCGCGTTCGGCGTGTTGAGCTCGAACTTGACGGTGTTGTCATCGACCTTGGAAACGGACTTGATCAGCTTGACGAGACCCATCGACTGCGCGTGCGGAAAACCGCTCGCACCGGCTACTTTGTGCCACGGGTTGCTGTCGGAGAGCATGCGGTCAAACGAGAACACGACGTCATCGGCATTCAGTTTCCTCGATGGCGTGAAGTAGTCCGTCGTCTGGAACGCCACGTTCGGTCGCAGGTGAAACGTGTAGATCAGGCCGTCGGCGCTCACGTCCCACTTTTCGGCGAGCGCGGGCGTGACCTTTTTCGCGACTTCATCGTAGGAGACGAGCGTGTTGAAGATCACATCCGCCGATGCGTTGGTCGTCACCAGCGAATTGAATTGCACGACGTCGAAGCCATCCGGACTCGACTCGGTGCACACAGTGAGCGGTTTCGCGATCGCGAGCACCGGCACGATGGCCAATACAGCGGTTGCGAGCATTCTGAAGCGCATGGGATCTCCCGTTACGGACGTAGTCGTCGGTGTTAGTCAGTCAGACGTTTCTTATTACGGTAGTTGCAACTTATTGTACGGTGAGCTTCGTCGATGCGTCAGCGCAACGAAAGAGCACCCAAAAAGCCTCTGCGGCCGTAGCTTACTGAACCGTTATTTCCGCTACAACGACCGATTCGGGATATCCATATGGGGTTAATGACGGGATTGGTGACCGTTTTTTGAACATTCCCGAGGCCGGTTGCCTAATCCGGGGACGCACGCTAAACTCGTGGCCGTCTTTGGGGAGTAGCCTTCCTTCCGCAATGGGAGGAGGACGCGTCAACATACTCGGCTTGCTAGCCGTGGCGCGTTCGACCGGTCAGGTTTGGCGAGACCATGGGTGCATCTTGTCGTTCACGGTCGGACGGCGCGGGATTGCATCCTGGTTTGCTGACGTCCGACCGTGAAATTATCGTGTCTCCAAAACAAAAACACCTCAGGCCTGCCCCAGGTCATCTCTCGCGTTCGCCGGTTTCTCTGCCGTTGTTCTGCCCTTCTCATTGCGTCGCCTGCTCGCCGGCTTCATCGCGAGGTGCCGCATGACGATGCTTTTCCTGCAACTTGCGCTGATGCTCGTGGTGATCCTCGCGGCATCGGAACTCTTCACCAACGCGCTCGAACATCTCGGCGAAAAACTCGGCATCTCCGAAGGGGTGACCGGATCGCTGTTCGCGGCTATCGGCACGGCGCTCCCGGAAACCACGGTGCCGATCATCGCATTGATGGGCGGCACCGCCAGTCGCGCGGTGAACGAGGAAATCGGCGTCGGCGCGATCCTCGGCGCACCGTTGATGCTAGCGACGTTGTCGACCTGCCTGATGGCTATCGCCGTGCTCAAGACGCGCGGGCTCAAGGGGGTCGTCGCGCCTGAACATAGCGGCTTCACCCGCGATCTCAACTTCTTCCTGTGTGCGTTCCTGATCGCGGCGGGCGCCATGTTCGTGCCGCATCAAGCGTGGCAAGTGCGCGCGCTGTTCGCCGTGGGACTGGTCGGCGTGTATGTCGCCTATGTGGTGTCGACGTTCCGCGCATCCGCGAGTCTCGTCGAGAAAGGCCATGGCACGGAAGCTCCCGAACGGCTGCTGATCTCGCGCGTCGGCTTGCCGACCTCGCTTGCGACCATCGTGTTGCAGATGATACTGGGCGTGGTGCTGTTGGTTGGCGGTGCGAAGGGGTTTATCGCCGGCGTGGAAGGGGTGTCGCAAGTGCTGGGGATATCCGCGCTGCTGCTGTCGCTGATCATCATCCCGATCGCTACCGAGCTGCCCGAGAAGGTCAACAGCATTATCTGGGCGCGGCGCGGCAAGGATACGCTGGCGTTCGGCAACATCACCGGAGCGATGGTGTTCCAGGGCACGCTGCTGCCGGGTATCGGCATCATGCTGACACCGTGGGAGCCGCGTGTGGAAGTGATGACGGGTGTTTTCATCACGCTCGCGGCGGCCGCGTGGCTGCGCTTCAACGCGAAGAAGGGCGGGATCGTGCTGTGGGCGCTGCTCGTGAATGGCGGGCTTTATGCGCTGTATCTGGGGCTGACGCTCGGGCGTTAGCCCATAAGAAAACACCCCGGAAGCACGCAGTGCGCCGGGGTGTTGAAAACAGCCAAAGCGCGAAGCGCGTGGTTTTTGTTGTTGTCTTTGCCGAGCCGGTGAGACGGAGTAACCCCGCCTCGGTGATGCTCTCCCGGTCAGAACTTCGCGGCCTGATGGTACTTGCCGGCCGCCTGAACCCTCTTCATCGCGGAACTGTACTCAATCTGCAATTCCGATTGCGTTGTCTTTGCATCGACGGCAATGGCGGCATCGATTGCCTGGATCCGGTTGATCACTTCCATTGCCGCGGCGTCCTGCGCCGGCGTCAATTCCATGAAAAGCGGGGTCCGCTCTTCAGTCAGGCGCGCGGCTTCCTGCCAGTCCGCCATCGCCGCTGCGTGCTGGATCGCGAGCGTCAACGCCAGCAGGCGGTCGATCAAGCTGTTCTGTTCCATGTCGGTTATCCTTAGCGGACCTTAGCAGCTTAGCTGCTCGCTCCAGTTGCGAGTGCACCCGCGCTGTTGGCGCCGCCGAACAATTGCGTCAGGTACTGTGAGTTGTTGTTCATCGTGGCCATCAACGTATTGAGTGCCGTGAACTGCGCTTGATACTGGCTCGTCAGCTGTGCCGTGTAGGTGGCCAGCGTGGCTTGTTGCGACGTGATGCTCTTGAGGTCGGTATTCACCGCACTCTGGCTGTTCGCAATCAAGCCGCCTGGGCTCAGGAACGAGTTCAGGCTGCTCGTCATCTGCGCTGCGATGCCGGTCTTCGAATTGAATAGATTTGCAACCCCCGACGGGTTGCTCTGGAGCGCAGCGGCGAGCTTCGTGGGATCGACCACCAGTGAGCCGGCCGGCTGCGTCGCGGTGGCTTGTCCCTGCAGCGAGATGCCAAGCGCACCCAGCGAGATTGTTGAGCCGCCGTTCTTTACACCACTGCCGACAATAGCCGCCAGCGTGTTCTGGATAGTGGCAAGCATCGGGTTGGACGACAAGATGCCGCCTTGGGTACTCGCTGCCTGCGAATTGTCGTTGCCCACCTGGCCGTACGTGGTGACCAAGGTGTTATAGAGGCTGACGAAGCTGTTGATCGCGGTGGAGGCAGACGTAGTGTTCTGTGCCACGACCAGATTCTGTGGCGTGCCGGGCGGTGTGCCGATTGCAGCAGCGGTCAGGTTCAGCGTGACGCCCTGGAGTGCAGTGGTCACCGTGTTGCTGGAACTTGTCGCGGCTGTCCCGTCGATCTTGAACTCGGCGTCTTGTGCGGGCACGGTCTGTGACCACGCGCTCGTGCCCACCGCTGACGTAAAGGTCGATGCGGCGCCATTGGCGCCGACAGTGGACGTAACGCCGAGGCTGGACAGGCCTGCATCGCCCGACACGTTGCTCACCGAAACATTGATCGTGTTCGACGCGCCCGTGGCCGTGGAGCGCAGGACCAGATGCGCGCCGTCCGTGCCGGTGACCACCGTGGCCGTGACGCCGGGGTTGCTTGCCGATGAGTTGATCGCGCTGGCAATGCCGCTCACCGTGTTGTTCGCCGACGTGATGGCGAGGTTCATCGACTTGCCGCCGATGGAGACGCTCATCGTGCCGGTGCCGAGTGCCGCGGTCGAGCCGAACGCCGCCGACGAAAGCGTCTGGGCGCTGGCAATTTGCGTGACCGCGACGGAATAAGAACCCGCGGACGCGGTGCTGTCGGTGGTTGCTGTCAGTCCGGTACCGTCCGCGGTCGCGGTGAACTGGCCGAGCGCGGTGCCGTTCGATAGCGAGGCGATACCGGCCTGCAACGCGGACAGTGCCGCTTGCAATGCGCCGATAGCCGAAAGTTGGGTGTTGTCGTTCGTCTGTTGTGCGGAAAGCGTAGCGGTCTGACCTGCCACCTTCGCATTGACGAGGCTCGTGACGAGCGACGAGACATCCAGCGACGAATTGCCCGTGGAACCGCTGATGATGGATTGTGCGGCGGACGCTTCGGCTGCCTGGGTGGCGGCTAAAGTGGCAGCTGCTGAGGCCGCGGCGGTGCTGGAAGCGCTGGGAATCGTCGACATTGAGATGCTCCGTACGTCGGTTTTGCTTTCGAGCCTGAATGATAAACGTTTGTAAAACGTGTAGGGGAGGCATGCCTCCCCGGAAAACGGATTTGGCAGACGCGTCTTTCGATGCGTCTGCCATTACTGCTTGAGGCTATTACTGGAGAAGCTTCAGAACTTGCTGCGGCAACGAATTAGCTTGTGCCAGCACCGAGATACCTGCTTGTTGCAGCACTTGCGCCTTGCTCAGGTTAGCCGTTTCTTGCGCGAAGTCGGCGTCCGTGATTTGCGACTGGGCGCCTGCCAGGTCGGTCGACTGTGCTTGCTGGGCCGACGAAAGCGACGTGAAACGGTTTTGAGCCGCACCCAGGGTTGCCTGGATGTTGTTCACCGTGGCGAGTGCGTTATCGATCGATTCCATCGCAGCGTTCGCGCCCGTTGCCGTGCTGACGTCGATGTCTGAAACCGCCGGCGGGTTGTTGTTGGCGTTGATCGCGCCGAAGTTGCTGACAGGAGCCGTATTGAAGGCGAGAGTTGCGCCGGCCGTGGGTGTGCCGCCTTGACCGTTAGCAGCGGTAGTGAAGAGAGCCGCGGAAACAGTGGACGAGATTTGGTTACCGTTTTGATCAAAGGCGTTCAAGTTGCCACTACCATCCGACTTGAAGGTCAGCGACGTAATGGCACCCGACGTGCCTGCGGGAACGTCCGAACCATCGGTCCCGCTGATGCTGATGCCACCGACCGTGCCAAGAACAACACCGGCCGCCTTAGGAGGCGTCGCGTTGGCGGCGGAAATTGCCGCGAGCGCCTTTGTCGGATCGAGGTCACTAGTCCCCACCGCGCTAAGCACGCCTCCCGTGGTGTCCAGCACTTTGCTGGTGACCGTGTTGGAGAGGGTCTGGTTGTTTTGGTCGGTATAGGTAAAGCCGCCCTTGCCGTCCGAGAGGACGTTGATTGCGGTTGTTTCCGAACCCGTGCTTGACGAGGCGTTCCATGCAGCACCGGTCGAGTCGAGCGACACGGCGATCGTGCCGAGCGTCGCACCCGCTTGCACTTTGCCCGTTCCGAGCGCCGACGCCGACAAGCTGTTGGTAAGGTTCAAGCTGATCGTCTGGCCAACGTTCGCGCCGACCTGGAAGCTCACGTTACCAGCCGAGCCGTCCAGCACGTTCTTGCCGTTGTACGTCGTTTGCGACGCCACGCGGTTCACTTCAGCGATTTGCTGCGCAACTTCTTGTTGCAGTGCTGCCTGGTCGCTCGCTGACAGCGAGCCGCTCGACGCCTGAACAGCCAGCGTACGAATGGTTTGCAGGCTCGAGGTGATCTGCGCCAGGCCGCTCGACGCCGTCTGGATCATCGACACACCGTCGTTCGCGTTCGACACGCCTTGGTTCAGGCCGTTGATCTGCGTTTGCATACGGTTCGAGATCGCCAGACCTGCTGCATCGTCAGCCGCGCTGTTGATGCGCTTACCCGACGACAGACGCGTGATAGCTTGCGAAAGAGCGCTTTGCGAGGTGTTCAAGTTTTGCTGAGCGACCAGCGAGTTGAGATTGCTATTAATGCCGAGCATTTGGATTTCTCCTGAAAGAACTTAAAGGGCTGTTATGGCTACTGCGCGGTCCTGTTGCTTGGCGGTTCCCGAGCGTGGTAGCCGGCCGCCTACATGGGTTAGCGGCCCATGAAAAAAAAACTTGAGGACTTAGGTAAGAATTCGTAGGGAGAATAGTCGCCGGGAGTTGTCGAGGCGCCGCCTGCGAGCAAGCGGATTCGCGGGTATTCTTTTTCCATCCTTTTTCGTCTTCGCCCATCACAGCCCGGGAGCAACCATGCAGCACCGCACTATTGGTACGTCAGACCTCAAAGTCGCGCCGCTCGTTTTCGGCGGAAATGTATTCGGCTGGACAGCCGACGAACGCACATCGTTCTCCATCCTGGACGCCTTCGTTGACCACGGACTTAATTTCATCGATACCGCCGACGTTTATTCCGCTTGGGTCGACGGCCACCAAGGCGGCGAGTCGGAGACGATCATCGGCAAGTGGCTCAAGGAAAGCGGCAAGCGCGACAAGATCGTGCTGGCAACCAAGGTCGGCATGCTGAGCACGCGGACGGGGCTGTCGGCGGCGAATATCGAGGCGGCAGTCAACGACTCGCTGAAACGCCTGAAGACGGATTACATCGACGTCTACTTTTCTCATCGAGACGACGATAAAACGCCCCTTATCGACACGCTTGGCGCTTATCAAAAGCTGATTACGGCGGGAAAAGTGCGCGTGATCGGTGCGTCGAATTACACCGGTGAAAGGCTGGAAGAGGCGCTGAAGATATCGGCGAAGGAGGGGATTGCGGGTTATCAGGTGCTTCAGCCGGAATACAACCTTTACGATCGCGCCGGTTATGAGAACGATCTGGAACCGGTTATCAAGGCGCACAAGGTATCGGTTGTGACGTATTACAGCCTGGCTAGCGGTTTCCTGAGCGGAAAATACCGATCCAAAGCCGATACCGAGAATAGTGCCCGCGGCGCAAAGGTGTCGGGTTACCTAAACGACCGGGGCTTGAGAATTGTTAAGGCACTCATTAAAGTGTCGGAACGTCACGACACCGAGCCGGCGGCAATCGCGCTAGCATGGCTGATCGCGCGGCCTGGCGTCACGGCGCCGATCGCGAGCGCGACATCGGTCAAGCAACTCGAAACCTTGGCACACGCAACCCGGATCAGCTTGGCGCCTGAGGACATCGCGCTCCTCGACGAAGCGAGCAATCCGGACTGAAAATCGGGAAAAAGCACGCATCTTCATGGGGTTGCCTCGCTGCAGACCTCTGCAAATAGGTGTGTCGGGGTTGGCGACGGGGCGACGATCTGATAACATCTCGCCCGAATCGAGATTTTTGCCCGATGGCGCAGCTATTTATAAGCGACGCCGGGCGGCCCGAAGTGCGCTGTTCCGTTTTTCGACAGACTGCGCATGCCGTGATCGGCGGTGAAATCCCACCTCTCTCTTTTCCGGCCTCCGTGGCCGCTTTGCTCGTGTCCGCTGTTGTTTGGGTGGACGATCGGAGTGCCGGCGCGCGGCGTTGCCTTGTGCAGTACGCTTCGCCGCGCAGTCAGAAAAACGTATCAGCGATTTAGGACTTCCATGACCACTATTGTTTTGAAAGAAAACGAGCCGTTCGACGTCGCGATCCGTCGCTTTCGCCGGACCATCGAAAAGAACGGCCTGATCGCCGAGCTTCGCGAACGTCAGTCGTATGAAAAGCCGACGACGGCACGCAAGCGCAAGAAGGCGGCAGCAGTCAGCCGTCTGCGCAAGCGTCTGCGCAGCCAGATGTTGCCCAAGAAGCTTCATTAAATCTTGGCAGGTGCAGCCTGATTGTTTAGGTTGCACCATGCAAAACGGCGATGCCGCCCGCAAGGGTTGCATCGCCGTTTTGCTTTTTATAGTTTGATTCGATAATCGGATTTGCTTGTTCCAAACCCTGTTACATCGACTCGCGGTTCAGATGATTCGGCGCGAGTTGGCGGGGCGGGCGACCGCGGCTTGCGGCCTAGACAAATGCGTGCCGTTCGCCCACGCGCGCTAGAAGCTGGGGCCATTCGTCCACACTGAAATCGTCGTGGACTTCTTCCAGTTCGATCAACAATTCGACAATGTCCGGATCGTAGGCATTGACTTCCGACGCGTACAGCACGCGCAACAACGAGCCGTCCTTCGCGTGGCGGTAGTACGAGATCCCGACGCCTTCAATCTCCGGCCGATACAGCTCGTCGGCGATCAGCGACCCGATAGCGCACTTGCGCCCATTGCCGCTGCGCAGCCGGCATGATCCGTTTTCATCTTCTGATACAGCCCGTTGCGTCAGCAGATGGTTGCTCACGCGTTCGTAGATGTCTCTCGCTGTTAACATGGCATCGCTCGTTACTTTGACTATTGCGTTGCTCGCTTGCGCGCTTATTTGTTTGTGCTTCACCGGCGCGGATACGGTCTATTCGTGGGTCAGTGCGAGGGGGATTGATTCAGAACCGGTTCAGAATCGTGACCGCTCGGTGGAGTCCCGAAACCCTGTCCAAACCCGCTCTCAGGCTGCCGACTTAAGTCGATTCGCAGACAAGTTGAACTGCCGTGCAATGGACGCAAAGCGTTCACGCCACTCCCATTTGCCGAACACGTCGTGCACGTTTTGCAGGCAACTGAGCAGTTCGACGGTCGTGGGATCGTAGACGTTGATGTTCGATCGCAAGAGCGCGCGCTTCAGTGCGGCCACACCGACGTCCATGTATGCCGGCACGATTTCCGGCCCTTTGCTGACGTAGCGAATAGGCACGCCTTCCATGGCGGTCATGTAATCGCGCGCCTTGATGAAGCTGCCGACAGGACAACCGCCGCAATAGCCGCGATATGCACCGCCGCCGTGGGGCAACAACGCTGCCTGGCCTTGGCCAAAGAGATGAAGCACGGCACGGTCGAAGATTTCCTGGTGCGTTAAAAAGTTGAGGTTTTTCATTCTGGTTCTCCCCTGCACCGACAACTGCGGTGCTTCGTGGGTGTTCATCTAACAGCGATATCAGTATCGGACGCGGAATCAGTCGCCATAGCGCGGTCGACCACATAAAAACAGCAACATTCACCGTCTTGCTTGCCTTGCTACGATCGTCGCAAGGTCTGGATACGCTGGTGAAGCAGCAAGAAGCGGCAGTCGTTTCAAGGGTCAACCGGCTCACCGGAAAAGCCGCCTACACCGTATTTATAGCGGTTCTTCCCGGTAAAAAAGAGGCGCTGTGTGCGGTTGGCCGCAATTTTGACATGATGTCTGACTTCCTGCACAGGCCAGGATTGCCCTCAAGGCTTTGTAGTAAAGGCTTCAGAGCGTGATTCACCCCGCGGGCGGGGTGATTGTTAGGATTTTCCCTGACGGGTGCGTAAACCGCGAAAAATGTTGCGAAAAACGCAATGCGCGTATCGGAAATCGGTGGAGTAAATTGCCTAATTTGTTCGGCGTTTGGCCGTTGCGCGCTTCGGGTGGGATGCGCTGTCGCGGAACCGGCAGCAACACGCGGCCTCGTGGTCGTTGACCATGCCTGTTGCCTGCATGAACGCGTAGCAGATGGTCGTTCCGACAAACTTGCAGCCGTATTTCTTGAGAGCGCGGCTCATGGCGTCAGAGACTTCGGTCGAGGCGGGGGCGTGTGCATAGGTCGCGCGAGGGGTGTCGATAGGCTTATTGCCAACGAACGACCACACGAAATCCGCAAGCGAACCGTGTTCCGCCTGGATGCGCTGCACGGCGCGGGCGTTAGCAACAGCCGCCGAGATCTTCGCGCGATTACGGATGATGCGGGCGTCAAGCAGCAACCGGGCTGCGTCGTCTTCACTGAAGGCGGCCACCCGGTCGATGTCGAAGTTGTGGAACAGATCCCGGTAACCCTCGCGCTTGTTCAGAATCGTCGACCATGAAAGGCCTGCCTGTGCGCCTTCCAGTACAAGCATTTCGAACAGATGGCGATCGTCATGGGACGCAACGCCCCATTCCTCGTCGTGATAGCGGGCGAGTGATTCGGTGGTTGCCCAGCCGCAACGGTGCGGTTCGGTGTTGTCGTCGGCGCTGCTTTTCTTAGGATTTGTCATGTCGGATTCAGGGAGTGCATGGTTGGCGTACGACCAGCATAGGCGGAAGGACAGGGGGAGAACAGTCAGCCGATCGGCCTGTTTCTCTGGCGAGTCGCGGCCCATATACGGTTTCCCCAGCGGCGAGACCGGTACAGCACGGCGTCCCGGACGCATAGGTATAACGAACCGTCGTATCGTCCGGTCTCGATGGCAGCTGAACCAAGGTAGAAGCTTGCCCGATGCGCCTCGGCAGGTCAGGACGCGTAGCCCGTTTGGCTGAGTGGCGGCGAGCCGGTCGTCCCGCTAAGCTTGCGCACATGACTACTTCAACCTACACACACAAGTACCTGATCGGCGTCGACGGCGGTGGCAGCGGCACGCGCGTCGTTCTGGCGAACACGGACGGCATCGAACTGGCACGCGCGACGGGCGCACCGTCAGGCTTGGCGCTCGGCGTCGAGCGCGCGTGGGAGGCTATCGAAACGGCGTGTTTGCGCGCGTTCGAAGCAACTGGCCTGCCGTTCGAGTGGAGCACCTGTGCGCTTGGTTGTGGCCTCGCTGGCGTGAATCACGCGGGCTGGCTGGCGCAGTTCCACGCAGCCGCGCCGGCCGGATGCGCGCTTGCCGTCGAAAGCGACGCCTTGACCACATTGCTCGGCGCCCATGGCGGCGCGCCGGGTGTGATCGTGGCGCTTGGAACAGGCAGCATAGCGGCATCGCTGGATGCGGGCGGGCGGCTGGCGATCGCGGGTGGCTACGGTTTTCCGAGCGGTGATGAGGCAAGCGGGGCCTGGTTGGGCATGCGGGCGGTCGTGCATTTGCAGCAAGTGCTGGACGGTCGGGCACCCGCCGACAAGTGGTCCGCGGCGTTGCTCGCGGGTACGGACGTAACTGATCGGGACAGCCTCGTCGTATGGCTGAGCGCGGCGAATCAAACGGCCTATGCAACTCTGGCGCCAACGGTTTTCGAACATAGAAACCATCTGTTCGCGGCGCGCCTTCTTGAGGAGGCGGGGCTTGAGATCGCGAAAATGGTGTCGGCGCTGGACCCGGGTCAGTTGCTGCCGGTCGCGTTGTGTGGCGGGCTGGCCGTGCCACTGACTCCGTTTGTTCCGGACGAACTGCGTAGCCGCTTGCGTCTGCCGCTCGCGGACTCCGCTGCAGGCGCTCTGCAACTGGCCCGCCAAGCCGCGAGCCGAAGATCGGCTCATGAGGGCTAAAATGCGAGGTTCCTAACGGCTTAAAGGAAAGTGCTTCCCATGTATTCCATTATCGCTACCGATCTCGACGGCACTTTGCTCAACAGCGACCATCAGGTCGACCCGTTCACCGTCGAAACGGTCCGTGAACTGGAAGCGCGCGGTGTGCGTTTCATCATCGCGACGGGGCGGCATTATCGCGACGTGGTTGGAATCCGAAAAGTGCTTGGCATTGACGCTTATCTGATTACATCGAATGGCGCGCGTATTCACGCTCCGGACAACGAGCGTATCTACGCTCGCGACCTCGCGCCGGCGGTGGTGCGCCGTCTTGCCCAGCCTGATTTGGCGGGAGGCGAGCGCGTGATCGTGAATCTCTTTGCGGACGACGCGTGGCTGATCGACCGTCACGCGCCGGAATTGCTGGCGTTCCATCAGGATTCGGGCTTTGACTACGACGTGATGGATCTACGTGAGCACGACGGCGAGAACATTGCGAAGGTGCTGTATATCGGTGAGCCCGACGATCTCAAAGTGACCGCGGCGAATCTCGAGCGCGAATTCGGCGATTCCGTCTACGTCACCTATTCCATGCCGGATTGTCTTGAAGTGATGACGTCTGACGTCTCGAAGGGACGGGCGTTGCAGTTTGTGCTGGAGCGGTTGGATATCGACACTGCGCATTGTGTCGCTTTTGGCGACAACATGAACGACATCGATCTGCTCGAGACCGCAGGCCGGCCGTTCATGATGAACAACGCAAATCCGGCGCTGATGAAACGCCTGCCGAATGTCCCGCGGACTGGCAACAACTTCGAGGCCGGCGTCGCGCATCAATTGCGTGCGTTGTTTGGCATGGCGGATGAACTCGCCGCGCCGACGCGTGCTGATTAAGCGCTGACGGAGAAAGCGGCGAAGGCTAGAGGCCTGGGAGCAAATCCGCCGGAGACTTAAAGCATTAAAGCGCGTAGCGCCGACCCGTAACAAAAAAGGAGCGACTCGATCAGTCGCTCCCTCCGCTCAACACGACCTTAGCAAACCGCTAACCACGCGTGACTTATCCGCGACGGTTCCAGCCATCATGACCGTAGCCGCCGTGATTCCAGCCGGTGCGGTTCTCATATCCGCGGTCCCGTCCACGCCAGAGGTCATCACGATGACCCCAGGCAGGCGGCGGAGCGCGATAGTACGGCGCGGGCTGGACGTATACCGGTGCGGATTGCACGTACCCGGGCGCGCCTAACGACAGTCCAATTGAGAGATCCGTGTGAGCCTGCGCGGCGCCGACAGCACCTATCGCGAGACCGGCGGCAACCAGCAAATGAGTGACGATGCGTTTCATGGTGTTCTCCTTTTAGGGCGACGACGGTGACGTGCATCGCATGAATCCAATCTACGCATTAGCCGTTTTACGAGTATCGACGAGTTGTTAGCAGATGAAAGTATCGCGAAAGTTCGAGCCCGGGATTTGTCAGCCAAGTAAATCCCTGCCGAAGCCGCGTCAGCTATTGTTTGTCGCGCCTATCCCCTGTGTCGCATTGGTAAATTGACGTTTAAATACACTCGGGGGCTGTAAGCGGCTATTACATCTGTCGCGGATTATTCATATTGAGCGGCTGTATGAACGTGATAAAAACGAATTGCACAATAAAAAACGGGCGCCGAGCGCCCGTTTTTCTACCGCCTTTCACCGCTTTTAATTCACGCTGAAGCAAGCGCCCGATTTTTAGCACTCGTCAGCAACGGATAAACCACGCCTGCAATGATGGCGCCAATGATAGGAGCCACCCAGAACAGCCACAACTGCTCCATCGCCGCGCCGCCCACAAACAATGCCGGACCTGTGGAACGCGCCGGGTTCACCGACGTATTCGTGACGGGAATCGAGATCAGGTGGATCAGCGTCAGGCAAAGGCCAATGGCGATTGGCGCAAAGCCGGCTGGCGCGCGGCTGTCGGTGGCGCCCAAAATGACGAACAGGAAGAAGAACGTCATCACGACTTCACATACGAGCGCTGCGATCATTGTGTAATGACCCGGCGAATGATCGCCGTAACCGTTAGTGGCAAAGCCGCTGGCAACCAGGTCGAAGCCCGGCGCACCGCTGGCGATCACCGACAACACGTACGCGCCGATCACGCCCCCCACCACTTGGGCCGCAATGTACGGAGCCAGGTCGCGGACCGGGAAGCGTCCTGCCACAGTCAATCCGACGCTTACGGCCGGATTCAAGTGGCAACCCGAAATGTGGCCGATGGCGTAGGCCATGGTCAGAACGGTCAGGCCGAACGCAAGCGCTACGCCCGCGAACCCGATACCAAGTTGAGGGTAACCCGCGGCGAGAACTGCGCTGCCGCAGCCGCCCAGCACGAGCCAAAACGTACCAAACATTTCTGCGCCGAGGCGCTGTCCTAATCGCATGATTCGTAATCCTAAAAATATATTAAAAACCGAAACAATTCCGACGCTTGTGATCGAGAGTATTTGCTCGGACCACGGCGGCGGGTAAGCAGTGTAATCCTAGTCCCGGAACTAGTTGTCAACAATTGTTAAAGCAGGAGGAACTATGTGAGCTCTTATTAGGAATGCCCTATAGTTTCAAGATTCTTCTCATTTTCATTAAGGCTTTTTGCA
Source organism: Caballeronia eucalypticola (assembly GCF_047608185.1). Lineage (NCBI taxonomy): Bacteria > Pseudomonadati > Pseudomonadota > Betaproteobacteria > Burkholderiales > Burkholderiaceae > Caballeronia > Caballeronia eucalypticola. The sequence goes on from NZ_JBLKRU010000021.1 coordinate 24,620, forward strand.
ATTGCGTGTTCAAACGTTGCATCTTTTAATCGATGCCGCTACGCTTCTCTATAATCGCGGGCTATTAGAAAGGATTGGGAAATGTCGCAATACACCGAGCTCAAGGCGCAGATCGCCAAGCTTCAGGAACAGGCGGAGGAGGCACGCCGCGCAGAACTGGAAGCAGTACTGGCAGATATCAGACGCAAGATTGTGGAATATGGGCTTACAGCGCAGGACCTGGGTCTGTCGGTTGTCCGGCGGGGACGGCCGCCAAAGAAGGAGCCACTCCCGCCCATCTATCAGGACCCTAAGTCGGGTAATACCTGGAGCGGCCGCGGGAAGCCGCCGAAATGGATTGCGGGAAAAAACCGTGAGCGCTTCCTGATTACTAAAGTAAACGCTTAAAAATATCCGGCGAGTGCATCGAAAAATTCAGACGAAATTAAACACAAAATCCTGGCATGAACGAAAACAACAACGGCAACAAAAAATCCGCCCAAGAGGCGGATTTTTTGTGCTCTGCTATAACGCGTTGGATAACGATGCGCTGCAATTATCGTTTCCAATCAAGTCGACGCCGCGATTCCTACTACTCCCGAACGGCGTCCGGTCTCCAAGCGACTAAAAAAGTTAGCCGATCGCCACTCGGCGCAAAATCGGCCGCTTGGCGGCTTGCAACAAGGCGGTATAGCTTTCGACGTAGTTCAGCGCCATGGTCTTCGCACTAAAGCGACGTTCGAACTGCGCACGAATCTCGGTGCGCGAGAGTTCATCCAGGCGCTGGAGCGCGCCGACTGCGCCCTGCACATCCTCGCAAATGAAGCCCGTCACGCCGTGGTCGATCACTTCCGGCACCGACCCGCGATTGAACGCGATCACCGGCGTACCGCACGCCATTGCTTCGATCATCACCAGGCCGAAAGGCTCCGACCAGTCGATCGGGAACAGCAGTGCCTTCGCACCCGACAAAAACTCCGGCTTTTGCTGCTCGTTGATCTCGCCAACAAACTCGACGCTCGCCTTCGACTCAGCAAGCAGCGGTTCGATCACGGTCTTGAAATACTCCTGGTCGACCTTGTCCACCTTGGCGGCAATCTTCAACGGAAGACCGCTTTGAGCCGCGATCTTGATGGCGAGATCGGCGCGCTTTTCCGGGCAGATACGACCCAGGAACGCGAGATATTCGGGCTTCTTGTGGGTTTGCGGCGTCAGCAGATTTTCCGGCAGCCCGTGATAAATCGTGTTGAGCCAGCCAGCCTGCGGCAGCGGGACGCGCTGGGAATCGGAGATCGATACAACCGATGCATCAGGAAATGCGCTGAATACAGGCTGCAATTCGGGCAGATCCAGACGGCCGTGAAGCGTCGTCAGAAACGGCGTGTCCATTTGCGAGAACACCGAGAACGGCATGTAGTCGAGGTGGAAGTGAAGCACGTCGAACTCATGGGCCCGACGGCGTACGTTCTCTAGCAGCAGCGCGTGCGGCGCATTCCAGTCGCGGATAGACGGATCGAGGCGAAGTGCACGCGGCCACGCGGCTTCGAGCTTCGCCTTGGTCTGCGAGTCGCCGCTCGCGAACAGGGTCACGTCGTGGCCGAGATCAACCAGCGCGTCCGTTAGGTACGAGACAACGCGCTCGGTGCCGCCGTAGAACTTCGGGGGGACTGCTTCGTGCAACGGTGCAATTTGTGCGATACGCATAACGTGACTCTCCTGTTCGTGAGGGCTTCGATGCGCGGCGTCCAGTCGAAAATCAAACGCTAACGAGTGAAAACCGGTGAAGCCTTGCGGACGGGCCAGCGTCAATGCTGCCGCCCCCGGAAAAATAGGACCCGGATGAATCGGGTTATCCCTTACGACCCATTATCGAGATGACTCCGTGCATCAACGAGTCATTTTTCAAACGCTTAACCTTGTTACAGGGCGAAACACCGGCCGTTACGAAAGTTGGATAGTGGCCGAAGCCCTGATACGGCAAGCGATTGCGCGTCCGTCATCAAATTGCGCGGTGCAAGATGCATTGCCCAGGACGCAAGATACAGCAAGGCGTGTGCCACCGCCCAGGCAGGCTGGCCATACTCCGTATGCTCCTGCGCGGACCTCGGTTGTGGAAACAAATGCGTATCGCGTAAAGATTTGGCAGAGGCTGCCGTCAGTCAGACGTTAGCCGCATGGTCAGCCAACTCGCTTGGAAAACGGCTCGTCCAATCGTGACGGGCAAATGCTTGCTTACAATTAATTGCCGATCTGTAAGCTTAAAATCGGCACTTTTGCCCGACTTTTTGCTGACTCGGCTCAAAAGCCTGGCGACGCGACCGGGCCGGACGGTCGGTCAATCGCCTCGGAGGCTTGAATGCGCCGCCAATCAAGACGCTGCCAGGCGCCCGATCTGCCATCCCCCTCCGCTATCTCCCTTCAAAGTTTTCCAGCCACTTGCCGTAAACCACTTAACGGCGGTTTCGCCGATGCAACCATGAGGGTTCGACTGTGCTGATTTTCATCGGAACACTAGTGACGCTGTTGTCCGTCTTCGGCGGTTATGCGCTGGAAGGCGGCCACCTTGGCGCGTTGGTCCAGCCCGTTGAAATCCTGATGATCGCGGGCGCCGGTGTGGGCGCGTTTATCCTCGGCAACGGCATGAAGACGATCAAGTCGACGCTGCGCGTGATCCCGACGCTCTTCAAAGGCTCGAAGTACAACAAGGACGTGTACATGGAGCTGATGGCGCTGCTCTACGTCCTGCTCGCAAAAGCACGCAAGGAAGGCACGCTGACGCTGGAGTCCGACATCGACGATCCGGCTAAAAGCCCGATCTTCGGCCAGTACCCGAAGATCCTGGCGGATCGGCATATCGTCGAATTCCTGACTGATTATTTGCGCCTGATGGTTGGCGGCAACATGAACGCGTTTGAGATCGAAAGCCTCATGGATGAGGAAATCGAGACGCATCACGCAGAAGGCGAAGGCCCGGCGCAGGCGCTGCACAAGGTAGGCGACGCGATGCCGGCGTTCGGCATTGTCGCTGCCGTGATGGGCGTGGTTCACACCATGGCGTCCGCCGATCAGCCGCCGGCCATCCTCGGCGAAATGATCGCGCAGGCGCTGGTCGGGACGTTCCTCGGCATCTTGTTGTCCTATGGGTTGATCGGCCCGCTCGCGAGCGTCGCGGAACAGCGCGTGGCGGAGTCGACGAAGATGTTCCAGTGCATCAAGGTGACGATCCTGGCAAGCCTGAACGGCTACGCACCGGCTATCGCGGTGGAATTCGGCCGCAAAGTGCTCTTCTCCACTGAGCGTCCGTCGTTCTCCGAACTGGAAGAACACGTGCGCCGCGTGAAAGCGAAGTAACCGCCTTTCACGACCGAGCACCCGAGCCCGCCATGTCGACCAATAAAGATCGTCCGATTTTCATCAAGCGCGTCATATCGAGCAAGAAGGCGCATCACGGCGGCGCGTGGAAGCTGGCGTACGCCGACTTCATGACGGCAATGATGGCGTTTTTCCTGTTGATGTGGCTGCTGAGCGCGGTGTCGCCAGTGCAGCGCCAGGGGATTGCCGAGTATTTCAACATGCCGCTCAAGAACGCGATCATGGGCGGGCAGAAGAGCGGCATGGACTCCAGCATTATCGACGGCGGCGGGCGCGATATTTCCAGCCCCGAGCCGGGCACCACCCGTATGAGCGACGGCACGCGGCGCGTGGACCGGCTCGATGAGCAGACGTTGAGAGCCGCGCAAGGCGAACTCGAACGGCGCGATCAGGCCCGCCTGCGCGACTTGCAGATCAAGCTCATGTCCGCGATCGAAGCGAACCCGGTGTTGCGCCAGTTCAGGCAGCAGATCCGGATTGATTCGACGCAGCAGGGTCTGCGCATTGAGATCGTCGATACCCAAAAGCGCCCGATGTTCGCGCTCGCCAGCAACAACGTGGAGCCCTACATGCGCGACATCCTGCGCGAGATCGGCAAGGCGCTGAATGACGTGCCGAACCGGATCGTGGTGCAGGGCCACACTGACGCCACGCGATACGCGGGCGGCGAAAAGGGCTACAGCAACTGGGAGTTGTCGGCGGATCGCGCGAATGCGTCACGGCGCGAGCTGATCTCGGGCGGCATGGATGAATCGAAGGTGCTGCGCGTGCTTGGACTGGCATCGACGCAAAACCTGAACAAGCAGGATGCTTTCGATCCCGAGAACCGGCGCATCAGCATTCTCGTGTTGAACCACAAGTCGGAAGAGTCCATGACGCGCGAAAGCATGCCGGCAACCACGATTACCAGCAACGCGGGCAGCCCGGACGAGCTCAAGCCCAACCTTGGCTCGCTCGCGCCTGGACTGCCAGCCAAACCGGCGGCGCCGTGACGCCGGCAACACCAGACACGCTCGCGAAAGTGAAAGTACAAGAGCACGAGAGCACGACTAGAACATCGGACAGAGGGCGGCACACATCATGATCAAGAACATTCTGGCTGTCGACGACTCGGCTGCCATGCGGCAAATCCTTTCGGCGACGTTTGTCGCGGCGGGGTATCGCGTGGTGCTGGCCATGGATGGCGCGGAAGCCTACGAAGCGGCGCTCGCCGAACAGTTTGACCTCGTGATCACCGACCAGAACATGCCGGCAATGAGCGGCCTGGAACTGATCGGGAAATTGCGCGGACATCGTGCGTATGCGAATACGCCGATCCTCGTGCTGACGACCGAGTCGAGCGAGCCGTTCAAAGCATCCGCGCGCGCAGTGGGCGCGACGGGCTGGCTGGAAAAGCCGTTCGACCCCGACATGCTGACCGAGCTGGTTGCCACGTTGTCGGGCGCGGAACATCCGCACTGAAGCAAACCGTTTTTGCATGAAGCATCAAGCACGAAATATCAGGCATGAAATATCAGGCATGAAATATCAAGCACGAAGAAGACATTAGTTTCTACGACGCGCATAGCGACGACAGACAAGGCATCCGGTGGTGACCCAGGCATGACACTCGACATTACGCAGTTCTATCAAACATTCTTCGACGAAGCCGACGAGCTGCTGGCGGATATGGAGGGGTTGCTGCTCGCGCTGGATCTGGCGAACCCCGATCCCGAGGATCTCGGCGCGATCTTTCGCGCAGCACATTCGATCAAGGGCGGCGCGGCCACGTTTGGTTTCTCGGCGCTGACCGAGACCACGCACATCCTCGAATCGCTGCTCGATCGGGCGCGCAATAACGAACTGGTCCTGCGCAGCGACATGATCGATACGTTCCTTGAAACCAAGGACGTGCTGTCGGATCAGCTCAACGCATATCGTGCCAGTGCCGAGCCGGACGCAGCGGCCGCGAAGGCGATCTGCGCGAAGCTCGAATTCTTGCGGGACAACGATCCGGCCGACGGCGCAGGCGCTGCTGAAGCGGCGCAGCCGGAGCCGTCGTTCAGCGAAGCTGCCGCTATCGCTCAGGATCTCGCGCAAGTCGCGATGGCGCTCGGGCCGAACGAGCCGCCGCCGCATGTTGTCGAGCAGGCAAATGATGTGGTCGAGGAAGAGGGCGAGTGGGCGGAATTTCCGGCTGTCGATGGAACGTCAGACGCAAGCCAGGACGGTCCTCACCTGAAAATTACGTTGCGGGGGGTAGGGGAGAAGGACCAGGCTCTGCTGACTGAAGAGCTTGGAAACCTGGGTAGTGTTGTCGGTGAATTGAAGTCGGGCAGTGACTTGACGCTGTGGCTCGACTCCGATGTATCCGCCGACGATATCGTCGCCGTGTGCTGTTTCGTGATCGATGAAGCGCAGATCGCGGTCGGCCGCGGCAACGCAGCGGATGCGACATCCGGTGGCGCGTCGCAAGCCGCTGCGGAGCAAGAAAAGTTGAACGAGGTGGCAACTGAAGCACTCGCATCTGAGAAGACGGAACCGGTGGCGGCCGCGGCTGTCACCGAGTCCCGCAACAAGACAACCGCAAGCCCTGCGGTGAGCGAAGTTCAAGACGCACCGAAGGCGCCGGAAGGCGACAAGAAAACGAAAGCCGCCGCGCCCGCTGCCGCGGAAGGCAGCTCGATCCGCGTGGGTGTGGAGAAGGTCGATCAATTGATCAACCTCGTTGGCGAACTGGTGATTACGCAGGCCATGCTTGCCGAAACCACGAGCACTTTCGACCCCGCGTTGCACGACCGCCTGTTCAACGGCATGGCGCAGCTCGAACGCAATGCGCGCGACCTGCAGGAAGCGGTGATGTCCATCCGCATGATGCCGATGGATTACGTCTTCAGCCGTTTCCCGCGTCTTGTGCGCGACCTCGCTGGAAAGCTCGGCAAGGAAGTCGAACTCGTCACGTTCGGCCAGGCGACCGAGCTGGACAAGAGCTTGATTGAACGCATCATCGATCCGTTGACGCACCTCGTGCGCAACTCGCTCGATCATGGCATTGAAACGGTGGAAGCGCGGCGTGCAGCCGGTAAAGCGACGGCCGGACAACTGGTGCTGTCGGCGGCGCATCACGGCGGCAACATCGTGATTGAAGTCAGCGATGACGGCGCGGGCCTGCGTCGCGACAAGATCCTCGCAAAAGCGATGAAGCAAGGCATGCAGGTCAGCGAGCAAATGTCCGACGATGAAGTCTGGCAACTGATCTTCATGCCGGGCTTTTCCACCGCCGAGCAGGTCACGGATATCTCCGGCCGCGGCGTCGGCATGGACGTGGTGAAACGCAATATCCAGGCGATGGGCGGCCATGTCGAGATCCAGTCGCGCGAAGGCCGCGGCACGACCACGAAGATCGTGTTGCCGCTGACGCTGGCGATTCTCGACGGCATGTCGGTGAAGGTCGGCAGCGAGATTTTCATCCTGCCGCTGAACTTCGTGATGGAGTCGCTGCAACCCGTTGCCGACGATATCTACACCGTCGCCGGCGGCGAGCGTGTCGTGCGCGTGCGCGGCGAATACCTGCCGCTGGTCGCGCTGCATCAGGTCTTCGAAGTAGTCGATGCGCGCACGGAACCCACGCAGGGAATCATCACGATCATCCAGTCGGAAGGTCGCCGCTTTGCCATGCTGATCGATGAACTGGTCGGCCAGCAGCAAGTGGTGGTGAAGAACCTGGAAACGAATTACCGCAAGGTGCACGGCATTTCCGCCGCGACCATCCTGGGCGACGGCCGCGTCGCACTGATCGTCGATGTAGCGGCGCTGAATCGTGAAAACCGCTCGGCGCATGGCGCGCTGACTCACTAATAAATAGTCGGAACTCCCAACCAATTTTCGGAGGCTAACGTGGCAGCAGACATCCAATCGATTACTTCGGCGGTACAACGCCGTGACGTTCAACGTGTCAGCCAGGCTGAAGCGGCAGGACAGGAATTCCTCGTCTTCACGCTGGGCGCGGAAGAGTACGGCATCGACATCCTGAAGGTGCAGGAAATTCGCGGCTATGACAACGTCACGCGCATCGCCAATGCACCGGCGTTCATCAAGGGCGTGATCAACTTGCGAGGCATTATTGTTCCTATCGTCGATATGCGCATCAAGTTCAATCTCGGTCGCGTCGAGTATGACAACCAGACGGTCGTGATCATCCTGAACGTCGCGCATCGCGTGGTCGGCATGGTGGTGGACGGCGTGTCCGACGTGCTGACGCTGCAAGCCGATCAGGTCATGCCGGCGCCGGAGTTCGGCGCCACGCTCACTACCGAATATCTGACGGGCCTCGGCACTGTCGATGGCCGGATGCTGATCCTGATGGATATCGAAAAGTTGATGACGAGCAAGGAGATGGAGTTGATCGACTCCGTCGCCGTGCCCGCCTGAGTCTTCACATAGTTGGCTACCAACACGCTGGTCGGGAAGAAGACATGCTTAAGAACTGGTCGATTCGTACCACGCTGACGCTCGTGGGCTTGCTGTTCGTCGGTTTCGCGGCCGTGGTCAGCGCACTGTCGCTGAACGGCTTGCGCTCGGCGGGCAATTCGCTCTCCTCGCTCGCTGACAGCGACATGGTGTCCATGCGCGCACTCAACGACGCGTCGTCGAACCTGCTGCGCTCACGCGTGGCGCTCGACCGCGTGCGGGGGCTGACGGAAGCGAACAACGCTGACGAAGCGAAGAAGGCGCTCGATCGCGGGCAGTTCCTGCTCGATAAATCGAACGAGAGCTGGAAGCTGTTCGTATCGACGCCCAAGCCGACGCTGCCGCAAGCCACGCTCGATGACATCGTGGCGAAACACGACACGCTGATGCACGACGGCGTGGAGCCCGAGTTCGCGGCAATGCGCGCTGGCGACATGGCCGCGTATCACGCCATTGCCGACACGAAGATCAGCCCGATGTTCATCGCCTTCGACGCCGCCACGGCTGCCACGGTCGACCTGACGCAGAAGCACGCCGTGCAGTTGAGCGCGGACGCGGCGGCAAGCATCACGCTATTGATCGAGGTAATTGTCGGCGTGATGGTGCTGGCTGTGCTCACGCTGGCCGCCACACGGGTTGCGCTCGGTGGCATGATCGTGCAACCGATCAACGACGCAGTCGATCACTTCGAGCGCATCGCTCAAGGCGACCTGACCAAGTCGGCGCATACCGACAAGACCAACGAGATCGGCCGCTTGTTTGCGGGCATTGAACGGATGCGCACGAACCTGACCACGATGGTCGGATCGGTGCATCACGGCGCGGAATCCATCGATGTCGGCGCGCGTGAAATTGCGAGCGGCAACACGGATCTCTCGCAGCGCACGGAAGAGCAGGCAGCGTCGCTGCAGGAAACGGCGTCGAGCATGGAGCAACTCACCAGCACCGTGAAGCAGAACGCCGAGAACGCGCGCCAGGCTTCGCAACTGGCCGTCAACGCGTCGGATATCGCGTCGCGCGGTGGTCAGGTGGTGGAGCAGGTCGTGGACACCATGAGTGCGATTTCATCGAGTTCGAGCAAGGTGGTCGACATCATCGGCGTGATTGAGGGCATCGCGTTCCAGACCAATATTCTCGCGTTGAACGCGGCCGTGGAAGCGGCCCGGGCGGGAGAAGAAGGGCGCGGCTTTGCGGTGGTTGCAGGCGAAGTGCGCAGTCTCGCGCAACGCAGCGCGGCGGCGGCGAAAGAGATCAAGTCGCTGATCGGCGACTCCACCGCGAAGGTCGAAAGCGGCTCCGTGCTGGTCGCGCGCGCCGGCGAGACGATGGACGAAATCGTGCAGGCCGTGCGCCGCGTCACCGACATCATGGGCGAGATCAGCGCCGCGTCGGACGAGCAATCGCAAGGCATTGAACAGGTCAGCCGCGCCGTCGGGCAGATGGACGAAGTCACGCAGCAGAACGCTGCGCTGGTCGAACAAGCGGCGGCCGCCGCGGCGTCGCTTGAAGAGCAGACACGCAAGCTGAAGGACGTGGTCAGCCACTGGCAAGTCAGCGGCGACGCATCGTCCGGCGACCCGCGCGCCAGGCTCAAACCGAAGGTCGTCACGCGGGCGCACGCGAGCCCGGCGATTAAAGTTGCCGCGCGGCCTAACGTCGCGGCTAATCGCGCCGTTAATAAGCTTATTGCATCACCGGCTCCGGCCGCTTCAGCCAACGCTTCAGTTCCGGCAGCCGCGGCAACACCGGTCGCGAAAGCGCCCGCCACGAAGCTCGCAGTTGCCGCGTCCGGTGACTGGGAAACTTTTTAAGGCACGAACAGACAACCATGCTGGCTCATTTCATCGTGCTCCTTGTTGAGACTTTCACTAAAGCGCGCCGAGCGGTGTGGTTGTTTAAAAAACGCGTTGCAACGACCGTATGGAAATACGGTCGAGATGCAGCCAATGCACGTTCCAGCAGAACAAAGGCTAGATGATGGCAACGCGCCCGAGCGTCGATACCCCCCGCGACCGGACCCGAAACGGTTCGGAAGTGGAACGGGACTTCGAATTCACCAACGCCGATTTCGGCCGCATTCGTGCGCTGATTCATCAGCGCGCGGGGATTTCGCTGTCCGAACATAAACGCGACATGGCCTATAGCCGTCTCGCGCGACGTCTGCGCGCCTGCAATATCGATTCGTTTCGCGTGTATCTCGAGCGTCTCGAAGCCCAGCCTGATAGCGACGAATGGGAAGCCTTTACCAACGCACTGACGACGAACCTGACCGCGTTCTTCCGCGAATCGCATCATTTCCCGATCCTTGCCACGTTCGCGAAAAACCGTCCGCAGCCGTTCTCCGTGTGGTGCTCGGCGGCATCGACGGGAGAGGAGCCGTATTCCATCGCCATGACGTTGATGGAAACACTCGGCGACAGCGCCGCGCGCCATTGCACGGTGATTGCAACGGACATCGACAGCCAGGTTTTGCAAAAGGCCGACGCCGGCGTCTACACGCTCGATTCCGTGAAGACGCTTGGGGCCGAACGCCTGAAGCGTTTCTTCCTGAAGGGCACGGGCGCGCATGCCGGCATGGTGAAGATCCGCCCGGAAGTGCGTGCGCTGGTGAAGTTCGAGCAACTGAACCTGACGGACGCGAAGTACGCGCTGCCTGGCCAGTTCGATGCGATCTTCTGCCGCAACGTCATGATCTACTTCGATAAACCCACGCAAGCGCAAGTGCTCACACGCTTCGAGCCGCTGATGAAAAGCGGGGGGTTGTTGTTCGCCGGGCATTCCGAGAACTTCACGTATGTGACGCAGGCGTTCAAGCTGCGCGGCCAGACCGTCTATGGATTGACGCGTGACGCGGCAGCAGCAACGGCTGCCGCCGCAGCGGCGAAGAAAGCGGGCAAGACGCTCGCCGGGGAGCTCGCATGAGCGGCTTGCCGATCGCATCGAACCTGTACTTCGACAACCATTTCAAGCTCCCGGGCGTGAAGCTGTTGCCGAACGAGTTCTACATGACGAGCGAAGACATGGTGCTCGTCACGGTGCTCGGTTCATGCGTGGCCGCCTGCATTCACGATCGCTCGGCGGGCATTGGCGGGATGAATCATTTCATGCTTCCCGACGATGGTTCCGACGCGTCGCAATCCAGTTCGGACTCCATGCGATACGGCGCGTATGCCATGGAAGTGCTGATCAACGAGATGATCAAGCGCGGCGGCCGGCGCGAACGTTTTGAGGCGAAAGTGTTCGGCGGCGGTGCGGTGCTGGCGGGCATGACGACGATCAATATCGGCGATCGCAATTCGGAATTCGTTCGTCGTTACCTCGCGCTGGAAAAGATTCGCATCGTCGCCGAGGATCTGCAGGGCATGTATCCGCGCAAGGTCGCGTTCATGCCGCGCACCGGCCAGGCGATGGTCAAGAAACTGATCACGCAGCAAGATCCAAGCGTGGTCGAACGCGAGAAAGCGCTCGCGCGGCAAACACCCGAAGCGCGCAGCGAACGGCTTGCAAAGGCGCGTGCGCGTGTCGAGTTGTTCAGCCGGCCTAAAGCCATAACGCCCGATAAACCCCGCATCGAATTATTCGGTGCCGCAGCCGGCCTGCAGCGAACCGTCCGCACGAAGACGGTGGAGGAAGCATGACAACGGCCCGGAGCACGGAACCGAAAATCAGTGTGCTGTGCGTCGATGACTCGGCGCTGGTGCGCAGCCTGATGACCGAGATCATCAACTCGCAACCTGACATGCACGTGTGCGCAACCGCACCTGATCCACTGGTGGCGCGTGAGCTGATCAAGCAGCACAACCCGGATGTCTTGACGCTCGATGTCGAAATGCCGCGCATGGACGGCCTCGATTTCCTGGAGAAGCTGATGCGGCTTCGGCCGATGCCGGTCGTGATGGTGTCGTCGCTGACGGAGCGCGGCTCGGAAATCACGCTGCGCGCGCTGGAACTCGGCGCGGTGGATTTCGTGACTAAACCGCGGGTGGGCATTCGCGACGGCATGCTCGAATACTCCGAAAAGCTCGCCGATAAGATTCGCGCAGCCGCGCGCGCACGGGTACGGCAGACGCCTCACATCGTGCACGCGGCGCCGGGCCCTGGAGGTGCGGCAGCAGCAGCGTCGAAGCCGACGCCGAACCTGAACAATCCGCTGGTGAGTACGGAGAAGCTGATCATCGTCGGGGCATCGACGGGCGGCACTGAAGCAATCCGCGAACTTCTGGTACCGCTGCCGCCCGACGCGCCCGGCGTGATGATCGCGCAGCACATGCCGCCGGGCTTCACGAAGTCGTTTGCGCAGCGCCTGAACGGCTTGTGCCGGATCGCCGTGAAGGAAGCTGAGCACGGCGAGCGTGTGTTGCCGGGGCATGCGTATATCGCCCCGGGTGATGCTCATCTGGTGCTCGTGCGCAGCGGTGCAAACTACGTCGCGCATCTCTCCGATGCCCCGCCGGTCAATCGCCATCGTCCATCGGTCGATGTCTTGTTCAGGTCCGCCGCGCAGAACGCCGGCAAGAATGCGCTCGGCGTGATCCTGACCGGCATGGGCCGCGACGGCGCGCAGGGCATGCTGGAGATGCAGCAAGCGGGCGCGTACACCTTTGCGCAGGACGAAGCGAGTTGCGTGGTGTTCGGCATGCCGCGTGAGGCGATTGCAACGGGCGGCGTCAGCGAGATCGCGCCGCTGGCGGAAATGACCCGGCGCGTGATGGCGCGGCTCAATTCAATGGGCGAACGCACGCAGCGCGTTTAACGCTCACACGCTCACCGAACGAATTCGGATAGAAACGTGGCGCAATGCGCCGCTTGCAGAAAACACAGGAACACAAGGAGCAGTGATGGTGGACAAGAACATGAAGATTTTGGTCGTCGACGATTTTCCGACGATGCGGCGCATTGTGCGAAACCTGCTGAAGGAACTGGGTTTCTCCAACGTCGATGAAGCCGAAGACGGCGCGGCCGGACTGGCACGTCTGCGCGGCGGTGGTTTCGATTTCGTCATTTCCGACTGGAACATGCCGAACCTCGATGGCCTCGAAATGCTGAAGCAAATTCGCGGCGACGCCGCGCTTGCCCATCTGCCCGTATTGATGGTGACGGCCGAATCGAAGAAGGAAAACATCATTGCTGCGGCGCAGGCTGGCGCGAGCGGATACGTGGTCAAGCCGTTCACGGCTGCGACCCTCGACGAGAAGCTTTCGAAGATTCTCGAAAAGATGGCTAAGGCAGGGAGCTGATCGTGAACGAAATGACAAACGAGACGCTGATCGACGTCGAGCAAGACGCCGATGCATCGAGCGACCGCATCCTGGCACGCATTGGTCAGTTGACGCGGACGCTGCGCGATTCCATGCGCGAACTCGGCCTCGACAAACAAGTGGAAGCCGCCGCCGAGATGGTCCCGGACGCGCGCGACCGCCTGAAGTATGTCGCGACGATGACGGAACAGGCCGCCGAGCGCGCGCTGAACGCCATCGAGTTGGCGAAGCCGCTGCAGGAAACCATGCAGCGCGACTCACAAGCGCTCGATGCCCGCTGGGAGCAGTGGTATGACTCGCCGCTCGAGAAAGCGGACGTAAAGACCTTGCTGGCCGATACCCGGGGCTTTTTGCAGCAAGTGCCGGTGCACACGGTCGCGACGAATACGCAATTACTCGAAATCATGCTCGCGCAGGATTTCCAGGACCTGACCGGTCAGGTGATCAAGAAGATTACCGACGTGGTGTACGTGATAGAGCAGCAATTGCTCAGCGTGCTGCTGGAGAACATCGCGCCCGAGCGGCGTGAACAATTTGCTGCACAAGCGGCGGCGCTGGCGGCAGCAACGAGTGCGGTGGGTTCGTCGGACACCTTGCTGAATGGTCCGCAGATCAATCCGGAAGGCCGCACCGACGTAGTCCAGGACCAGACACAAGTCGACGATCTGCTCGCCAGTCTCGGCTTCTGATAGTAGGAACAGTAAGAACGGCTCGACGCGCGCAGGTGCTGGCACTTGCTCGCGTCGACGTATCCTGCGGTTACATTCCCCGACAGTCTTCTATCGACGCTTGAACGTACAGGTTTGTACGAAGCGTCGTTTTCCCGGTTCCGACTCAATCGGCTGGCATACTGACAGCGCTTTCTTTTTGAATTTTGTGGCGCAAGCGTTGCAGAAGGCAAAATAGCGCATATTGAGATAATCGAAACGGGGGTAGCGAAGTGAACACTTCGATCATTTCATTCAGCTCGCGACGCGTAACCGCGCTCGCCAGCCTGACATTGAGCTTGCTAGTTGTATCGCCGGCATACGCCGTGCTTGGCGGCGCGCCGATGACGCCGCCCGCGAACTCCACGGTCAACAATGCCGTGTCGCATGCGGCGGTTTCAGCGGTTGCTTCATCGGCCGGAGCAACGGCCAGTTCTTATACGGTGCGTACCACGACGCTCGCCGTCGGCACGGTGGTAAATGAGTACGTAAATACCGATGGCGTGGTGTTTGGGCTTGCGTGGCAAGGCCCCAGAATTCCCGATTTGCCGACCTTGCTCGGCACCTATTTCCCTCAATACGTGCAAGGCATCCAGAATCAGCGTGCCAACGGCGGCGGCCGCGGACCGGTCAGCGTCGCAGGCAGCGCGCTCGTGGTCCGCTCCGGCGGCCATATGGGCGCATTCGCCGGACACGCCTATCTGCCGCAATCCTTGCCCGCGGGCGTCAGCCCCAGCGACATCCAATAACGGACTGAGACTTTCACTATGCGTCCGACGATTTCCTCGTCCAATCCGACCTTGCGTTCGGGCCTGATCCGCTGGCTCGCCGTGCTGAGCGTGTCCGTGTTACTCGCGGCCTGCGGCGGCGGGGGCGGCGATTCAGGCAACAGTTCCGTAAGCGGTGGCGGCGGTAGCAGTGGCAGCAGCGGCGGTAGCAGTAACGGCCCCAACGCGCAGCCGATCGCGTCCACGGCGTCGAACACGGTGCCGATCACCGTAGGTCCGGGTGCACATAACTTCGTCAATATCCCGAACGTCTCGGTCACTGTGTGCGCGCCCGGCACGAGCACGTGCCAGACCATCGACAATATCCAGCTCGATACCGGCTCGTACGGCCTGCGTCTGGCAAGCGACGCGGCAACGCAGATCATGGGCAGCCTGCCGGTGAACGCGTCGACGAGCGGCGGACAGCTGGCCGAATGCACGCAATTCGCCGATGGCTTCACATGGGGCACCGTGCGTACCGCCGATGTAAAGATTGGCGGCGAAACGGCGAGCGGGATTCCAATCCAGATCGTGGGCGATTTGCCTGATTCCACCGTGCCGCTCAATGGCTGTGTCAACGGCAGCAACGAGAGCACGTCGCGGCAACTGGGCGCGAACGGGATTCTTGGCGTAGGCGTTGCGGCGACCGATTGCGGTTCGGACTGCACGAACGCCGCGACCAGTAATTACTACTCCTGCCCGAGCGGGACCAACTGTTCGGCCGTTGCCGTCGGGATGGCGCAGCAAGTGGTGAATCCGGTGACGAAGTTCGCGGTGAACAACAACGGTGTGATCGTGCAATTGCCGCCGGTGACGACGTCGGCGGCGTCGGCCACGGGCACGCTGGTATTCGGCATTGGGACGCAGAGCAACAATACGTTGACGGGCGCGACGTCGTATCAGTCGACGGCTTTTGGCAACCTGATGGGCAACTATAAGGGGACGGCGGTTACGACCATTATCGATTCGGGTTCGAACGGCCTCTTCTTCACCGACAGTACGTTGCCGACCTGCACATCCACGTTCACGGACTTCTATTGCCCGGCCAATCCGACGCCGCTTTCGGCGACTGTTTCCGGGTTGAACAACACGACGGGCACGGTGAATTTCACGGTCCAGAACGCCCAGACGCTGGCTGCAAGCGGCACGAACTACGCGCTTAATGGACTGGCCGGGAGTATTGGCTCAATCCCGACGCTGTTCGACTTCGGCCTGCCATTCTTCTTCGGCCGATATGTTTATTTCGGCTTTAACACCAACGGGAATGCACCGTACATAGCGTTTTAAGTTCACTTCCATCGCCTCGATAGCTTCGAGGCAACGAGCAAAAGTAACAAAGCCCGGCGCGTGTCTGCGTCGGGCTTTGTTTTTATGGAGGCGATCATTCCCCCCCTCGTGGTTTCCTCGGCGCCTTCTCCATCAAGCGGTCGTACAGCCATCGCGGCAGCACATGCAGGATCGCGCCGGCGACGCGCATCTGCCAGGGAAACGTCGCAAACCTTTTCTTCGCCTCGATAGCATCGGCGCTCTTGGCGGCGAATACATCGGCGTCCATGAGGAAGGGCATCGGATACGGATTGTGCTTGGTCATCGCGGTGCGGATGTAACCCGGCGCAATGGTCACCACCGATACCCCCTTCGGCCGCATCTCGATCCGCAGCGATTCGAGATACTTCAATGCCGCCGATTTCGACGCGCTATACGCGCCCGAACCCGGTAATCCGCGAATGCCCGCCACGCTCGCAATGCCCACCAGCGTTCCGCGTCGTTCTTCGACCATGCGCGCGACGAACGGCTCAAACGTGGCGATCATCCCGAAGTAGTTGATATCCATCACGTCGCGAAAGGTATCGAGGTCGCCATGACCGGTCAACACACCACGGCTGACGCCGGCATTGGCGATCACGATATCGGCGCCGCCATGCTGCGCACAGAACTGCGCTGCGGCGTGGTCAAGCGCGGCGGCATCGCGGACGTCGGCAGGATAGATCGAGATGGAATGGGAGGGGAAGCGCGCGGCGAATGCCGCGAGGGTGTCGCCACGACGGGCAACGAGGCCAAGCACCGCACCGCGCCGGAGATATTCCTCGGCGAGCGCGAGGCCAATGCCGCTGGATGCGCCGGTGATGAAAACTCTCAGCCGGGCTGGCTCGGCATCCCTGCCATTGCCCGGCGTGTCCTTCATAGCGGCGCTCACGCCTTTACATCTTCTTCGCGCGAATCTGGGCGATCAGGAAATCGAGGACCTGGATCGTGCCCGGCAGGCTGTTCGTCGTGGCCGGACCCGTCTCGTACTTGCCCTGGATGGCGAGCGTCGGCACGCCGTCGATCTTGTAGTCCTGCATCAGCTTGGTGTCGCGCTGAAGATCGCTTTGCGTCGAGAAGGAGTTGTACGCGTCCATGTACTTCTTCTTATCGACACCTTGCGTCGCGAGGAACGTAGCCTGCGCTTCCGGCGTCAGCAGATAGTTCTTCTTCACGTGGATTTCGTTGAACACGGCAGGCGTGAGCTTGTCGGCGAGGCCGAGTGCATCGAGTGCGTGATACATCTTCGAGTGCGGGATGAAGTCATCGCGGAAAGCAACCGGCACACGCTTGAACACGACATCAGGACCTTGCTTCTTGATCCACGCTTCCAGATACGGGTCGAATTCGTTGCAGTGGGGGCAGCCGTACCACATGAACTCGATCACTTCGATCTTGCCCTGCGCGTCCACCGGTTGAGCAGTTTGCAGCACCGTGTAGTCGGTGCCTGCAACAGGCGCTGCCGGCGATGCGTGCGCCACGTTCATGGCGCTCAGGGTGCCGGCCGCGAGGCCGAGGGAGAGAGCGAGGGCGCTGAAGAATTTTTTCATAATGACCGAGAAAGGGCGTGGAGACGCGAAAGGGGAACACACGACGCTTAAAGGAGGCTTAAACCGGCTGTGCCGGGCCGCTGGTGGCTGCTCTGCTCACCGGCGTTGATGGCCTTCATGCTATCAACCCGCGCCAGCCTGATACAAAAGGCCGCGCGGGTTGCGGGGTCTACTACGCGTTCACTGCTTCGAGAAGCGGATGACCGCGGTGTCCACGCCTGCGTCCGATAGCCGCTGGCGCACGTTGTTCATGTCTTCGAACTTCGTGAACGGCCCAATCCGCACGCGGAAATACGTGACGTTGCCTGCATCGCGTTGCGTGACCTTCGACTCAAAACCCTGGAAGCCTAGCCGTGCGCGCTGCTGTTCGGCATCGGCCTGGGTCTTGTACGCGCCAACCTGCAGGAAATAGCCCGTGTTTGCATCGCCGGGTGCGGGTGGCGTGACCTTGGCCGTCGATGACGCTTGCGCATCAGCCGGCTTCTTCGCAGGTGTTGCGCTCGATGAACCGCCCGGCGCGTTCGCAACCGGCGGCACGGTCGCCGGCTTCGGCGCAACCGCCGTACCGTTCGCAGCCGATGGCGGCACTTCCAGTATCTCCGGCTCGTCCTGCACGCCCGACGACTGCGTCTGGTTGTTCGTCTGTCCAGGCGCGGTGTTCGGCGGCGCGGGCTGCGCGGCTTGCGGCACGGCCTGGCCAGGCGTCTTGCCCTGCAGCGGCCGGTTCGGGTCGTACGGCTGTCCCGTGGTGGCGGGCGCGGAGTTCGTGTCCGTTGGCGCCGGCGCGACCTTCGCGACAAACGGCGTGGGTGCGCGCGTGATGTACAGCGCCACGATCACTGCAATTGCAAGGCCGACAATCAAGCCCAGCACGATACCGAGGAAAGTGCCCCCGGTTTGCTTCGACTGCTTCGACGTGCTGCGTGGTTTTGCCATCGTATGAATAACCTGCAAAAAGTCTTCTGAATGGCCGTCGATTATAACGGCGGCCTTGCGCGCGGTTTGGCGTTGCCTGGGTGTTGTATTGCGCTGTGTTGCGTCGTGTTGCGTTAAGTCATGCGCCGTCGCACATCCGGCCCAGGACACGCCGGACGCACCGGACGTGCCCGGCCAAGGCAATCACATCTTGACGGGAGCGGACACGCCGATCAGCGCGAGGCCGTTCTCGAGCACTTGCCTCGTAGCGGCGAGCAACGCAATGCGCGCATTGCGCACGCCGTCTTCCTCCACTAGCACGCGCTCCGCATTGTAGAACGAGTGGAATTCGCCCGCGAGGTCACGCAGGTAGAACGCGACCGCGTGCGGGGCGAGTTCGTCGGCGGCGTGCGAGAGCATGTCCGGATACTCGGCGAGCTTGTTCAGCAGCGCCATCGCCCGTTCGCTCGAAAGCGGCGAGAGATCGACGGTCGGCAATGTGTCGGCATTGCCGGCGTATTTCGTCTTCCAGTCGCCGAGGATCGTGCAGATCCGGGCGTGCGCGTACTGCACGTAATACACCGGGTTTTCGTCGCTTTGCTTGAGCGCGAGGTCGACATCGAAGACAAATTCGGTGTCGGCCTTGCGCGAGATCAGGAAGAAACGCACGGCGTCGCGGCCGCGGCGAATGGTGTCTTCATCGATCTGATCCGGTGCAACTTCCTCGCCCGGCGTCATGCCGCCCGACCATTCGATCAGGTCGCGCACCGTCACATAGCTGCCCGCGCGCTTCGATATCTTCACTTCCACGCCATTGCGCATGACCGTGACCATCTTGTGCAGCACGTAGTCGGGATAGCCCTTCGGAATGCCAATGCCAAGCCCCTGCAGCCCCGCCCGAACACGCGCGATGGTGCCGTGGTGGTCCGAGCCCTGCACGTTGATGACCTTGGTGAAACCGCGTTGCCACTTCGCCACGTGGTACGCGACGTCCGGCACGAAATACGTGTAGGTGCCGTCGGACTTGCGCATCACGCGGTCCTTGTCGTCGCCGTCGTCGGTCGTGCGCAGCCAGAGCGCGCCGTCCTGCTCGTAGGTCTTGCCGGCGGCGATCAGCGCATCGACCGTGCCTTGCACGCGGCCTTCGTTGTACAGCGACGACTCCAGGTAGAACTGGTCGAAGTCCACGCCGAACGCGGTCAGGTCCAGATCCTGTTCGTGACGCAGGTACGCGACGGCAAAGACGCGAATAGCGTCGATGTCATCCACATCGCCCTTCGCCGTCACCGGCGCGCCGTCCTTGGCCGCCACCGTCGCGCCAGCCAGATAGTCACGGGCGATATCCGCGATGTACTCGCCGTTGTACGCGTTGTTCGGCCATTCCTTGTCGTCTGGCGTGAACCCGCGCGCGCGCAATTGCGTCGATGTGGCCAGGTTGCCGATCTGCACGCCTGCGTCGTTGTAGTAGAACTCGCGATGCACCGCGTTGCCTTGCGTGCCGAGCAGGTTCGCCAATGCATCGCCGAGCGTGGCTTGCCGGCCGTGACCTACGTGCAGCGGCCCGGTCGGGTTCGCCGAGACAAACTCGATCAGCACGCGCTTGCCTTCGTCGCGGGCGTTGTAGCCGTAGCGCGCGCCTTCCACAATCACTGCCGGCACCACGGCTTGTTTCGCCGCTGCCGCCAGCCGCAAGTTGATGAACCCCGGACCGGCGACTTCGGCTGCATCGACCAGACCCTGCGCAGCCGGCAGCGCGAGCACTGCATCCACGATCTGCTGCGCCAGCTGGCGCGGATTTGCGCGCAGCGGCTTGGCGAGCTGCATGGCGACGTTCGACGCGACGTCGCCGTGCGCCGCAACTTTCGGGCGTTCGAGCACGATCACCGGCTCGACGAAGTTCGCTTCCGATGCGCCTTGCGACGCCTGTACGACCTGCTTGACCGCATCGGCGAGCAGCGTTTCGAGTGTGTGTTTTTGTGCGGGCAGCATGCTGATTCTTAAATCCGGTAATAGGGCTGTTGGTGCGATGCAGCGATGCTTCGTTTCTTCGATGCCGAGGCTTCAATCCACGTGTTTGCCAGGAATGCGGGGAAAACGCGTAACCGGGCGTCGATTGAGCGTTAACTGCCGACGTGATCCGTGCTCAAAAATTTCAGTCCAGTTTCAATCCATTACGGCAATTCGGGGCCGCGTCTTGCTCACGCTTGGGCTGACTTCCACTCGTTCGGGCGCGGGGGAAACCCCTGGACACTCGGTCGAAACGGTATGTACGCCTTTCTATGCGTGTCCAAAGTCATGGCCCGCGCCGTTTCCAGCGATACCGCCAAAACCGGGGTTTTGTAACCGGCGCAACATTTGCTCGGGTAAATCGGGATTTTAGCAGGTGCTAATATGTCGAATCAGGGTCGAGTCGGGGAAAGAAGTCAGGAATTAAAACAATGCGCCGGCGTGTGATGGTGGCCTGGGTTGTTACCACGCTTGGCGCATCTCGCTCACTAGCCACAAAAGGCCAACAAAAGGGAAAGGACCTTGCCATGTTGATCACATTCAAAACCAGAGCAGCACCCGACGTTCAAATGCTGGACAACCTTGCCGATTACCTCCTCGGCATCGTTGGTAAGCGGCTTGGCGAGCGTGGCGTCATTACGCATGAAGAGCTCCCTGAATGCATCCAGAAGCTGGAGTCGGCGGTTGCATCGGACAAACAGGAACGCGCCGAACACGACGGCCATTTCCACGAAGGCGAGCCCGGCCATGAACCGCACGAGATTCCCGTCGGTCTGGCACAACGCGCGTACCCGTTCCTCGACATGATGCGCCTCGCCCATCAGGCAGACGGCGACATCCTGTGGGGCGTGTGAGCCACGCGTAACCTGACAGGAATTAAGTCGGCATTAAAAAAACCCGCCTCGTCGCCGATGCGGGTTTTTTTATTCCGACGAATACGTGGGCTGCAGCTTTTATTACGACGCTCCGTCTGCCGGCGCGCTCGCGCCTTTCTTCGCACGCGGTTTGCGGGGCTTTTTCTTGTGCTCCTGGATAGGCGGCGAATAGCTCGACGCGGTGCTCGAGCTTGCGCCCGTGCCCGGCTTGGCGTTGCCCTGCGCGAAGGCAGCCGGACTTCCCGACGTGAACAGCACAGCGATAGCAACAGCGAGTACAGGCGTCAGCTTGTTCATTTTCGACTTTCTCCGTGACGATAGAAGGAATGCGTGACCGCCGCCATGACGGTCTTTGCACGCCTTCGAGTGTAAGGAAAGTCAAAATAACCGTAATAGACTTCGCCAATATTGCGTCTTTGTGATTCCCGGTATTTGCTGTATTTGCCACTACCGGATTTTTGCCTACAGTAAGGGCGCCAACGCGCGTTCTGCATCGTTCTTCGAAATCGCCATGCGTTGCGCGAAGCTTTCCACTTGATCGTCGGCGATCTTGCCGACCGAAAAGTACGTGCTCTCCGGATGCGCGATGTAAAAGCCCGACACACTCGCGGCCGGCAACATGGCGAGCGACTCGGTCACCGTCATGCCGATTTCGTTCGCTTGCAGCACATCGAACATGTCCTGTTTGACCAGATGATCGGGGCACGCCGGATAACCCGGCGCCGGACGAATTCCCCGATACTTTTCCGCAATCATCGCGGCGTTGTCGAGGGTTTCGCCGGCCGCGTAACCCCACAGCTCGCGACGCACCCGTGCGTGCAGCGCTTCGGCGAAAGCTTCGGCGAAGCGATCGGCCAGCGCCTTCAACATGATCGCGCTGTAGTCGTCGTTATCGGCTTCGAACTGCTTTTCGCGCTTGTCGACCCCCAGGCCCGCTGTCACTGCGAACATGCCGATGTAATCCGCCACGCCCGAGTCCTTCGGCGCGATGAAATCCGCGAGCGAGCGGTTGGAACGCTGCACGCCATCCACGATCGGCCGCACCGTTTGCTGCCGCAGATTGCGCCATGTCATGGCGACTTGCGTGCGGGTATCGTCGGTATAGATCTCGATGTCGTCGTCGTTCACCGTGTTCGCCGGCAGCAGCATCACCACGCCGTTCGCCTGCAGCCAGCGGCCCTGGATGATGCGTGAGAGCATCGACTTGCCATCGGAGAAAACACGCCGCGCGGATTCACCCACGATCTCGTCATTGAGAATGGCCGGATACGGACCGGCAAGATCCCAGGTCTGGAAGAATGGCGCCCAGTCGATGTAATTCGCCAGCTCCGCGAGATCGTAGTTCTTGAAGATGCGACGCCCGATGAAGGTTGGCTTCTTCGGCACGTAGCTCGCCCAATCGAGTTTCGTCTTGTTCGCGCGCGCCTCGGCGTAGGTGACCATCGGCGTGGCCTTGCGGTTCGCGTGCTGCGTGCGGATGCGTTCGTAGTCCGTCTTCAGGTCTTCGAGGTATTTCTTCGCGCCGTCATCGGAGAGCAAACTCGACGCCACCGATACCGACCGCGATGCGTCCGGCACATAGACCACCGGGCCATCGTAGTGCGGGGCGATCTTCACGGCCGTATGCACGCGCGACGTGGTTGCGCCGCCGATCAGCAGCGGCGTTTGTTTGTCGCGGAAATAGGTGTCGCGCTGCATTTCCGACGCGACGTACGCCATTTCCTCAAGGCTCGGGGTAATCAGCCCCGACAAGCCGATGATGTCCGCGCCTTGCTCCTTCGCCATCGCGAGGATGGTCGCGCAGGGCACCATCACGCCCATGTTGACGACCTCAAAGTTATTGCACTGGAGTACGACCGAGACAATGTTCTTGCCGATGTCGTGCACATCGCCCTTCACGGTCGCGATCACGATCTTGCCCTTCGGCCGGACGTCTTCGCCGGCATCAGCCATGCGCTGCTTTTCTTCCTCTATATACGGAATCAAATGCGCCACGGCTTGCTTCATCACGCGCGCCGACTTGACCACTTGCGGCAGGAACATCTTGCCCGCGCCGAACAGGTCGCCGACGATATTCATGCCGTCCATCAACGGCCCTTCGATCACGTTGATCGGCCGGCCGCCGGCCGCTTCAATGCGCGCCCGGACTTCCTCGGTGTCTTCCACGATGAAGTTCGTGATGCCATGAACCAGCGCGTGAGCCAGGCGTTGATCGACAGGCTGGTTGCGCCATTCGAGGTTCTCTTCTTTCTTCGCGGCGCCGGTTTTGAATTTATCGGCGATTTCGAGGAGACGATCCGTGCCGTCATCGCGACGATTCAGCACCACGTCTTCCACGCGTTCGCGCAGTTCGGGATCGAGATCCTGGTACACGCCGAGCTGCCCCGCGTTCACGATCCCCATGTCCATGCCCGCCTGAATCGCGTGATAGAGGAACACCGTATGGATGGCTTCGCGCACCGGATCGTTGCCGCGAAACGAGAACGACACGTTCGACACGCCGCCGCTGATCTTCGCGTGCGGCAGGTTTTCCTTGATCCAGCGCGTGGCGTTGATGAAGTCGACGGCGTAGTTGTTGTGCTCTTCGATGCCCGTCGCGATAGCGAAGATGTTCGGATCGAAGATGATGTCTTCCGGCGGGAAACCGACTTCGTTCACGAGGAAATCGTACGAGCGCTTGCAGATCTGCGTCTTGCGTTCGTAGGTGTCGGCCTGGCCGTCTTCATCGAAGGCCATCACGACGGCTGCGGCGCCGTAGCGGCGAATCAGCGTGGCGTGGTGGCGGAACGCGTCTTCGCCTTCCTTCAGCGAGATCGAGTTCACGACCGCCTTGCCCTGCACGCATTTCAAGCCTGCTTCAATCACTTCCCATTTCGACGAGTCGATCATGATCGGCACGCGCGAGATATCCGGCTCGGACGCGATCAGGTTCAGGAACCGGACCATGGCCGCTTTCGAATCAAGCATGGCCTCGTCCATGTTGATGTCGATGATCTGCGCGCCGTTTTCGACTTGCTGGCGCGCGACGGCCAGCGCTTCGTCGAACTGGTTGTTGAGGATCATGCGCGAGAACGCCTTCGATCCCGTCACGTTAGTCCGCTCGCCCACGTTGATGAAGAGCGAACCGTCGGTGACGTTGAACGGCTCGAGGCCGGAAAGGCGCATGGTGTGATCGGTCATGGTGTCTCTGGGCGTTGCAGCGTGATGGTCTTGTCGAAGGGCTTGTATTTCGTGTCGGGCAGTCAGGCAGCTTCACGATAATGCGACGGCCACTTCCGTGGCTTTACATCGGCCAACGCCTTCGCGATTTCCGCGATATGTTCCGGCGTCGTGCCGCAGCATCCGCCCGCCAGATTCACCAATCCCGCTTGCGCAAATTCCTTCAGCAAGCTCGACGTGACATCGGGGGTTTCATCGAAGCCTGTATCACTCATCGGATTCGGCAAACCCGCGTTCGGATAACACGATACATACGTGTCGCAGAGCTTCGACAATTCAGCGATATACGGCCTCATCAACGCCGCGCCCAACGCGCAATTCAAACCAAACGTGAGTGGCCGCGCATGACGCAGCGAGTTCCAAAATGCCTCGACCGTCTGTCCCGACAAGATTCGACCCGACGCGTCAGTCACCGTGCCGGAAATCATGATCGGCAACAGTTCGCCTGTGTCTTCAAACAACTGATCGAGCGCGAATAACGCAGCCTTTGCGTTCAACGTATCGAAGATGGTTTCAACCAGGAACAGATCGCAGCCCGCATCCATCAGCGCCTTCGCCTGCTCGTAATACGCCTGGCGCAGTTCGTCGAATGTCACGTTGCGCGCGGCAGGATCATTAACGTCCGGTGAGATGCTCGCGGTCTTGGGCGTCGGTCCGATCGCGCCCGCGACAAAGCGCGGCTTGTCCGGCGTCGAGTACTTGTCGCAAGCCTCGCGCGCCAGCTTCGCCGACTGCATGTTCATTTCGACCGCCAGCGATTCCATGCCGTAATCGGCCTGCGCCACTGTCGTCGCACCGAAGGTGTTCGTCTCGAGAATATCCGCGCCGGCAGCCAGATACTGGTCATGGATCTCACGGATCACATGCGGCTGCGTGATCGACAGCAACTCGTTATTGCCCTTGATATCGCGGGGATAATCGGCAAAACGTTCTCCACGATACCCGGCTTCGTCGAGTTTGTAGCGCTGGATCATGGTGCCCATCGCGCCGTCGAGAATGAGAATGCGCTGTTGCAAAAGCGCAGGCAACACGGCGCCGCGCGTGTACGGGCGGCGCTCTGCGGCAGATTTCGGGGCGGCAGTTTCGAGGGACGGATTCATGATTCACATGGCTCCAAACAGGCTTAAATAGCCCAACATTGTATCTGTAGTGGGGCACGACCGCTTTCTTATGGCGCTTTCCAAAACGCCGGGCAATCAAGCGCCATGAACAAAAAACCCCGCCACTTTCATGGCGGGGTTTTCAGGGGGTGTCGCTGGGTGTTCTTACTGCAAGGCTGCGTGGAACCCTGCGTGCAACCTTTAGTGAAGGATCACCGGCTGGTTCATCAAGATGTCGAACTGGCCGAGGAACTCGTCCACGTCTTCCAACGATTGCTCTTCTTGCATTAACTTCTGGACATGCTCGCGAAAACGGGCAGCGAGTGCGCCGTCGATGAAAATTTCGCGTTGCATGGTCTTGTCCACGATCTCGTAACCGCCCGCTTTCATCGCGAGATGGTTGTCCTGCGGCGGGAATTCGACTACACAATAGTTAGGGCTGTTGTAGATCATTTGCATGGCGACACTCCTTATTCCTGTTTGCCCGTAAGGCGTTTCAACGTCTTACATTGAGCGTTTAGGTTGGAATTCAAGGGGTGGCCTCGACGTTGAGACCGAAAGCCCATCGAGGACCTTTGTTAGACACATTCTCCCGCAAAAATGTTTCCAGAAGTGCCCTGAAACGCTGTGTTTCTTCTACTAAGAACAGATGTAAAGCACAAAGTTTTGCGAATCCTGCATTCTTGATTGAATCTATCACCGCTTTACTCTGCATCTAAGGCAAACAACCCGCTTGGGCGTTTTAACCGGTGTCGACAGCCCCATACTGGCTCTCTTCAGGGTTGGCATCAGTTCGGGATCGAACCATCCCCAATCATCACCAACCATCAACATCCGCACGTTTTGCCATTACCTGTTTAACGGAGTTTTTCGTCGAATCTTTATGTCTCCAAGCATAAGCGGCCAGACTTAAGCCTGCGTTAAATCGAGCCGATGTCAGGGTTTATCGGCGACGGGTGCGGCAGGTTCTGCGTCTACAGACGCATCTGGCGTGCCCGCACTGGATTGGCCCGGCGTGGCTGACGGAGCTTCCAGCTTGCCGCGCCAGAGCATTTCGATCTGCATGCCATTCGGCTCCGTCTGCAGAATACGCACGGGTAGCCAGCCCAGCGTGGGCGCAAGCCAGATGTCGAGACGCCGGCGATCGCCTTCGCGTCGTGGCAGACGCGTGAAATGGCGAGCCTCCACGTTGCCGTCGGCGGTCTGCACGTTTTCATCGCCGACGGTTTCTATCGGCCAGATCTCGTTGCTGTCGTTATCAGCTACGCTGAATTGACGCACTACACCGGGCTTGTAGGTGTCAGGCGAGCCGCGTACCAAACTCGATAACTGCATGACCACGCTGAAACGGTCTTCGGCGCCATCGGCAAGCGGCTGGTTGTTCGGCGTGCGCGTATAGACCAGTTGTTTCGTGGTGCGATCGAAGACGGTGATGTCGGCAGCGCGGCGGCCACGTTGCTCCGAATACTGCTCGGGTGCAATGCCGAAGCCGTCGATGTGACCCTTGCTCGAATACACATACGGTCCGACAAACGGCAACGGGATGGAGACGACCATCTCGTAGTGCTGGCCGTCGTTGACCCAATGGATGTTGCCGACCTGGTTCATCACGCCGTTGATCCGCGTGTCGTAACGAAGTTCGCCCGAAGGTGGAACGCTGAATTTATCGCCGGTCACTGCGGCTTTGGCAGCGGCGGCCGCTGCTTGAGACGCTGCTGCGTCACTTGCTGCTTTCGCGGCGGCTTGGGCAGCTTGAGCTGCTTGTTCAGCCTGTGCGGCTTGAGCTGCCTGCGCCGCCTGCGCCACCTGTTCGGTTTGTGGTGTCGTGATGGCGTGCGTGGGCTGGGGTTGCGGCACCGGCTTGGGTACGGGCTTAGGTTTGGGAGCCGGCGGAGGCGGCGCGACAGGCTTCGGCGCTTGCGCTATCGGCTTGGGTGTCAGCAATTCGACCTGCACCGGCACATGTTCAGCCGGCACCGGATTCGATGCGTTCCGGCTCCTCTCTACCCATCGTCCGGCTATCCAATGCAGTGCTAGAACAACAAGCAGCACGACCAGCCACACGACCCATCGAAGGGGATGGTCGGCGGATGAATAATCGGACGATGCGCCTGAAAGGGCGCGACGGCGGCGAAGCAGGGAGAACGGCATCGGCTAGCTCGGAAACGCGCGTGGTCGGGCAAGCAGTAAAACGCTGCAGGGAAAACAATCGGCAACGATCGTGAAAAGCACGCGAAACGCATATGACTCGCGGGCACGCTGCGATGTTCCGCACGCGTGAGCATCGTACGATTCTCAGGTCTTATCGTTCGCCCGGTTTATACCCGAGTTCGTAGGAAAGTTGTCCGGCACATTCGCGCAAGGCGGTGTCGATGTCGCCGCCCCAGCGGGTATCGAATGATCCTTCCTGGCCCAGTGCAATCAACCCGAGCGCGAGATCGCCGGTTGAGTCGAACACCGGCGTGCAGAACGCATGGATGGTCGGCAGCAACATGCCTTCCACGCGCGCCGCACCGTGCGCACGGATCTCGGCGAGCACCGGTTCAATATCCGCCATCGACTGCCGCGTGGCGGTGAGCTCGCGATCGAGCATCGCTTGCGTCTTGCTGCGCGGCAGCCATGCGGCAAACAGCAAACCCGTCGCCGATGACAACAGCGGCATGACATCGCCTAGTTTCAACGATGCCTTCGCGGGATAGCTCGACTCCATCCAGTGCACGACAGTCGGCCCTTGATTCCCCCACACCGCGATACCCACCGTCAGGTCCAGCCGGTCCCGCAACCCCGTCAGCGCGATGCGCGCGAGCTTGACGCCATCGACACGGGCAAGCCGCGCCAACCCCATCTGTAACGCGAAGCCACCGAGTTCATAGCGCCCGGATACCGGGTCCTGCGAGACCGCGCCAAGCCGCAGGAAACTCACCAGGTATCGATGGGCTTTCGCAGGACTCATGCCGGCGCGCTGGGCGAGATCGCGCAGCATCATGGCGCGAGGCTCGTTGGTCAGCACGTCGAGCAGGCGGAAGCCGACTTCGATCGACTGGATGCCGGAGCGGGACTTTTCCTCGGCGGCGTCGGCAGTCTCGTTCGAGTCCGTGGAGTCAGCGAGGTCGAGGGCATCATCGGCTTCGACCTGTTCCGATAAGGGCAGCGTGGACGATCCGGGACGGCTGGGAGAGGGCATGGAGAAATCGATAACGGCGCAAGCCGGTTCACAAAACAAGGGTTGGTCGGAGGCGCGTAAGCGGTTTATTGGAGCTATACAACCGAGCGACGGTAAGGTGGCGACGGCAACCGGTAACCGCCCGAATCATCGCAAAACCGCCCCGACGTGATTCACCATCGTAAAATAGATTTCCTCCATCGTCACTAAACGTACAAAACGGTTTATGAAACTTGCCACGCTGAAGGACGGAACCCGCGACGGCCAACTGGTCGTTGTATCGCGTGATTTGCGCACGGCGGCGATTGCCGACGCGATCGTGCCGACGCTGCAACGCGCGCTCGACGACTGGACTTTTTACGCGCCGCAATTGCTCGATCTCTCGGATTCGCTGAACCAGGGCCGCGCGCGCCACGCGTTCGCCTTCGACCCCAAAGCCTGCATGGCGCCGCTCCCGCGCGCGTTCCAGTGGGCCGACGGCTCGGCTTACGTGAACCACGTCGAACTCGTGCGACGCGCCCGCAAAGCGGAAATGCCGCCCGAATTCTGGACCGATCCCCTGATGTACCAAGGCGGTGGCGACGATTTGCTGGGACCAGAAGACGATATCGTGTGTGCATCGGAGGCATATGGCATCGACTTCGAAGCCGAAGTGGCCGTGATCACCACCGATGTGCCGATGGCCGTCAAACCCGCCGACGCTCTCAGGCACGTCCGCCTCCTCATGCTGGTCAACGACGTTTCGCTGCGCAACCTGATTCCGGGTGAACTCGGCAAGGGTTTCGGCTTTTTCCAGAGCAAGCCGGCCACGGCGTTTTCGCCGGTCGCGGTCACGCCCGACGAACTGGGCGATGCGTGGCGCGAAGGCCGTGTGCATCGGCCGATGATCGTCCACTGGAACGGCAAGAAAGTCGGCCAGCCCGATTGCGGCACGGACATGGTGTTCAACTTCGGCGAATTGATCGCGCACGCGGCGAAAACACGCAATGTGCGTGCGGGATCGATCGTCGGTTCGGGCACGGTCTCGAACAAGGACACGAAGCGCGGTTACTGCTGTATCGCCGAGAAGCGTTGCCTGGAGACCATCGAACACGGTGCGCCGACAACGGAGTTCATGAAGTTCGGCGACAGCGTGAAGATCGAAATATTCGATGAAGCCGGCAAGTCGATATTCGGTGCAATCGATCAGTCAGTCGTGGCGCTGGGCGAATAACGGGTGAATCAGCGACGCCGCCAGTACGGGGTTTCGCCCGATGCGCTCGCATACTGCGCCGCCCTACACTTAGCCGCATTGCGTCGAAACGCTATAGAAAATTGGCGTCGGCGCACCCATGACAAGGAAACTTCGATGCAGTCAGGCGGCAGATGGGGAGCGACGGTCAGGCAATTGGGCGTGGGTGTCTTACTCACACTCACACTTTCAACGGCCGCCTGGGCGCAGACGCCGCATGTGAAGATTGGGCTGGTGTTGTCGCTGACGGGGCCGGCGGCGTCGCTCGGCATTCCGGCACGCGATACCGTCGCGTTGCTGCCGAAGGAAATGGGTGGCCGCCCGGTGGACTACATCGTTCTGGATGATGCCTCCGACACCACGCAAGCTGTCCAGACCACGAAGAAGCTGATTTCCGAAGATCACGTGGACGCGATCATCGGTTCATCGATTACGCCGAACTCGCTCGCGATGATCGATGTGGTCGCCGACGGCCAGACGCCCATGATCTCGCTCGCGTCGTCATCGAAGATCATTGAACCGGTGGACGCCAAGCGCCACTGGGTCTTCAAGACGCCGCAAACCGACGCGATGATGGCGTCCGCCATTGCCGAACATGCGAGCAATCATGGCGTGAAAACGATGGCGTACATCGGCCAGGCCGATGCGCTCGGCGAGACCTTTTACGCAGAGGTCGCGAAGTTCGCGCAGCTTCACCACATCACGATGGTCGCCAACGAGCGCTTTAACCGCACGGACACGAGCGTCACCGGCCAGGTGTTGAAAATCATGGCCGCCAAGCCCGACGCGGTGGTCGTAGGCGCAGCGGGAACGCCTGCTGCGCTGCCGCCGAAGACGTTGAAAGAACGCGGTTACAGAGGCACGATTTATCATAACCACGGCACGGGCAATCGCGACTTCCTGCGCGTGTGCGGCGCGGATTGCAACGGTACGTTCTTGCCGACGAGCCCGGTTCTCGTCGCCTCGCAACTGCCCGACGATCATCCGGCGAAACGTCTCGCGATCGAGTACATCAAGCTGTATGAAACGAAGTACGGCGCAGGCACGGTATCGGCGTTCGGATCGTATGCGTGGGACGCGGGCATGTTGCTGAACCGCGCGGTGCCGATTGCGTTGAAAGCCGGCGCGCCGGGCACGCCCGAGTTCCGCGGCGCCTTGCGCGATGCGCTGGAAAACACGAAAAATTTTGCGGACTCGAACGGTCTCGTCAACATGACGCCGAACGATCATATCGGTCTCGACCAACGTGCTCGCGTGATCGCGGAGATCGAGAACGGCAAGTGGATCTATCAACCGCGTTGATCTTTCTTTGAGCGAAGGCACGACCATGAGCGACCTGTCTCTTTACGCGCATTACACGTCGCTGGAATTGCGCCGGCACGAGCACGGCTTGCTCGAAATCGTGATGAACGGTGCGGGCGCGAACAAGAGCGGACTCGCGACGGCCGATGCAAACATGCATCGTGAACTCGCGGATATCTGGCGCGATATCGATCATGATCCGGACACGCGCGTAGCGTTGATTCGCGGCGAGGGCAAGGGGTTTTCGGGTGGCGGCGACCTGCATCTGGTCGAACAGATGGCGTCCGACTTCGAAGTCCGCACGCGCGTCTGGCGCGAGGCACGCGATCTCGTTTATAACGTGATCAACTGCAGCAAGCCGATCGTCTCGGCCATGCACGGTCCGGCGGTCGGCGCGGGATTGGTTGCAGGCCTTCTCGCCGATATTTCCATCGCGGCGAAAACTGCGCGCATTATCGATGGACACACGCGGCTCGGCGTGGCCGCCGGCGATCATGCGGCCATTGTGTGGCCGCTGTTGTGCGGCATGGCGAAAGCGAAGTATTACCTGCTGCTATGCGAACCCGTGAGCGGCGAGGAAGCGGAGCGCATCGGGCTGGTGTCGCTGGCGGTGGACGAAAGCGAATTGCTGACGAAAGCATTTGAAGTCGCGAATCGTCTGGCGCAAGGATCGCAAACGGCCATCCGCTGGACGAAATACGCGCTGAACAACTGGCTGCGAACGGCAGGCCCGGCTTTCGATACCTCGCTGGCGCTCGAATTCATGGGCTTTTCCGGGCCCGATGTGCAGGAAGGCATCAAGTCACTGCGTGAACGGCGCGCGCCGGATTTCCCGGGCGGATCGCCGTTTTAGGTTTGGCATCCGTTATCTTTTGGTTTCCCTCATACCTCGTACGTACCCGCAGCATCAAGGAGAAAGTCTTATGACCGATACGCCCGGTGGTACGCCGCCCTTTGGAAGCTTTCCAGGCATGACCGGTTTCCCCCAGGGCGACATGATGGAAAAGATGTGGGACATGATGAAGCTGAACCCGTTCGCGGCAGCCGCTGCGCCGGGCGGATCTCCGTCGCTGTCCATGATGTCCGACATGCTGGCGCCGCTCACGAACGTCGAAGAGCTCGATAAGCGGATCAAGGACATGCGCGCGGTCGAGCAATGGCTCAAGCTCAACTTGAACATGCTGCAATCGGCTATTCAGGCGCTTGAAGTGCAGCGCGCGACGCTCGCTACATTGCGTGCGTTTGGCGCGTTCGCGCAGACGTCGATGGAAAAGACGCAGGCTTCGTCCGCGGCATCGCCGGCTGCTTCCGGGTGGCCAGCACCGCCGCCGGAAAGGACAAAGCCGAAGGCGGACGCGGAGCCGCAGCCGGGTACGGAGGCGCCGGGTGAAGCCGGTGGGACCGACGCTTCATTCGATCCTTCGGGCTGGTGGAACATGCTTCAGTCGCAATTTAACAGCCTGGCGGCCTTGGCGATTGCGCAGCAAAATGCCGGCGCGGCAGCGCCGAGCATGAGCACGGATGAAGACGAAAATGGCGATGACGATGACGACGTAGAACCGCCCGACGCCGCCGCGCCGCCGGAAGCTGATGACGCCGACGCACCACACGCAGCCAAAAAAGCGGCGGCGAAGAAAGCACCGGCCAGGAAAGCCGCGCCGCGAAAGAAGCCGCTTTAAACAACGTTTCAATCGGCGCGGCAATGCGGTCCAGTTGAAACGCTGAGCTACTGCGCCGCGCCGTTGGCGAGCAACTGGTTGCGCAAGCCCGGCGCCGACGTGCGCGGATCGAACCAGATCGAGAAGAATGCGCGAGCGAAGGCGTCGCCGGGAATCGTGCCAATGACTTTATCGTCGGCATAAAACGTCGTGCCGCGCTCAGGCACGAATACGCCAATGACATGATCTCCCGGCTGCACGTCCGGGAAGATCTCTTCCATCTCCTCTTGCCATTGCGCCGTCTGCGCCTTGCTTGCCACCTTCAGGTCGTCCATTTCCTGGCGGCCTCTTTTGGCGATCGCAGGACCCTTGAAAGCACGCGCATATTCGATATCCAGCGCAAACGGCCGCGCCGTCAATTCCTTGCTCGACAGACCTGTTGGCCCGACGAAAAGCGTAGCGTCGTAGATATGAAAACCGTACATGCGCAACTCGCCTTCGCCCTGCACGCGCGCTTGCGGAATCGTCTGACGCACCACCGACGCCGCGTCGAAAGCAAACGCCTGCAGCGGCAAGATGATCAGGACCAGCGCGAGCGCAGCGGCTCTCGCGATCAGGCGTGCTCCAGCGTGAACTGGATGACGTCGGTGTTCGAGTGCGCGAACGCGGCCTCGCAATAACATAAGTAAAAGTCCCACAAGCGGATGAATCGTTCGTCGAATCTTTGTGCACGGATCTCATCGAGCCGCGCAACAAACGCATTGCGCCACATTTTGAGCGTGCGTGCATAGTCGCGGCCAAAGGAGAACTGGTTGACCACTTTCAGCCCATGGCGTTCCGCGGTTTGCATGAACACATCAGGCGAAGGCAGCATACCGCCTGGAAAAATATACTGCTGGATAAAGTCGGTGCTGGTTCTGTAACGATCGAACAGCGCGTTGTCGATGGTAATTGTTTGCACGCATGCTCGCCCGCCGCGCTTGAGATTGCGCTTGATGCATTCAAAGTAGCTCGGCCAATATTCCTCGCCCACGGCTTCGAACATTTCTATCGATGCAATTGCGTCGAACTGGCCGTGGGTATCGCGGTAATCCTGAAGGCGAAGATCGGTTCGATCGCTCAATCCCGCGTCTGTCAGGCGCTGCTGCGCGTACGCGAGTTGTTCTGTCGACAGCGTCAGGCCGGTCACGTTCGCTTTCGCCTCGCTTGCGGCAAGTTGTGCAAAGCCGCCCCAGCCGCAACCAATTTCCAGCACGCTCGGATTGACGCCATCGAGTTCCAGTTCGTTCAACAGGCGCCGATATTTCGCACGTTGCGCGTCCTCGAGCGTCTGGTCCGGCGAGCCGTCGAAGAGGGCGCTCGAATAGGTCATCATGCTGTCGAGCCAGAGCTTGTAGAACGCGTTACCAAGATCGTAATGCGCGTGAATGTTGCGCCGGCTGCCTTCCTTCGTATTCGCGTTGCGCAGATGCCGGAAGCGGTTCGTCAGCTTGCCGAACCACGATCCGTAGACCACTGCTTCTATCGTCGTGCGGTTACGGACCATGATGTCGAGCAGCGCGGCGAGATCGTCGGTATGCCAGTCGCCTGCCAGATAAGTTTCAGCGAAGCCGATGTCGCCGCTCTTCATCGCCGCCGCGCACACGTTCCAGTTGGTCAATACGACACGCGCATACGGCGGGTTGCCAGGCGCGTCGGGTGCCTGTCCGAAACGGCGCGTGGTGCCGTCGGGGAGGTGGACATCGAGGACGCCGTATTGAAGCTGACTCATCAGCCTGAGCACCACGCGGGCAGCCGCGGGTTTGCGCAGCGCGCCATGTTTGCCCAGCAAGGGCCGCATGAACCATGAGGCAACCGGACTGCGTAGCGATGAAGGGGGGGAAGTCTGTGTCGACATTTGCAAGTCACCTGGTCGGCAATTCGGCCCGCTCGTGCGAAACGTTCGCAGCCGGCGGAGTGGGTTTGCTCTGGAATGGCACGCGTTTGAAGAACAGCTTCAGCGCTTGCCAATGAATTTTCGCGATTACGCCGAACGTCATCAGCGGGTAACCGAAGAACACGCGCAGCACGTTGCGGGCATCGAGCGGACGTGCGCTTCCGGCGATGCTGGTCAGCAGCAACGGACCTTCGCCGTCGTCGTAGTCGATGCACGCGAGCGAGCGCATCGGCTTCCCGCGTTTCGGCGATGCAAACATGAAGCGGAACGTGTAGTGCCCCTGCACCTTGCAGAACGGCGACACGTGGAAAACCTTGGTGGCGGTGAGCGGCACGCCGTTCAGGACGCCGTTGCCGGGATCGAGCAGGTAGCAATGTCGCTCGCCGAAGGTGTTGTTCACTTCGCAGACTACGGCGCGCAATGTGCCGTCCGCGCGCTCGCAGAACCAGAAGCTCACCGGGTTGAATACGTAGCCCAGGACGCGCGGGAATGTGTGCAGGAAGATTTCGCCGGTGGCGTCGTGGATGCCGTTTTCATGCAGCATCGATTCGATCCATCCGAGCGGCGTTTGTCCCTCGGCGCCGTGATCACTGTCGTAAAAGCTTAGCAAGCCGAATCGATTTGTAGAGAACCAGCGCGAGTGTTGTTGCGTACCTTGGGCGAGCCTTGCGGCGCGTGCGCGCAAAGGTAGCCGTAACGTGTAGACACCGTAGGAAAACGCGTTGCGCGCCGGGCGCAGGCGCTTGTGGCGCACGGAGCCGACGAGTAGCAGGTCGGGGGTATCGAAGGATTGCGAGGCGGGCGTACTCATGCTGCAAGCGCCGGTTCATGGTTGTCCGCTGCCGCCGCGATCGCAGTCAGCTTCGCGGCCGCTTCCAGTCCCGACTTCAGGCCGTCCTCATGGAAACCGTAACCGGTCCACGCCCCCGCGAACCACGTGTTGCGTACGCCTTGCATCGACGGTAAAGAGCGTTGGGCCTGGACCGCGGCTTGATCGAAGACGGGGTGGCTGTAGGCGAACTCGCGCATTACCGTATCGCGACGCGGCTCGCGGACCGGATTCAGCGAGACGATCACCGGCGTCTTGAACGGCAATGGTTGCAGTTTGTTGATGAGGTAATGCACGCATAACTGTGGCTCGTCGCCCAGCTCGCCGGTGCGGCTTTCGTAGTTCCAGGCCGACCAAGCGCGTTGTGCCGGAAGCAGCGACGTGTCCGTATGCAACACCGCGCGATTGGGCGCGTAGCCGATCGCGCCGAGCGTCGCCGAGTCATCGTGTGAAGGATCGGCGATGAGGGCCAATGCCTGGTCGCTATGACAGGCCAGCACGACGTGATCGAAGTGCTCCAACCCGCGCGTGCTTTCGATCTCCACGCCGTGCGTACTGCGTCTTATCGATGTCACGGGCGCACTGACGCGGGCGTCGCCTATGACGGGCAACATCCGCCGCACGTATTCGCGTGCGCCGCCGTTGACGGTGTGCCATTGCGGCCGGTCGTTGACTTGCAGCAGCCCGTGGTTGTGACAAAAGCGAATCAGCGTGCCGATAGGAAACGCCATCATCTGCGATATCGAGCATGACCAGATCGCGCCGATCATCGGCAGCAGGTACCAGTCGCGGAACGCCATCGAAAACTTTTCGCGTTCGAGAAAACTGCTGACGGGCTCGGCGAGTTGAACGTCTTTTCCCGCCAGCGCCAGCGCGGTGGTCGTGCGGTTGAAGCGCAGGATATCGGCCAGCATGCGCAGAAACGCCGGGCGCAGCAGATTGCGACGTTGCGTGAAAACCGTGTTCAGGTCGCTGCCCGCCCACTCCAGCCGGCGATCCGTTAGCGATACGGAGAACGACATATCGGTCGCGGTGGTGGAGACGCCGAGCTCCTCGAACAGCTTCACCAAGTTCGGGTAAGTGCGGTGATTGAAGACCAGGAAGCCGGTATCGACGCCGTGCCTGATGCCATCGAGTGTCACGTCCACCGTGTTCGCATGACCGCCAAAGTAGTCATTGGCCTCGAACAGCGTTACATCGATACCCGCCTTCGCCAGCCGATATGCGCACGCGAGTCCCGAAATCCCCGCTCCGATTACCGCAACTTTCATGACGTTGCTCCGTGTGTCTTGGTTTTTTGTGTCGACTGCCTGATGACCCTAACGGCTCTTTGTCTGGCGCTACTGGCGGGTGCTCATGCCGCGCTCAAGTTGAATTACGCAATTTCGGCCGCGATGGATGCACGCCGCCGGAATAAAACGACCATTCATCGACAATGTTTTGTCCACCATAATTAAGAAATTTCGTCTATGATGAATAATGGTGCGAGTTTGACAGAAAGTCTATAAATTAAGGTGTAGAGGCGGATTTCGCTCCATTTGCTTCATTAACCAATTTACGTATCCAAGGATTTGTCCATGACAAACACATCGGAAACCGATCTGTCCTTGAACGGTACGGCGGCCAGCGAGACAGAAATCGGGGGGCCGATACCGGTGGTTCCCGACCCTACGGGCGCGGCGGAAGACAGTGCCGAAACAGGCGTGACAGGCATCGGCATCGGCGCGATTGCCAACGAGATCGGGCTGACCAAGGACACGCTGCGCGTGTGGGAGCGCCGCTACGGCTTCCCGCAACCGTTGCGGTCATCGGGCGGCGAGCGGCTTTATCCGCAAGAGCAGGTGACCAAGCTCCGGCTGGTCAAGCGCCTGCTGGATGCGGGCCACAGGCCAAGCAAAGTCCTGCCGCAATCCATCGCACGGCTGCAGCAACTGGCGGAAGAATCAGGCGTGGGACGGGACGCGCCGGACACGGAACTCGACCGGCTCGTTGAACTGCTGCGCGTAGGCCGATACGACGATTTCCGCTTCGAGTTGCTTAAGCGCGCCACGCACGAAGGGCTCACGCGCTTCGTTCTCGATGTAGCCGCGCCGTTGACGGCGAGAGTGGGTAATGCGTGGGCCGCAGGCTCGCTGCAGGTCTATCACGAGCACCTGTTCAGTGAAGCCTTGCAGGTCTCGCTGCGCTCGCTGATGCGTCCACTCTCCGAGGCTTTGCGCGGGCGCGGTACCCACCCGCGGGTGCTGCTCACCACGCTGGCGGGCGAGGGGCATG
Source organism: Caballeronia eucalypticola (assembly GCF_047608185.1). Lineage (NCBI taxonomy): Bacteria > Pseudomonadati > Pseudomonadota > Betaproteobacteria > Burkholderiales > Burkholderiaceae > Caballeronia > Caballeronia eucalypticola. Next base: position 62,516 of record NZ_JBLKRU010000021.1, read on the forward strand.
GGATAGGCATCCTGATGGCGGAGGCCATGCTCGCGTTGGCCGATTGCGAGTGCATGGCGCTTGGAACGCAGACGCCGCAGCAGGACATTGTCGACGCCGTCCTGGCCCATGAAATAGAGATTGTGGCGCTGTCGTTTGCCGCTTCCATGCCGGCGCAGACCGTGATCAACGGGCTTACGGAATTGCGTGCGGCATTGCCTTCGGAGGTCGCGATCTGGGTGGGCGGCAGCAGTCCTGCGTTACGACGCAAGCTTCCTGATGGCGTGTTGAACGTCGCGGGGCTTGGGCCAATTAGCGATGTTGTAGCGGAGTGGCGCCAGAGCGCCATGCTATGATCGACGAGTTTTTTTAATGCATTGACCTTTCGTCGGTGCCTGATGCCGTGAGCGTACTCAGGCGTGACTGAGAACGCGATTCACGGTCAGGCCGGGGGGCGTGGGGTAAAACATGTTGCGCCTTGTGCCTGTCACGCGCCAAAGGCATGCTTCATGCGGCGTGCATGGCAGTGATCGGCTAATCGGCAGTGCGGTAACGGTCGCTTGGGCAAGAGTCTCATCAAGCATCAAATTTTTATAAAGTATCAAAAAAGGCTTTAAACGAGCTGCATCACGGCTCGCGCTTCGTACTTACCTCAGGCACAGGGTTCGCTCCTCACCCACGGTAGATAGTGCAACGCCGCTGACTGCCGCGTTTGCAACGGGCAAAAAGTCGCAGAGGGACGCGACAGGCGCTTCTTTACCGTTTTTGCATCTGGGCGCCTGATTCCCGCGTAAAATTGAAAGCTTCGCTGCTGGCGGCGCGGATTCCCGTGCGAGCCGGCTACAGTTACAACAGACAGAACTGTCGCACTACGTTGCAAACCAGGGGTGGACTATGAACACGATGCTTTATCCGGAACTGTATAAATCGCTGGAATCGGTTCGTTGGGACATGGAGAAAGATATTCCCTGGGACAAATTCGACTCGGCGCTGCTCACCGACGAACAAGCCAAGACCATCAAGATGAACGCGATCACCGAATGGTCCGCGTTGCCCGCCACGGAAATGTTCCTGCGCGACAACCATAACGACAGCGATTTTTCGGCGTTCATCAGCGTGTGGTTCTTCGAAGAGCAGAAACACTCGCTCGTGCTGATGGAATACTTGCGCCGCTTCAAGCCTGAAATGGTGCCGACCGAAGCCGAACTCGACGCCGTCCGCTTCGAATTCGACCCCGCTCCCCCGCTCGAAACGCTCATGCTGCACTTCTGCGGCGAGATCCGCCTGAACCATTGGTATAGGCGCGCGGCCGAATGGCACACGGAACCGGTGATCAAGCATATCTACGAAACCATTTCGCGCGACGAAGCCCGTCATGGCGGCGCGTATCTGCGTTACATGAAGAAAGCGATGACGCAAACCGGCGACATTGCGCGTGCTGCGTTCGCGAAGATCGGTGTCCTGATGGCATCGGCACGGCGCACGGAAAAGCCGCTGCATCCGACCAACCTGCACGTGAACCAGGCGCTGTTTCCGCGCGACACAATCCAGTCGCGTTTGCCGGATCCGGAATGGCTCGAACATTGGCTCGACGAACAAATTCGTTTCGACGACAGTTGGGAAAAGAAGGTTGTCGAACGGATCCTACATAACTTGTCCATCCTGTTCGAACGCTCGTTCGCCACGGCGCAGGAGTTGAACCGGTATCGCAAGGAAGTAGTGTTGCGCCTGCAGGCTGCACAAGCAGCATCGCAACTGCCGGCCTGACCGGAATTACGATTTGTTGTTCTGAAACAGCCCGCCGGTTTGTGACCGGCGGGCTGTTTGTTTATGAAGGATGCGCTCCATGCGCAAACACGCCGTGGGTTAAACGTGCTGGCGCGCGTGGCACACTACGGTCCTTCGAACCCCTCATCATTGATAGACATGCCCGCTCCTTTCGAACGCAAGATCATGACGCGCGATGCGCTCGCTGCTGCGCGCCCGCAATTCACATCGCCGGTGGTTTTCACGAATGGCGTCTTCGATATCCTGCATCGCGGCCATGTGACCTATCTCGCCGATGCAAAAGCGCTAGGCGCAACGCTGATTGTCGGTGTGAACAGCGATGCATCGGTGCGGATGCTCGGCAAGGGCGACGATCGGCCGATCAATCGCGAAGATGACCGCACGGCGCTGCTGGCCGCGTTGGAAAGCGTGGATTGGGTGGTGAAATTCGAGGAGTCGACACCGCTGGAACTCATCGGCGAGTTGCATCCCGACGTGCTGGTGAAAGGCGGTGATTACGATATGGACAAGCTGGCGGAATCGGCGCTGGTGCGAAGCTGGGGCGGTAAGGCACTGGCCATTCCATTCGAGCACGATCGCTCGACGACCGCGTTGCTCAAGAAAGTGCGCACGCAGGGATAACTGCGTTGGCCGGAAACAGGGCTTAACAGCGGCTTATTGCGAGAGCGGCGCAGCCTGCACGGCGGCCGCGGGCGCCGGACCGCCGACTACAGCCTGATCAGCGGCTTCTTCAGGGCTGATCGGGCTAACGCGTACCAATTCCGGATGGACTTGCCGGTCGAGATGCTGCGGTTCGCGTCCGCCGGCCGACGGCAGCGGTCCAAACACACCTTGCACGACAACGAACATCAACAGGTTTGCCAGAAATAACAGGGCGAGAAACCAGCGCAGCATGGAAAGCGCTCCATCAATCAGGTGAACGGGAAACGGCGGCTTCGCGGGCAATCAATGCAAGCCCGGCGAGCACGAGGGAATCGTGACGAGTATGCGGCACCTTGAGCGCGCCCGCCACTTCACTGGCGCCCCCGCCGCTGAGAATCAGGCGCACGTCGTTGTTCCATTGGGCGCGCAGATCCTGCCACGCGCGTTCTATCAAGCCAGCTTGCGCGAGCAAACATCCTGACGACAAAGCCGTACGTGTGTCGGTCGCGAAAATGCCGCTGGACGAGCTGATCGCGTGGCGGGCGGTGTCGGGCAGAAGGGTGGGCAATTGTGCCGTGTGGGTGCCGAGCGATTGCATCATCAGCAGCCAGCCCGGAGCAATCAGGCCGCCTGTGAAGGTGCCATCGGCGAGCAGCGCTTCAAGCGTCGTCGCCGTGCCGATAGTCGCGATCAGCAGGTTATCGCCGGGATACGCCGCGTGCGCGCCAATCAGGCCGCACCATCGGTCGCTGCCGAGCTTCGACGGTTCCGTATAGCGGTTCGTCACGCCTGATTGTTGGGCTTGCGCGCGCACGATCGTGCGGGGCATGCCGGGCCAGCGTGAATCAAGAAGGGCGGCTATCCGCTCGCCCACGCGCGGTCCCGCAACATTGGAAATCCACACGCCCGCCGGCTTCGGCAAGCTCGACCAATCGGCTATATCCGTCAGAACGGCTTCAACGCCGACGTGTTCAAACGCGCCGGCGTTCAGCGTTTCGTTGGCATTGGCCGCGCTCACCAGCGACCACTTGATCCGGCTGTTGCCTGCATCGATAAGCAGAAACGGTGCACCACTCACGGCCGCTGCTCCGCAAGCCGCAACGAGACGTCGCCGGTGGTGGCGGTCCGCAGACCCGTTGGTGTATCGATCTGCAACTGGCCGTTATCGTCGATACCCACCGCCAAACCGCGCGCCACTTCCACACCTTGCTCCAGCAGCACCACCTCGCGTCCCGCGTAGGCGTGCGCGGCGAGCCACTGCTGGCGGAACGGGCGGAAGCCATCGGCGGCGAAACGCGCGAGGGTGGCATCGAGCGCGTTCAGGACGGCGGCGAGCGTCTCGGTGAGATTCGCTTCGGGCCACGCGCGCGACAGGGACGCCGGCGTATTGCCCGGCACGGGAAGGGCGTTTCGACGCTGCGCTTCATCGAGTTTGGCCGCCAATTCCGCTGCGCCATGCAGGTTGATGCCGATGCCAATCACCACCGCGCTCGCCCGCGGCGTGTTCCACGCGGTTTCGATCAGGATGCCGGCGAGCTTGCCGTCGTCGAGCAGGATGTCGTTCGGCCATTTCAGCGCGAGTCTTGCCGATGCCGCCAGCGGCAAGCCATTCAGTGCGTCGAGCACGGCTGTGCCGACTGCGAGGCTCAGACCCGCGAGCCCTTCCAGCGGCCGTGGCAGCACGCAGGCGGTAGAAAACAACAACGCGTTGCCCGGTTGCGCCACCCACGCACGGCCCCGACGGCCCCGGCCGGCCGTCTGCGAGTACGCAACCCGCACGAACGGCGTGCCATCGGCGGCCTTCAGCGTCGAACGCGGCGAAAACGAGTCGGGCGCCGAGGCTGACGTCTTGTTGCGTGGCTGTTCCTTGAGCTGCGCCATCAGGTCAGCGTTGGTAGAGCCGGTTTCATCGACGATCTCGATCGGCCAGTCGCGCACCGGCCGCGCGGCAAGCGACATGAGCCGGTCGAGGTCGATCCGCCAGGCGGCGTCGAGCGGAAAAGACGAGTTGGATGAGTTCATATCCGCATTGTAGCGATCTGGCGCCCGGGAGCCGGGCGGGGAAACACGCACAACGACACGCACGTTGGTCGTTGCAACGTGCCTCGGCGCCGAAACCCTGGCCGGTTGGCCAACGCCCCGCCTGTTCGAGATTCCATGACGTACCTTCGCTACAATGGCTTCTCCCTCCACCCTACCCGGAGCGCTTTCAAGCCTTGAACTTCGACACTCCGCCCGGCCTGAAGGTCGAGTCCGGCCAGCAGGGCAAGGTTGTCCGGCTTTCCGGCCAGTGGACGGCGTTCGCACTGGCGCGCGATCACGCGAGCGCGAAACGCGGCGTGGTGGACCGGCTGCGCAGTGTCGGGCAGGAGGCCATCAAGCAATGGGACTTGCTGCCAATCGAGCGGCTTGATCACGTCGGCGGGCAGGCGCTGTGGCGCGTGTGGGGCCGGAAGTTGCCGGAGCGCGTCACGCTCTCGGACACGCAAAGGGAAATTTTCGAACGGGTCGCGTTGCTCGACGCGAATCGTGACGAGCCCGAACAGATTGATCGTGTCGATCCCATCACGCGCTTCGGCCTGATGCTGTTCTCGTTCTTCGAGCATCTGTACGGCGGCCTCGCCCTGTTCGGCGGATTCGTGCTCGACCTGATCGGGCTGGCGCGGCGTCCGAAGCGTATTCCGTGGACGGAAATCTCCGCGAACATCTATGCCGCAGGCACGCAGGCGCTCGGCATCACGGCGCTCGTGGCGTTTTTGATCGGCATCGTGCTGAGTTATCTATCGGCGCAGCAACTGCGCATGTTCGGCGCGAATCAGTACATCGTGAATATCCTGGGGCTTTCGGTGATACGCGAGCTCGGGCCAGTGCTTTCAGCCATCCTGGTCGCGGGCCGCTCCGGTTCCGCCATTACCGCGCAGATCGGCGTGATGCGCGTGACGGAAGAACTCGACGCCATGCAGGTCATGGGCATCCCTCACGGCTTGCGGATCGTCTTGCCGCGCGTGTTGGCGCTCGGCATTGCCATGCCGCTGCTGGTCATGTGGACCAACATGGTTGCGCTGCTCGGCGGTGCGCTGGCGGCGAAGCTGGTATTGGGTATCGACTTGTCCTTTTTTGTGCGCTCGCTGCCGTCCGTCGTGCCGATCGCCAACCTGTGGATCGGACTTTCCAAGGGCGTGGTGTTCGGCATGCTCATCGCGCTGGCCGCGTGTCACTTTGGCTTCCGGATCAAGGCGAATTCGCAGAGCCTGGGCGAGGGGACGACGACCTCGGTGGTGTCGTCCATCACCATCGTGATTCTCGCTGACGCGGTGTTCGCCATCCTCTTCCAGTCGGTGGGCATCTGATGTCGGCTACCCTTGCATCCGCCGTTCGCGACAAACCTACGCCCGTCACCACGGAACCGGTGATCGAAGTCGTGGACGTGACGAAACGTTACGGCCGCACGGTGATTCACGAACACCTGAACCTCGAAGTGCGGCGCGGCGAGATCCTTGCGTTGCTCGGGGGCTCGGGCTCCGGCAAAACCACGCTCGTGCGGCAGATGCTCGGGCTGGAGTCGCCCACGTCGGGCACGATCCGAGTGCTTGGCGATGAGTGGGCGAACATGGACGACGAAACCGCGCGCATCCTGCGCACGCGCTCCGGCATGATGTTCCAGCAGGGCGCGCTGTTTTCGTCGTTGTCGGTGTACGACAACATCGCGCAGCCGTTCCGCGAACTGGGCAAGATTCCGGAGGACCTGATCCGCGAGTTCGTGATGCTCAAGCTGGAAATGGTCGGGCTGTCGTGCAAGAACATGAGCAAGATGCCGTCGGCGTTATCGGGCGGCATGGTCAAGCGCGTAGGGATCGCGCGGGCCATTGCGCTTGAACCCGAACTGCTGTTCCTCGATGAACCCACGGCAGGGCTGGACCCGAAGGCATCGGATGAATTTGTCGACCTGATCGCCACGCTGCACCGGGCCCTGGGCTTGACCGTGGTTCTCGTCACCCACGATCTCGACACCATGGTCGCGCTGTCCACGCGGGTGGCTGTGCTGGCCGAGCGTCGCGTATTGGTGGCGGCGCCTGTGGAAGAGGCGGTGGCCGTGGACCACCCGTTTATCCGCGAATATTTTCTCGGGCGGCGCGGCAGGCGCGCGTTGCAGGCGCTGCCGCCCGAGCGCCGCGCAAAATTACCGGCGGTTGCACTGGAAGACGCGCCATGCGGTCCCTCACTCTAGCCGTTCTTACGAGCGTTCTCATGAACGGTTTTCAGGAAAGCTCTGGCAGTACGTAGTAAAAAAAGGAACCTGCTGATGGAAAACAAATCCCATGCGTTCTGGGCCGGTCTGTTCACTATCGGGCTGTTGGCCGCTATCGGCCTCGCGGTGTTCTTTTTCAACGTGGACCGCACCGTGCGCGTGCCGTACGACCTCGTGGCGCGCACTAATGTGACGGGTTTGTACACCGATGCCGACGTTCGCTATCGCGGCCTCGGCGTGGGCAAGGTGGAATCCATCAAGTTCGATCACGCCAATCCGGGGCAGATCCGCATTCGTATCGAGGTCGACAAGAACGCGCCGATCACGCAATCCACCTTCGCCACGCTCGGTTTCCAGGGTGTGACGGGGATTGCATTCGTGCAACTCGACGATACCGGCAAGAACACGGCGCCGCTGCCGTCATCGCCGCAAAAGGTTGCGTCGCTGCCGTTGCGCCCGGGCTTGTTCGACCAGTTGCAGCAACGCGGCGACATCCTGATCAGGAAGTTCGAACGGATTGCCGACGACGCAGACAAATTCATGTCCGACGACATGCGCGATCAGGTGCAGCAAACCGCGAAGAGCTTGCAAGGTGCAGCGGACAGCATTGCACTGCTGAGCAAGCAGGTCGGCCCGGTAGCGCAGCAACTGCCTCATACGCTGAATCAACTGGACCGCACGCTCGCGTCGACCAATGCGCTTGCGAATAGCTTGAGCCGGGCGGACGGGCCGTTCGTGACCAACATGAACAAGGCGGGTGAAGCGGCTGAACGTGCCGCCCGGGCGATGAACGAAGTCAACGAGTCGTTGCAGGAAATGGCGGCGCGCGTGGGATACGAGACGTTGCCGCGCGTGAACTCATTGGCCGATGACGTGGGCAGTGCGGCGCGCTCGGTGGATCACGCTGCGGAAACTTTCAACAGGAATCCGCGCAGCGTGCTGTTCGGCGCGCCGCAGCCGGCGCCAGGGCCTGGCGAGCCGGGTTTCCAGTGGCCGACGGCGCCATCGAATTCGTCGAAATGACGGTGTGAATCGAGCCGTGCTACATGACGCAGAAGCGTCGGCGCCCGGTCCGCTGCCGAAGCGTTTTTTGATCTAGGAATAGGGAACTGTGATGCCACACACGATCTTGCAGGCGATGCGCTATCCCAAGCGTGCTGCGCGCCCGCTGCCGCGGGCGCGCTCCGGTTTTGTCAGACTCAGCCTGGCCGCGCTGGCCTGCGTTGCCATGCTCCCCGGATGCGCGTCGGGGCCGCCTGCGGCTATATCGAATATTCGCTACGACCTGGGTGCGCCCCCGCAGCTGGGCAACACCATGACCATGCCTCCAGTGAAAGTGCTGGCGGTGAGCGCCGCGAAGAACCTAGATACCGATGCGTTCGTGTATCGCCTGAAATATGCCGACGCCCAGCGCACCGCCATCTATGCGGACAGCCACTGGACCATGTCGCCGGCGGACTTGCTCACGCAGCGTCTGCGCGCGGCGCTGGCCTCGCGCGGACCTGTCCTCACAGGCGCCGACGCCGTGCGCGCGCCCACGTTGCAGGTCGATCTGACGGACTTCGAGCAAGTCTTCGATGCCCCCTCGCAAAGCCACGGCGAGGTGTCGGCGCGGGTGACGTTGTCGCAGCATGGGCAGGTGGTCAGCCAGCGCACGTTCATCGCGCGGGCGCCTTCGTCCACGGCCGATGCCGCCGGTGGCGCGCGTGCGCTTGCCGCCGCTTCCGACGACCTGATCGCGCAAATGGCGGCATGGCTCGGCGTGCAGCCGCTGGTCGCTTCGCAATGACAGCGTTGCAAGTCGCGAGCTGCTTCAGGACCGCCCGGTGATTACCACGCAGGCTGGCGCGGCGCGCTGCGTTCTGGAACGAAAAAGAACGCGAGAACGAATGCATGGAGCAGGGCAAAGAGCAGCGCAAGGAGCAGCGCAAGGAGCAGCGCAAGGACAAGGGCGGCGCGCATGATTCTCAAGCATTGGCAGCGTCGGCCGTCTGCGCTCTCGCGACAGGCGCTGGCGGTTTATACAGTTCTGATCGTCTATGGGTCGCTGTATCCGTTTTCCGGCTGGCGAACGCTCGGAATCGGACCGTTTGCGTATCTCACCGATCCGCTGCCGCAATATCTCACCGCGTTCGACGTCATCACCAACGTGCTCGGCTACATGCCGTTCGGCGCGCTGGCCGTGCTTGCGCTTTATCCGCGCTGGCGCGGCGCGGTTGCGGCGGGCGTGGCGTTTATCGCCGGGGCAATGTTGTCGGGTTCGATGGAAGCCGTGCAGACTTATTTGCCGACGCGCGTGGCATCGAATCTCGACTTGGCCGCAAACGCGCTCGGCGCGCTGCTGGGCGCGGCGCTCACCGCGCCCGCGACCAGCATGCTGCTCGACCGGGGTTTGCTGCGCCGCATGCGTTTCATGTGGTTCGAGCGCGATGCCGCGTACATGATCGGCTTATCCGGGCTCTGGCCGTTCGCGGCCATGTATCCCGCCCCGTTCCTGTTCGCTGTCGGCGATTTGCCGCGCTTGCTGTGGTCGAGCATCGATCCCGTGATGCAGGACACGCTGCTCGCGTGGGCGCCCGCCGCGTGGAATGTCGTGGCGTGGCCGGCGCAACTGGGCGCAAAGCTTCCCGACGACGCCTGGGAAACGCTCATCACCTCACTGAACCTGTTTGCTGCGCTGGTGCTGGCCACGTTGCCCATGCGCAGCCGCGCGCCACGCGTGAGGCTGCTGCTCGGCCTGATGATCGCGACACTCGCCGCGAAAGCGGGCGCGACGTTCCTGCAGTCGCGCGCCGGGCTGACGTTTGACTGGGCGACCGACGGCGCCATTGCCGGCATAGCGTGCGGCACGCTGGTTGGTTTGCTTTCTCTGCGATGCTCGCGGGCGTGGCGTGCGACGCTCGCGGGTGTTGCGCTTATCGTGGCATTGGTGCTGGTGAATCTCCTGCCCGTCAATCCGTACTTCGATATCGTCCTCGCCGACTGGCGCCAAGGGCGCTATCTGCATTTCAATGGTCTTTCGCAGTGGCTCGCGTGGGTGTGGCCGTATGCCGCGCTTGGCTGGCTGGCATCGACTGCGGAGCGCGCATTTCTGGCCCGGCGGCGTGCCGGCGGCGAAAAGCGCCGGTCGTTATAATCGGTTCAAAGCGACACAAAAACGCGACACAAAACTCCCACGACATCAATCCTCTTCCGGCCAAGCTCATGGACCCGTTCTACAAATATCACGTGTTCTTCTGCCTGAACCAGCGCGACCCCGACGCCGCGCGTCCAAGTTGCGCGAATTGCAACGCGCAGGCCATGCAGGAGTACGCGAAGAAGCGCGTGAAGCAGCTCGGGCTCGCCGGCGACGGCAAGGTCCGCATCAACAAGGCCGGTTGCCTCGAGCGCTGCGAGCTGGGACCGGTGGTTGTCGTGTATCCCGAAGGGACCTGGTACACGTATGTGGATGAAGCGGATATCGATGAAATCGTCGATTCGCATCTGGTGAACGGCAAGATCGTCGAGCGTTTGCTGCTCGATCAGCCTGTTGTCTGAGGCCTCGCGCAATGAACGCACAGACTGACAGGTTCCTGATCGACGGACCGGTGGGCAAGATTGAAGTCGCGCTGGATCGTCCAGCCGATGGCGCCGCCACGCGCGGCATTGCGCTGGTTGCGCATCCGCATCCGCTGTACGGCGGGACGATGGACAACAAGGTCGCGCAGACCCTCGCGCGCACGCTCGTGCAGCTTGGGTACATCACGTATCGATCGAATTTTCGGGGCGTGGGCGAAACGCAAGGCGAGCACGACAACGGCACGGGCGAACGTGATGACCTGCTGGCCGTGGTCGCTCATATGCGCGCGCAGCCGGACCAGTCAGATGTCCCGCTGGTGCTCGCCGGCTTCTCGTTCGGCACCTTCGTGATGTCGCAGGTGGCGAAGCACTTGCGCGACTCGGGCGAGGTCATCGAACGGATGGTGTTCGTCGGGACGGCGGCGAGCAACTGGCAGGTTGCAGAAGTGCCGGACAACACGCTCGTGATCCACGGTGAAGTGGACGAAACCGTGCCGATCAATTCGGTCTACGAGTGGGCCCGGCCACAAGAATTGCCCGTGGTGGTGATTCCCGGCGGCGAGCATTTCTTTCATCGGAAGCTGCATGTGCTGAAGAAGATTATTGTCGATGCATGGCGCTGAGTTCGCCTCGCCTTTACGCTTAATTGAAACTTCACGAATACAAACCCTCTGTTGAATAAATGCACGGCGCGAGGCTTTCAAAGGCTTTGCGCCGTTGTCGTTTTTATCGATGTTTTTGTTCCTGTTTTCACGAATCCTCGGCACATCCAGCCACTTTCGCGGCAAAAGCGGTTTGACGCACGCGTATAATGGCGCAGACTTTTGCGCGACCGCTTGTCGATTTAGCGCTCGCCGTAGCGCTCTACTGGACTGACCCTCCGCCTGTACAACCCGCGCGTTGCGTATTTCCTTGAAGGGAATGCCTGACTCGCCGATGTTTTTTTCTGCCGATCCGAACCTATGCGCTTTTCCCCTTCAAGCTTGTCTTTCGTCGCAACTTCCTCCATTCATCGCGCTGTCACTGCCGCTATCGTTTTGCCCGCCACACTGGTCGCGGCAACTGCATTTGCGCAAGTGCCGCCGCCGGATGTCACGGCGCGTTCCTGGGTTCTCGTCGATGCAACCAGCAATCAGGTGCTCGCCTCCGGCAATCCGGACGAGCGCTCGGAGCCGGCGTCGCTGACCAAGCTCATGACCGCTTATCTTGTCTTCGACGCACTCAAGTCGAAGAAGATCAACATGGACCAGACGGTCATGCCGAGCGAGGCCGTGCGCCGCGTGGGCACGGACGAGTCGCGCATGTTCATCGAGGCGAACAAGCCGGTGACCGTGCACGATCTCGTGTACGGCATGATCATCCAGTCGGGTAATGACGCGGCTATCGCGTTGGCTGAACTGGTGGGCGGCAGCGAGTCGAACTTCGTCGCGTTGATGAACGCGGCGGCGAAACAGATCGGTATGAAGAATACCCATTTCGCCGATGTGAACGGCATGCCCGACCCGCAGCACTACACTACGGCGGGCGATCTGGCCGTGCTGTCCGCGCGCCTGATCCGCGATTTTCCCGAGTATTACGGCATCTTCTCGGTGAAGGATTTCACCTATAACAAGATCAAGCAGCCGAACCGCAACCGCTTGCTGTGGATCGATTCCACCGTCGACGGTCTCAAGACCGGTCATACCAAAGCCGCCGGATATTGCCTGATCGCCTCGGCCAAACGTCCGCTGGAAGGTGTGCCCGACGCGAGCCGCCGTCTGGTCGCCGTGATGATGGGCGAGCCGAAAGAGCACAACCGGGTGCAGGACAGCCTGAAGATGCTGAACTACGGCTACACGGCCTATGACGCCGTGCGTCTGTACAAGGCGGGTCAGGTGATCGATTCGCCGCGCGTTTATAAGGGCACGGAAAACCTGGTGAAGGCGGGCGTGGAGACGGATCAGTACATCACCGTGCCGAAGGGCATGGGCGACAAGGTCAAGCCGACCGTCACGCACAACGACACCATCATCGCGCCGATCAAGAAGGGCCAGCAGATCGGCACCGTGAAGATGATGGCGGACGGCAAGGAAGTGGCGCAGTTCCCGCTGGTCGCGTTGCAGGAAGTGCCGCAGGCGGGTTTTGTCGGCCGGACGTGGGGTTCGCTGTTGATGATGTGGCAGAAGAAGAAGTAAACAGAAGTAAACAGCCGGGCATGACGGTGTTGGATTTATTCGATCCGGCTCCATCTATGCAAGCTGTAAGACGCCCGGGCGGACCGGGCGTCCTGTGATGGAGAACACCATGAGCTCACCCGATATCGACGCCCTGTTCGATTTCCCCTGCGATTTTCCGATCAAGGTAATGGGCGCGACGCATCCGGAATTCCGCGATGCCGTCGTCACCGTGATCCGCGAATTTGACGACCAGTTCGACATCGAGCGCATTGAAGTGCGCCCGTCGTCGGGGGGCAAATATACCGGCCTGACCATTACTGTGCGGGCGCAAAGCCGCGCACATCTCGACGATATCTATCGCGCGTTGACCGGTCACCCGATGGTCAAAGTGGTGCTTTGAGCCGGAGCTCCGGCGCGGTCCGTGGCGGCCGCATAGGAGCATCGCAGGCAGCCGGCGTGCACTCGTAGAGCTGCTTGAAGCGCATGATTTCGTCGAAGAGCCAGGTGCGAAAGTGTTGTACGCGTTGCGTTTCGAGCAACGCGTGCGGGCACACGAAGTAGTAGTTCCACGGGCTCGGCCCGTCTACGTTGAACAGCCGTACAAGCCGTCCCACCACGATTTCCTGCATGGCAAGCGACCGGCGCACGAGCGCGATCCCCTGGCCTTGAATGGCCGCCTGCAGCAAATTCGACGAATCCTCGTATAAAACCCCGCGCTTCGGTTCTGGCAAGTCCACGAGTCCGGCTGCGTCGAACCACGGTTTCCAGAGCTCGTCGTGCGAGCGCAGCAGCGGCGCGTCGGCCATGTCGGCGGGCGTGCGCGGCAGCTTGCCGCCGTTGAAGTTCGGCGAACACGCGGGGAAAAACACTTCATCGAGCAATTCTTCCGCATGCAACCCGGCATATTTGCCGATGCTGCTAAAACGGATGGCGACGTCCACGTCATCGCGAGTGAAATCCGTCAGGGTGTTGGTCGAGAGCAGTTCCAGGTTGATTTCCGGATGCTCTTCGATAAACCCCCCTATCCGCGGCGTTACCCAGCGCGCCGAAAACGACGACAGCATCGACACCACCAGCCGCCGGTCCCGTTCCCCTGAGCGCAGGCGGCGCGTGGCTTCGGCGAGGGCGGAAAGTGTGGCGCGCACTTCGGTGGCGTACTGGCGGCCAATGTCCGAGAGGCGGACGCGTTTGCCGTCGCGAGCGAATAGCGTGACGCCGAGATCAGCTTCGAGCGCGCGGATCTGGTGGCTGACGGCACCGTGGGTGACGAACAGTTCGTCGGCGGCGCGTGAAAAGCTTTCATGACGCGCCGCGGCTTCGAAGGCGCGCAGCGCGTTGAGGGCGGGGAGTTGTCGAAGGTCCACGGGCGTTCACTCGAGTTGTCTATGTGAATTTATCTCACAAACCGAAGAAAATTGCTCGTTTTGCTTAAAGCCATGCTGAGCCTATCTTATAGCCATCAACACGATTTTTGGCGGAGGCTGTCATGCGAGAAATATCCACAAGCATCACGTTTGAGATTGGCGATGGCGAAACGGTTCCGATGAAGATTGCCCGCAGCGTCAGGCTGGTCGTTCAGGGTGCGCCGGTGTGGGCCACGCGTAGTAACGATACGGAAGATTACTGGCTTGTGCCAGGCGATAGCCTGAAGCTGCATGAACATGAGCGGCTGTGGCTGAGTACCGAAAAGGGGCGCACCGCGCAGGTCGTGTTCACGTTGGCGCCGCGGGCGGATCAGCAGGCGATTGGCTGGCTCGCGCGCCGGTTCGAGACGCTTGCCGGGCGGTTCAGGTCTGGATGGCGGACGGTTTAACGAGGGTTTGGGTGCGTCGGTAGACCCGAGGGGTCTGCTGGCGCGACCGCCGCGTACGCACCCCGAAAACCTTCCATCGGCGCGGATAACCGAATTTCGGTAAACTAACGGGAATATGTCCGCCCAGCCGGTAATAACTCCCCATCTAGCATCAACAGATTGCTCCGTCCTTGGCGCATCGACTCCTTCGGTCATATTCCGCTGGCGCGGGCTCGAGCCCTACACGCAAAGCTTCGACGCCATGCGCGCCTTCACGGACGCGCGTACACCCGACACGACCGATGAAATCTGGCTGGTCGAGCATCCGCCGGTTTTCACACTCGGCCTGGCCGGCGACCCCGCGCACCTGCTCAATCCCAATAGCGATATCCCGCTCGTCAAGGTCGATCGCGGTGGCCAGATCACGTATCACGGCCCCGGACAAGTCGTCGCGTACCTGCTGCTCGACCTTCGGCGCCGCAAGCTGATGGTCCGCGAACTCGTGCAGCGAATCGAGGGCGGCGTGATCGAAACGCTTGCATCGTATAATCTTGTAACGGAACGCAAGGAGCGCGCGCCGGGCATCTACGTCGCGCCAACACCGTCGCAACTCGCCCATGCAGGCGCGAAGATCGCAGCGCTCGGGCTGAAAATCCGCAACGGTTGCAGTTATCACGGTGTGAGCCTCAACGTGAAAATGGACCTGCAACCGTTTCTCGCGATCAACCCGTGTGGCTACGCCGGCCTCGAAACCGTCGACATGGCAACACTCGGCGTGGTGGCAGACTGGAACGACGTAGCGCAAACGCTGGCTGAAAACCTCACTCACCATATCGGCGGCCATCGCGCGACCGCCGCCCAACCACAGAACGGCGTGGCCGTCTGAATGGACCGACCGAATGACTGATGTAACTGGAAATCTGGCTGGCAGCACTGACGCATCAACCCCTGTTGCCGTCCCCTACGACGCCACTGCCAAGCAAAAAGCGCAGGCGAAAACGGCGCGCATCCCGATCAAGATCATCCCGATCGAAAAGCTGAAAAAGCCCGAGTGGATTCGCGTGAAGGCCGCCACGGGCAGTTCGCGGTTCACCGAGATCAAGCAGATCCTGCGTGAACACAACCTTCATACGGTCTGCGAAGAAGCGAGCTGCCCGAACATTGGCGAATGTTTCGGCAAGGGCACCGCGACCTTCATGATCATGGGCGACAAATGCACGCGTCGTTGCCCGTTCTGCGACGTGGGCCATGGCCGCCCTGATCCGCTCGATGCCGACGAACCGCTGAATCTCGCTCGCACTATTGGCGCGTTGAAATTGAAGTATGTGGTGATCACGAGCGTGGATCGCGACGATCTGCGTGATGGTGGCGCTGCGCACTTCGTGGAATGTATCCGGCAAGTGCGTGAGCATTCGCCGATGACGCGCATCGAAATCTTGACGCCAGATTTCCGTGGCCGTCTGGATCGTGCAATCGGCATCCTGACCGCCGCGCCGCCCGATGTGATGAACCACAATCTCGAGACGGTGCCGCGTTTGTACAAGGAAGCGCGTCCCGGTTCGGATTACGCGCATTCGCTGAAGTTGCTGAAGGACTTCAAGGCGCTGCATCCGGAAGTCGCGACCAAGTCCGGCCTGATGGTCGGCCTGGGCGAAACGGAAGAAGAAATCCTTCAGGTCATGCGCGATTTGCGCGAGCATAACGTCGACATGCTGACGATCGGCCAGTATCTGCAGCCTTCTGAGCATCACCTTCCTGTGCGCTCGTACGTTCATCCCGATACGTTCAAGATGTACGAGGAAGAAGCGTACAAGATGGGCTTCACGCACGCGGCAGTTGGCGCAATGGTTCGTTCGAGCTATCACGCTGATCAGCAAGCTCACGACGCGGGGTTGGTTGGCGCGATGTAAGTTTTTTGGCTTGGTTTTGCTAGAAAAAAAACCCACGGAAACGTGGGTTTTTTCGTTTCTAAACCTCTCCGATCGGCCGGAACGTATCACGTCGCCGACCCCCGTACCAAACACCCCAAAAACCTCGGGAAAGCCCGTAGATAAAGCGTCTCAGGGATAACCCGAATGCCGTCTGGATGGTCGGACGATGTCATTCCCGAATTCCGGAAACACGGATTTTGTCCGCTTCTTGTCAACAAAAAACCCTTAAAAATCAACGCTAAACTCAAGTCAAAAACTGGCATCGACCTTGCACTATGAAGGGCAGGCCAGACAGCCCACAAAAAAGACAGGGAGACGACTCGATGCACCCCATCCCATCCAGCTTGATCTGATTTTGCCGACGCCAGACGCGCATCGCCGCAACCTAGCGCCGGCGCGTTTTTGTCTCACCCTTTTGCGACTCGCCGACCATGCCCGGAACCACTGTGACAACCGTCAAGAAACCTTTTTATAAAGTCCTGTACGTGCAGGTGCTGTTGGCGATTGCCATCGGCATTGCGCTCGGGCACTTCTATCCCGCGCTCGCCACCGAGATGAAACCGCTCGGCGATGGCTTCATCAAGCTCATCAAGATGGTGATCGGCCCAATCATCTTCTGTACGGTCGTGACCGGGATTGCCGGCATGGAAGACATGAAGAAGGTCGGGCGCGTGGGCGGCAAGGCGCTGCTGTACTTCGAAGTCGTCTCCAGCTTCGCGCTCGTGCTCGGCCTGGCCGCAACGCACCTGCTGAAACCGGGCGTTGGCTTCAACATCGATCCGGCTACGCTGGATGCCAAGGCAGTCGCCTCGTACGCCGCGAAGGCGCACGGCCAGACGACCACCGACTTCCTCATGCACATCATTCCGGACACGATCTCGTCGGCATTCGCACAAGGCGAAATCCTGCAGATCCTGCTCGTCGCGCTGCTGTTCGGCGCGGTGCTGGCTACCGCCGGTGAGAAAGGCCGCGTGGTGACGAGCTTTATCGAAGGCTTGTCGCACATCCTGTTCGGCATCGTGCGCATCATCACGAAGCTGGCGCCGATCGGCGCGTTCGGTGCAATGGCGTTCACCATCGGCAAGTACGGCATTGGTTCGCTGGTGCCCATGCTCAAGCTGATCGGCACGTTCTATCTGACATCGATCGTGTTCGTGGTCGTCGTGCTCGGCGCGATTGCACGCATGGTGGGCTTCAACATCTTCCGCTTCGTCGCGTACATCAAGGAAGAAATGCTGATCGTGCTGGGCACGAGCTCGTCGGAAGCCGCCTTGCCGCAACTGATGCTCAAGCTCGAAAAGCTCGGCTGCTCGCGCTCGGTCGTCGGTCTCGTGGTGCCGACCGGTTATTCGTTCAACCTCGACGGCACCAACATCTACATGACGATGGCCGTGCTGTTCATCGCCCAAGCGACGAATACGGACCTCACGTGGACGCAGCAACTGACGCTGCTCGCGGTGACCATGCTGACGTCGAAGGGCGCAAGCGGCGTGACCGGCGCTGGGTTCATCACGCTGGCTGCAACGCTGGCTGTGGTGCCGACCATCCCGCTGTCGGGCATGGTGCTGATCCTTGGCATCGACCGCTTCATGAGCGAGTGCCGCGCGTTGACGAACATCGTGGGTAACGGTGTGGCGACGGTGGTTGTCGCGGCATGGGAAAAGGAACTGGACCGCAACAAGCTGCGCGATCAACTCAAGCACGGCGCAGTGGATACCGAAGCCGAAACCGTGTCCTGATCGGGCGAAGCAGCGGCTTATCTACGCGCGCTGCTTACCCGATACTTCCATTCACGCCTATTCACGCGAATCAGGATCAACAGCAATGAAAGCGGCGAAGCATTCGGTGGCGGATGCTTCGCCGCGTCCGTTTACGGGGACTGTCGCGAAGACGCCGGCCGACAACGCATTCGAAGCGGCGCGTGCCACAATCGGGGGTCTCCATCGTCTGGAACCCGTTCACGTGACGCGGCGTTTGATCGTTTTCCTGATTCTTCTCGCGGCGCTCGCCGGCGTGTGCACGCTGACGTGGAGCATCGCGTGGCAGCGTGGCCTCGACACCTTGCGTCAAAACGCGGCGGCGCGCGTCGACCGCACGACGGCCGAGCTGAAAAGCACGCTCGACCGTTACGAATATCTGCCTTATCTGCTGTCGCGCCATCCGTTCGTGCAGGAAGTTCTCGCCGATCCGAACCCGCAATTCGCCGCCCGCGCGGACCACTATCTCGCCGACCTCAACACGCGCGCGCGCGCCACCGCGACCTACATCATCCAGTCGAACGGGCGCTGCGTGGCGGCAAGCAACTGGAACGGCCCGGATAGTTTCGTGGGAGCGGAATACCTGTTCCGGCCATATTTCGTCGATGCCGTCAAAGGCGGGACCGGCCGCTTTTTCGGACTGGGCACCATCTCGCGCGAGCCCGGTTATTTCATCTCGCAACCCGTACTCAAAGAGGGGACGCACGAGATTATCGGCGTGGCGGTGGTCAAGCTGAATCTCGAATGGCTGCAAGGCGCCGATGCTTCCGAGCCGCTTCTCGTCACCGACGATCACGGCGTGATCTTCCTGTCGTCCGTGCCGGCGTGGAAATATCACACGCTGCGGCCGCTGCCTAAGGATATCGAAGCGTCGGTTTATTCCGCGCGGCAGTACGCGCAGCATCCGATCACCGCGTTGCCGATGACCGTCGTGCGCACGCTCGAAGGCGGCGCGCAAATCGTGCGCGTGGGCGGCGGCCGTGATGCGCCGAGTTTCCTCGCCACGCAGCGCGCGCTGGGCGAGCCCGATTGGCACTTGATGACCATGGTCTCACTCGATCCGGCAGTCGATGCCGCGTGGAGCGCGACCATCGTGACGGCGCTGGTGTTCGTGTCGCTGTGTTTGCTCGCGTTCTACTGGCGCATGCGCCGTACGCGGGTACGCGAAATGATCCGCAGCCGCGCGTTGTTGCAGACCGCTTACGCCGAGT
Source organism: Caballeronia eucalypticola (assembly GCF_047608185.1). NCBI lineage: Bacteria > Pseudomonadati > Pseudomonadota > Betaproteobacteria > Burkholderiales > Burkholderiaceae > Caballeronia > Caballeronia eucalypticola. The sequence continues at coordinate 81,579 of NZ_JBLKRU010000021.1, forward strand.
TGAACGAACGCGTGGCTGAGCGGACGGCGGATTTATCGGAGGCGAACGCGTTGCTGACCAAGGAGGTGAGCGAGCGCACGCGGGCCGAACAGGACTTGCGCGCCGCGCACGACGAACTGATCCAGGCGAGCAAACTCGCGGCGCTCGGACAGATGGCGGCGGGCATCACGCATGAGCTGAACCAGCCTCTCGCCGCGTTGCGCAGTTTCTCCGACAACACCCGCGTGCTGATCGAGCGCGGCGATCACGTGGCGGCGCATGAGAATCTAGAGGCGATCGCCGCGCTGACCGAGCGCATGGGAAAGATCACGAATCAGCTGAAATTGTTTGTATCGAAGGCCCGTCCGAAAAACGCGCGTACCGACGTCGGCCGCGCATTGCGCAACGTGCTCGCCATGTTGCAACCGCGCATGAAAAACGTGGCGCTCGCCTTCAACGCCAACGAACGAGCCGATTCCAGTCCACCGCTTTACGTGCGCTGTGAAGACTTGAGGCTCGAGCAAATCCTGATCAACCTGATCGGCAACGCGCTGGACGCGGTGGCCGCGTGCGATGTGCCGCGTATCGAAATCGAATTGATGAGGCATGAAAGGACCGTCGACATCGTCGTGCGCGACAACGGTCCGGGCATTCCACCCGACGTCCTGCCGCGCCTTTTCGAGCCGTTTTTCACAACGAAGGAAATGGGCCACGGATTGGGGTTGGGGTTGGCGATTTCATCGGCTATCGCACGGGATTACGGCGGCACGCTGGTCGCGCGCAATCTGATCCCGCAGATGGAAGTGGATGGGCCCGAAGGCGGCACGCAGGCCGACGCGGATCGCTCGCACGGCGCAGAATTCGTGATTACGCTGCATCGCGCGTGACCGGCGCACCAGCACGCTTCGCTTGCTGGGAAAATGCCGGGGCACAAAGGCGATTCACGCTGAAAGCAGCAACACGACGCAGGAGTAGAAACCCATGACCACAGGCCTTCAGGTGATCTTCATCGAAGACGATGAACTGGTGCGCCGCGCAAGCGTGCAAAGCCTTCAGCTCGCGGGCTTCGAGGTGACCGCATTCGGCAGCGTGGAGGGCGCGTCGCGTCTGATCGATGCCAGTTTCCCCGGCGTGATCGTGAGCGATATCCGCCTGCCGGGCGCGAGCGGTCTCGACCTTCTGGCTCAATGCCACGAACGCGCGCCCGAAGTACCGGTGATCCTCGTGACAGGCCACGGCGATATCTCGATGGCCGTCCAGGCCATGCGCGACGGCGCCTACGATTTCATCGAAAAACCATTCGCGTCGGAGCGCTTGATTGAAGCGGTCCGGCGCGCGCTGGAACGGCGCACGCTCGTGCTGGAGAATCGCGCGCTGCGGCGCGAACTCGCCGGGCAAAGCAGCGTGGCGCCAAGGATCATCGGACGCAGCCCGGCGATTGAACAGGTGCGCAAGCTGATCGCCAACGTAGCGCCCACCGACGCCTCCGTGCTGATCAACGGCGACACCGGTGCCGGCAAGGAACTGATAGCGCGCAGTCTGCATGACTTGTCGCCGCGCCGGGACAAGCCGTTTATCGCGGTGAATTGCGGCGCGTTGCCCGAGCAGATGTTCGAGTCGGAGATGTTCGGCTACGAAGCCGGCGCGTTCACCGGCGCGCAGAAACGCCGCATCGGCAAGCTCGAACATGCGTCGGGCGGCACGCTGTTCCTTGATGAGATCGAAAGCATGCCGCTCGCGCTGCAGGTGAAATTGCTTCGCGTGCTGCAGGACGGTGTGCTGGAGCGGCTTGGCTCGAATCAGCCGATCCGCGCGAATTGCCGTGTGATCGCCGCCGTGAAGGGCGATATGGCCGAGCACGTCGCGGCGGGCACGTTCCGGCGCGACCTGATGTATCGGCTGAACGTGGTGACGATCACGCTGCCGCCGCTTGCTGAACGCCGCGAAGACGTGGTGCCGTTGTTCGAGCATTTTCTGCTCGATGCCGCCGTGCGATACGAGCGCCCCGCGCCATTGCTCAGCGATCGCCAGCGAGCAGAACTGATGCAGCGCGACTGGCCGGGCAATGTGCGCGAACTGCGCAACGCGGCGGACCGGATGGTGCTGGGTATCATCGACGAAACCGGCGTTCCGCTCGATGCCGCCACGCAATCGCTCAAGGAGCGCACGGAGCAGTTTGAACGTGCGGTGATCGGTGAGGCGCTGGAGCAGTGCGGTGGCGTGGTGGCTGCCGCGGCCGATCGGTTGCAGCTCGGCAAGGCTACGCTCTACGAGAAGATCAAGCGTTATGGGTTGGCGGCGAAGGGTGAGGCTGAGCGCTAGGATTTTCTGCGTATCGTTACGCTCGCCATAAACAAAAAAGCCCGCCGATGAATCGGCGGCCTTTTTTGTTTTGCTCGTGTAACGCGTGTGCTCTCGGCGACTTCAGGCTGCGTTCAGCGCTTTGTCGAGAAGTGCGTCGAGTTCTGCGAACGTCGGCTCGCCGACGTAGCGCTTCAAGATCTTGCCGTCCTTATCCACGACAAACGTAGTCGGCGTCAGTTGCACGTTGCCGAACTGCTTTGCTGCGCTGCCGTCATCCATGGCGACCTTGAACGGCAGGTTGCGCGTCTGCGCGTAGTTGGTGACGTACATTGGCGCGTCGTATTTCATCGCCACTGCGACGAATTCCAAGCCGCGGCCCTTGAAACGGTTATACGTGTCGACCATCGCCGGCATCTCTTTCATGCAGGTTTCGCAATCGGTCGCCCAGAAGTTGATCAGGTAGACCTTGCCCTTGAGATCCGTCGATGTCGATATCTTCTGGCCCGACAACAGCGTGAACGTCGCGTCCGGAACACGTTGCTGACCGCCGAACGCAAAATAGCCGGTGCACGCGATCACGCCGGCGACAATCGCCATCACGATGTAGCGCAGCGGGCTCTTGCTGCGCCCCGGTGAAACCTGTGAATTCTCTGACATGGAAACCTCGAGCGTGCTCGGTTCGTACTGGGTTCGTACCCGATCCGTAGTTGGCAAATTCGCAACGACGCCAGCTTGACTGGATGGACCGCATTTTAGCCCCAATCTTGAAAAGGCGTTTTGCCGATGGCTGCCCGAGCCTTGCCGTGAGCTGTTTGCAAGACAGGGCGCTGCCTCGTTCGGACGCTGTCACTTTGGTCGCCGGCGACGGTGTCAGCACCGGCAGCGGATAATCACGCTTTTCCCCGCAGCTTTCTCATGATCCGATCTTTTCCCCGCGCCTTGAAGCGCGCTGTTTTTCATACCGCCGGGCGTCCCCCGCGCACGTTGCTCAAATCGGCCGCTTCGGGCGCCACGCTCTTGATCACCGCCGGCGCGCTGTTGGCGTGCACGCCGTCCTACGACTGGCGCACGATCCAGAACAACGACGACGCCTACGAAGTCACCTTCCCGGCGAAGCCGCGCTCCGATGCCCGCGATATCGACATTGCCGGCAAGCCCATGCACATGAAGATGCAGACGGCCGAAGCTGGCGACGCGGTATTCGCCGTCGGTACGGTTGACCTGCCCGATGCCGACCCCGCGACCCAGCGCGCCGCGCTCGATTTTCTTCAGCAAGGCTTGGCCCGCAATCTCAACGCCGCGCCCGCTGCGCACCCGGTGGATATCGAAGTGGCGGCCGGAGGACGTTTGTCCGGCGCGGAAATCACCGTCAGCGGCACGAGCGGCAACACCGAAAAATGCGAAACGCGTCAGATCCGGGCGCGTTTCATCGCCAAAGGGAATCACGCTTACCAGGTCGCGATCGTCTCGACCAAGGCCCCGCCGCCCGATCAAGTCGACCAGTTTTTTTCCTCGTTCAAACTTTTTTAAATATTTGCCCTAAACCGCATGCATTCATTCGCGCCTATTTCTCAAATTGAACGACACGCAGCAAACGTTTCGCGCATGAGAAAGCGCACAAGCATCTTCAGCTAAAACTAGGATTTGTCTCAGTTTTTTGAACTATCCACAGAGGCTGTGGATAACTTTGTGGAAAACCTCACGGGAGCCTCGCCAAGTGCCCGTCCGACGCGGCTTTCCTTACTTTGCCTTGAATCAGTGCACCCGAAAATAGTTAATTAAATCAATGGTCTGCTGATCATTGCCAAAATGAGTGTTTGATCAGATGTTAGGGAAACGCAGAACGTTGCAGTGTGCATAAGTCAAGTCTTGACAGGCGATTTTTCTTTTTGTGAGGGCTGCAACGCGGCGGTGGATTATGCGGTCGTAAATGCCCGTCGATATTGAATCGCTTCGGCGAGGTGCGCCGCGGTCGGCGAATCCGCCGCCGCGAGATCGGCGATCGTGCGGGCCACTTTCAGCACGCGGTAAGACGCCCGCGCTGACCAGCCAAATCGTTCGCCGGCCTCGCGAAGCAGGGCTTCGCCGGTGGCATCGAGTTGGCAGACGGCGTCCACTTCACGGCCGTCCAGCTCACGATTCATCTTGCCTTGCCGTTCGAGTTGCCGGTCGCGCGCGATAGCAACGCGCCGCGCCACGACGGCGCTGGTTTCGCCGACGGATGCCTTTCTCCCCGACAATTCCGCCGGCGACAGGGCGGGCAGTTCGATCTGGATATCGATGCGATCCAGCAGTGGCCCGGACAGTTTGCGCAGGTAACGCGTGGCGACATCAGGCGTGCAGCGGCATCGGCCGTTCGGATCGCCGCGCCATCCGCACGGGCAGGGATTCATGGCCGCGACCAATTGACACGCCGCCGGAAAATCAGCCTGATGCGCGGCGCGCGAAATCGTGATGCGGCCAGCCTCCAGCGGTTCGCGCAGCGTTTCGAGCACTTTCCGATCGAATTCTGCAGTTCGTCGAGAAAAAGAACGCCTAGATGCGCCAGCGTGATTTCGCCGGGTTGCGGCGGATTGCGACCGCCAACTAACGCAACGGAGCTCGACGAATGGTGCGGCGAGCGAAACGGCCGCTGGCGCCATTGAGAGGGCGAAAATCCGAGCATGCTCGCGGAGAGAATGCCGCCGACGACAACGCTTCGTCATCGGTCATGGGCGGAAGGAGGCTGGGTAGCCGGGCGGCGAGCATTGACTTGCCCGCGCCGGGCGGCCCGACCATCAGCAGATGATGTCCACCGGCTGCCGCAACTTCGAGCGCGCGGCGTGCGCCGGGATGGCCAATCACATCGACGAGATCGGGCAACGGCGCGCGCTTGCGCAGCGGGGAATCGGGCGCTGCGCCGCGGATGGGCGTAAGACGGCCATCGACTGAACCGCTGAGATGTGCACACAAAGCGGGCAGATCAGAAGCGCCGAATACATCGATACCCGGCACCAGCGCCGCTTCCGCGGCACTTCCCAGGGGCAGATAGATTTCGGGCATGCGGGCATCGGACTCGCGAACGGACCCGCCTTCGAGCGCTGACCCCGACACCGACCCGGCGCGCGCATACTGACGCGCTGCACCACAGGCCATGGCGAACGCGCCGCGCATGGGGCGCAGTGCACCGGTCAACGACAACTCTTCGGCGAACTCCCGATGCAGCAGCGCCTCGGCCGGAATCTGGCCGCTCGCCGCCAGAATGCCCAATGCGATTGGCAAGTCGAAACGGCCAGACTCCTTAGGCAGGTCGGCGGGGGCGAGATTGACGGTGATGCGTCGAACCGGGAAATCGAAACCGCAATTCTGGAGTGCTGCGCGCACTCGCTCGCGGCTTTCGCGAACTTCGAGATCGGGCAGGCCGACGATTGAAAACGAAGGTAATCCATTGGCGAGATGAACCTCGACGGTCACCTCGGGCGCGCGCCCAGGGGCGGGCGCGCGGCTGCGCACCACGGCAAGCGACATGATTTTCCCCGCTGCCGTTGCCTCGATGATTCGAGGCGCCGGCTTAATGACCCAACATCACGGCTCGCTTAGCCTATGACACGCTTTAGAACTTCCGGACGTTAGTCCTGGACGCTGGACGAACTCGACGAAGACGACGATGGTCCGCCGCCCAGCTTCGCTTCCAGTTTCGCGACGCGTTGTTCCAGTTCCTCGAGCCGGGCGCGCGTGCGTACGAGCACTTGCGTCTGAGTATCGAATTCTTCGCGTGTCACTAGGTCCAGTTTCGAAAAGCCCTGGGACAGCATGGCTTTCATATTCTTTTCAATGTCCTTTGCCGGCGAATTCTTAAGCAATTCGCTCATCTTGGCCTGGAAGTCATTGAATACGTCGTTCGGCTGTTTCATGCAGATTTCCTCTTGCGCACCATATAAGTGCATTCATTGTTAGCTCAGTGCTCCGGCAAACTGGATGATCCGTTTTGGTGCACTTTCTCGCGCACCACGAGAACGGCGGCACATCCGTGCAGCATGTTTCTGCGCTTTGGAACTCGTCCGTTTGCCTGAACCTTGCGAGCACTCTAGCAACGTTCCACGGTGCGCGCCAGCGAACGCAAGCGTTGCCGGCCATCCGGTCTACCCCACGCACACCATGCCTTTCGAGCCAATCAGCAGGCTGCGGACACGCGCATGGCATACGAGTTGCATATGTGCCCCGGGCCTTGTCCGTGCGCGCTTTTCCGGGCGGTCGATAACGCGGCGCGGCGCAACAGACGCCGCTCGCGACGGGCATGAAGCAGCGAGGGAACCGGCATCGGACCAGATTAAGGCGCTCAAGCGCCAGCTCTGTTCGACACACAGCGAGGGATAAATGAAGCTCATTACCGCAATCATCAAGCCGTTCAAGCTCGACGAAGCACGCGAAGCATTGTCGGCTATTGGCGTCTCGGGCATCACCGTGACCGAGGTGAAAGGCTTCGGCCGCCAGAAGGGCCACACGGAGCTGTATCGCGGCGCCGAGTACGTGGTCGATTTCCTGCCGAAAGTGAAGATCGAAGCAGCGGTTTCCGACGACATCGTTGACCAGGCGATCGAAGCGGTCGAGCGTGCCGCCCGCACGGGCAAGATCGGCGACGGCAAGATCTTTGTCACCCCGATTGAACAAGTCATTCGCATTCGCACCGGTGAGACCGGCGCGGACGCTCTCTAAAAAAAGACACGGCGATAAGAGGAAACAGCAGAATGCGTAAATTATTGATGTCTTTGTTGATGGCGGGGTCGCTGCTGGGAGTCAGCGCCGGCACCGTGATGGCGCAGGATGCGTCCGCGCCAGCGGCTGCATCCGCCGCGGCTTCAGACACGACCGCAGCAGCGCCTGCCAGCGCACCGGATACCGCCAGCGCGGCCCCGGCGTCGGGCGCTGACGCAGCATCGGCGGCCGCTCCGGCTTCCGGCGCATCCGATGCCGCAGCCGCACCTGCCGCACCGACGGAACCGTTCTCTGTTGATTCGTCGAAGATCAATTCCGGCGATACCGCCTGGATGCTGACTTCCACCGCCCTCGTGCTGTTCATGACGATCCCGGGCCTGGCGCTTTTCTACGCGGGCATGGTCCGCAAGAAGAACGTGCTCGCGACCGTGATGCAGAGCTTCGCGATCTGCTGCCTGGTCACGATCCTCTGGACCGTGGTGGGCTACAGCCTTGCGTTCACGCCGGGTAACGCGTTCATCGGCGGCTTCTCGCGGGTGTTCCTGCACGGCATGAACTACATCCACGGCGACAAGGCGACCACCCTGACCGTCAGCCATCTGGCTCCGACGATTCCGGAATCGGTCTACTTCGTCTACCAGATGACGTTCGCGATCATCACCCCGGCGCTGATCGCCGGCGCGTTCGCCGACCGCATGAAGTTCTCCGCGATGCTGGTCTTCATGGGACTGTGGACGATCATCGTCTACTCGCCGATCGCGCACATGGTCTGGGAACCGACGGGCTGGTTGTCGGCCGCTGGCATCCTGGACTTCGCAGGCGGCACGGTGGTTCACATCAACGCCGGTATCGCAGGCCTGGTGTGCTGCCTGGTGCTCGGCAAACGCGTCGGTTATGGCCGCGAAGTCATGGCGCCGCACAACCTCGTGCTCTCGCTGATTGGTGCTTCCATGCTGTGGGTCGGCTGGTTCGGCTTCAACGCGGGTTCGGCAGTGGCGGCTGATGGCCGTGCCGGGTTCGCAATGCTGACGACGCAAATCGCTACCGCATTTGCCGCATTCGGCTGGATGTTCGCCGAATGGCTAGCCAAGGGTAAGCCTTCGGTGCTCGGCATCATCTCGGGCGCGGTGGCCGGTCTGGTGGCCATTACGCCGGCTTCGGGTTTCGTCGGCGTGACCGGCGCGATCGTGATCGGTATTGCGGCTGGCGTGGTCTGCTTCTGGTCGGCAACGTGGCTCAAGACGAAGCTTGGCTACGACGATTCGCTCGACGCGTTCGGCGTCCACGGCGTGGGCGGTATTCTCGGCGCGCTCCTGACCGGCATCTTCGCGGTCAAGGACATCGGCGGCGCGGACGGCAGCATCCTGCTGCAAGCCAAGGGCGTGCTTACCACCCTGGTCTACAGCGGCGTGGTCAGCTTCATCTTGTTGAAGGTTATCGACATGGTCATGGGTCTGCGTGTCACAGAAGAAGAGGAACGTGAAGGCCTCGACGTGACACTGCATGGCGAGCACGTCGAATAAGAAGTTTTCGTTTTGGGCGATGCCCGGCGCGAGAGGCCGCGGCGTCGTCCCTATCATCGTGCGCAGGCTTTAAGCACGACTCCGAGACAAGCGCAGCGATTTTGCCCGCCCACTGACCGGCGGGCATTTTTTTGTTCCGATTTTGTACGAGGTAACGGTTTCCGGCAGGCAGGATTGATGCAAGCAGCGGCACGAACCGTGCGAATAGGCTTGGGAAAAGGGAGTTCATACCCAAATACGTGAGGCGTTTGCTCTACAATCTTTCCTCTTAAGTCCGCGAGTCATCAATGGTTCCGCACCTCGTTACGGCTTTAAACGGCCCCTTGCTCGATCTCGAGCGGAAGATACTCGACGCGACGCCGTCCATCGAACGCTGGTTCCGGCTGGAGTGGCAAGAGCACACTCCGCCGTTCTACTGCTCGGTAGACTTGCGCAACGCCGGTTTCAAGCTCGCTCCCGTCGATACCAACCTGTTCCCCGGCGGCTTCAACAACCTGCCGGTGGAAGTGCTGCCGCTCGCCGTCCAGGCCGCGATGGCGTCGATCGAAAAGATCTGTCCCGACGCAAAAAACCTGCTCGTGATCCCCGAGCGTCATACACGCAACGCGTTTTATCTCGAGAACGTTGCGCGGCTCGCGACCATCATGCGTCAGGCCGGGTTGAATATTCGCTTCGGCACGCTCGATGAAAATATTCACGGACCTGTCACTATCGCGCTGGCCGACGGGCAGAAGATCGTCCTGGAACCGCTTGAACGCACGCCGCGCCGGCTGGGCCTGAAAAACTTCGATCCCTGCTCGATCCTGCTGAACAACGACTTGTCCGGCGGCATCCCGCCGGTGCTGGAAAATCTCCACGAGCAATACTTGCTGCCGCCGCTGCATGCAGGCTGGGCCGTGCGCCGCAAGTCGAATCACTTTGCGTGTTATGACGACGTCGCGAAGAAGTTTTCGAAGCTTGTCGAGATCGATCCGTGGATGATCAACCCCTATTTCGCGCACGTGGAAGGCGTGGATTACGAGGCGCGGACCGGCGAGGAAGCGCTGGCGGATGCTATCGATGGCGTGTTGAAGAAGATCGCGAAGAAATATCGGGAGTACGGAATCAGCGAGAAGCCGTATGTCGTGATCAAAGCCGATGCCGGCACCTACGGCAAAGGTGTCATGACGGTGCACGACGCGTGCGAAGTCGCGGCGCTGACCAAACGTGAACGCGTGAAGATGAACGACGCGAAGGACGGTCTCGAAGTCCACGACGTGATCGTCCAGGAAGGCGTGCATACGTTCGAGCGCGTGGAAAACGCGGTCGCCGAGCCGGTGGTTTATATGATCGACCGGTATGTGGTCGGCGGGTTTTATCGTGTGCACGATTCGCGCAACCGCGACCAGAACCTCAACGCGCCGGGCATGCATTTCGTGCCGCTCGGCTTCGAACACACGGCCTTGCCCGACGCCCACGCGAAGCCGGGCGCCGCGCCGCCGAACCGCTTCTATATGTATGGCGTGGTGGCAAGGCTGGGGTTGCTCGCGGCATCGGTGGAACTGGAAAAGACCGATCCCGAAGCCATTCAGGTCTAAGCTTCAACCCATCACGACGGCCGCACGAAGTTGCGGCCGTTTTGCACTTCAGGCGCGAACCTGCGCGACGTGTTAAAAATCGCGTATTGCAGACTGCGGTCTGCCGCCACCTCTTGAATCAATCAAGGCCGAACGGCCGCTCTGGACGCTTATGGACATCCTTTTTATCGCCGATCCGCTCGATCATTTCAAGATCTACAAAGACACGACCTACGCGATGATGGCCGAAGCCGCGCGTCGCGGACACACGATCTACGCGTGCGAGCCGCAGCATCTGGCGTGGGTTGACGGCAAGGTCGAAGGGACGGTTCAGCGCATAACCATCGTCGGCGACGAAGCGGATTCGGCGCGCTCGCCGTGGCACGAAGCCGCCGCGCCGGAGATCCTCGACCTCAAGCATTTCGGCGCTGTCCTGATGCGCAAAGACCCGCCGTTCGACATGGAATACGTGACGTCCACGTGGCTTTTGGAACTGGCGGAGCGCACCGGCGCACGCATCTTCAACAAGCCAAGCGCGATCCGCGATCACTCAGAAAAGTTGGCGATTGGCGAATGGCCGGAGTTCGTCGTGCCCACGCTGGTGACACGCGATGCCGCGCGCCTGCGCGCTTTCCATGCCGAACACGGCGACGTGATCCTGAAGCCGCTCGACGGCATGGGCGGCATGGGCGTGTTTCGCGTGAAGGCTGATGGCATGAACCTCGGCACGATCGTGGAAATGCTTAGCGACAACGGCGCGCGCAGCGTCATGGCGCAGAAGTTCATCCCGCAAATCACCGATGGCGACAAACGTATCCTGCTGATCGGCGGCCAACCCGTGCCGTATTCGCTTGCCCGGATTCCGCAAGGCAACGAGGTGCGCGGCAATCTGGCTGCCGGCGGTTTGGGCGTCGCGCAACCGCTCACCGAGAACGATCGCAAGATTGCGGAAACGCTGGGTCAGACGCTTTTCAATCGCGGCTTGCTGCTGGTTGGACTCGATGCCATCGGTGACTATCTGACCGAAGTGAACGTGACCAGCCCGACGTGCTTCCGCGAAATCATGGACCAGACAGGTTTCGATGTCGCCGGCATGTTCATCGATGCGTTGGAACGAGCGGCTGCAGCCTAGCAACAGGCTTCGCTCTCAAGCGGGAAACGGGAAAATTAGAGGGGGCTGTCGAAGAGGCAGCCCGGCTGTTGATTTCTCCCAGACTGTTACAATCTCCCGCTCATGAGATTCGTTTCGTGGCGCGATCCGGCCCCGAAATTGAAGTGGAAACTTGCTGCAGCGCAAAACGCTGCGCATTGCGTGCAAAATCCGACTAAGCTTACGTATAGACGCTTGTTGACCGTTTTGCACCCGGATCGATGTTGCAGTCGCGTTTTGCAATGTTTGCGCAGTATTTGGCGCCGCAATCGCATATATAACAGCAGGTTCCCACGATTTCCGACGTATCTCGTCGTTTTTGGGGCAGCACACTCTGACATGGCTGGCATTCTAATCATTGCTCACGCTCCGTTCGCTTCGGCGTTACGTGAGTGCATTACCCACATTTACGGCGGTTTGCCCGCGCGCATTGGTGTGATCGATGTGAAGCCGGATTGCGATCCCGTGGAAGTTCGGGCGTTTGCGCGCTCCGAAATCGACCGTCTGAAGGAAGAGAACGGTGCGATCGTCCTGACCGACGTATTCGGCGCAACGCCTGCGAATATCGCGCAAAGCCTGGCAAGCACCAGCGTTCGCGTACTTGCCGGCGTCAATCTGCCCATGCTGGTCCGCGCTGTCTGCTACAGGACCACGCCGCTCGACACGCTGGCTGAAAAATCGCTGCAAGGGGGATCGAAGGGCATTCAGGAACTCGATGCCTCGACGCCCGCCAATCCCTGCGCAATGGCCAGCGCCGCAGCCGCAGCGGCCGCTGCCGTGAGTAGTTGCGCTGCAGGCGTTGCCGCGACCAGTTGCATGCCGGCCAAGATACCGGCCAAGGCGGAAGCTCACTGAGTCAGCAGGTGGCGTTGATGCCCATTTGCCGGCTTGCTGGCAGCATACTGGCCGCACGTTAAAAGTCCGTTGGAAAAGAAATGACCCGGCTGCATCGCGTCAGCCATCTCACTTAGCGCCCGGAGCATCATGCTGCAACAGGAAACAACTATCGTGAACAAGCTGGGGCTGCACGCGCGTGCTTCAGCCAAGCTCACACAAATGGCAGGAAACTTTCAATGCGAGATCTGGATGAGCCGCAACGGCCGCCGGATCAACGCGAAAAGCATCATGGGCGTCATGATGCTTGCGGCGGGAATTGGCAGCACGGTGACCATAGAAACCGAAGGCTCCGATGAAGCCGAAGCCATGAAGGCCATCCTTGCGCTTATCGCAGATAAATTTGGCGAAGGACAATGACCTTGTCCTGCCTGCAGCACTCAGAAAAAGCCGCGCATCGACGCGGTTTTTTTGTGTCCGCAGACTGGACGACGGGTGACATAGGGCGCAATAAACTGCGTCGTTTTGTGACAGAAACTTGCTGCAGCGCGAAGGGTGTCAAATCGCGTTCGAATTTATAATGGTGCGCGGACTCGCATCGCCAGCCGGTGATCGACAAAACCGTGAGACACCCATAACTAGAGAGAGGTGCGCGTGTCGTTCACGCTGCATGGAATTCCCGTTTCGCGTGGTATCGCTATCGGCCGCGCGTATCTGATCGCGGCGGCTGCACTCGATGTCGACCACTATCTGGTTGAACCGGATCGCATCGACAGTGAAATTGAACGCTTTCACGCAGCGCAGGCGCAGGTGCACGCGGAGCTGGACGCTCTGCGCGACGACCTGGCTGCGGATGCGCCCAGCGAGATGGGCGCGTTTATCAACGTCCATTCCATGATCCTGAACGACGCCATGCTCGTTCACGAAACCATCGATCTCGTGCGTACGCGCCGTTACAACGTGGAGTGGGCGCTGACCGAACAGCTTGAAATCCTGAGCCGCCATTTCGACGATATCGAAGACGAATATCTGCGTGAGCGTAAGGCTGATATTCAGCAAGTCGTGGAGCGCGTTCTCAAAGCGCTGGCCGGCGCACCGTCCACCGCTACGCTCGTCGTCGATGGCGCGGCCACCAACGGCCACAACGACATGATCGTGGTCGCTCATGACATCGCGCCCGCCGACATGCTGCAGTTCAAGACCCAGGCGTTCAAGGGATTCGTGACGGACCTCGGCGGCCGCACCTCCCACACGGCTATTGTGGCTCGCAGCCTCGGCATTCCCGCGTCGGTCGGCGTGCAGCAGGCGAGCGCGTTGATCCGGCAGAACGACTTGATCATCGTGGATGGGGATCACGGCATTGTGATCGTCGATCCGGCGCCGATCGTGCTGGAAGAGTATTCGTACCGGCAGAGCGAGAAGGTGCTTGAGCAGCGCAAGCTGCAGCGCCTCAAGTTCTCGCCGACGCAAACGTTGGACGGCACGAAGATCGACTTGTGCGCGAACATCGAATTACCCGACGACGCCAAGACCGCGCTCGACGCGGGCGCAATGGGCGTAGGCCTGTTCCGCAGCGAGTTCCTGTTCATGAACCACAAGGACGAGTTGCCGGAAGAGGAGGAGCAATTCGCGGCCTACCGGCGTGCAATCGAGCTGATGAAGGGCCGGCCAGTGACCATTCGCACGATCGATGTGGGCGCGGACAAGCCGCTTGAGTCCATGAGTGGCGGCGACGGTTACGAGACCGCGCAGAACCCGGCACTTGGCTTGCGAGCGATCCGCTGGAGCTTGTCCGAGCCGCAGATGTTCATGACGCAATTGCGGGCGATCTTGCGGGCATCGGCGTTCGGCCGGGCGAAGATCCTGATCCCCATGCTCGCCCACGCACAGGAAATCGACCAGACGCTCGACCTGATTCACGAAGCGAAGCGTCAACTTGACGACGCGGGGATCGACTACGATCGCAACATCCAGATCGGCGCGATGATCGAGATTCCGGCGGCCGCGATTGCCGTGCGGCTGTTCCTGAAGCGGCTGGATTTCCTGTCGATTGGCACCAACGACCTGATCCAATACACGCTTGCCATCGATCGCGCCGATAACGCCGTCGCGCATCTTTACGATCCCTTGCATCCCGCGGTGTTGCACTTGATCGCGTTCACGTTGCGTGAAGCGAAAGCGGCGGGCGTCCCGGTTTCCGTCTGTGGCGAAATGGCCGGCGATCCTTCCGTGACGCGCTTGCTGCTCGGCATGGGGCTCACCGAGTTTTCGATGCACCCAAGCCAGTTGCTCGTGGTCAAGCAAGAGATCCTGCGGGCGGATCTGAAGGCGTTGCAAAAGCCGGTCGCGGACGTGCTCGCCGCGTATGAACCCGCGGAGTTGCTCGCGTCGCTGGCCGTGCTTCAGAAGGCCTGAGCCTGAGTTTGAGTTTGTATAAGGCTGCGCTCGGCGATGAGTTTATCGACGTCGCGCATCACGAACTCAGGGGTGATCACCGCCGTGCATTGGAACGGTTGCGACTTGTCGAAGCGGCGGGGGCACCAGGCGAAATTCTGGGCATCGAACTCGGTGGTCGTGTCGTTGAAGCAGCTATTGCAGCCGTGGAAATTGATCACGCGATACGGCGTGCGGAACTCGGTCGATGGATGCGAGAAGCCGCTGATCATGACCACGGGCGTACCGGCTGCCCATGCGAGCCACGATAGTCCGCTCCCCAATCCGATAAAGAAATCTGCGTGATGCAACAGGCTCATGCGTTCCTGCAACGGCCGGTTGCCGGTGAAATCCTCGGCGCCTTCCGGCATCAGGTTCATGTATTCCGCGTTGCCGTATTGCTTGTCGCGGTCAATGCACAACACTCTATAACCCAGCGTTTTCAAATGCTCGATCAGCGTCGGCCAGCCGCGCGGATTGTTCCAGTACTTGCATTGCGCGGTGGATTGCGTCGCGATGCATACATAACGTTCGGCAATCGTGCGCGTCTTGTTTTCTATCACCACATTCGGCCGGCGTTCCTCGCAAGGCACGCCCAGCAGATACGCGATCATGTCCTGCATGTTGCTCACGCGCGGATCGGTGGGCTGGTGATCGCGTTCAGAGAATGGTTTCAGCAGACCAAGGTAATACGTCGCGTAGTACGTACCGTTCTGGCGGTCCGGTTCAACCTCGGTCGCGATGTTCAGGTCCGGATAACCATCGCGGAAAAGCGGCTGCAAATGCGCTGGCAAAGGCAGGGAAACCTCGCAGTCATGTTGCTTGCGGAATGCATCGATAACCGGCACCCACGCGAGCGAATCGCCCAGCGCCAGCGCGTGCATGCGTAGCAAAACCTTCTTGCCGGTTGCGTTGTACGAATGGGAAAACACGAGCCGCGAGCCGTCGAATACTTCAAGCAGGAAGCGCACGAAGTACTTGCGTCGGCTCGTGATCACGGCGTTCGCTTCCACCGCTTCATCCAAGAGGACGTTGAATGTATCGAGATCGGTCATGCGGACACGCCAGCCGTCGACCGGCACTTGTACGCGGCAACCGTAGTTGAAGTCGTAGAGGATGCCTTCCGGACCGCTCAGGGCGAGTGCGTCGGGCCGCGCGAATTCGGTTTCAATCCGGCCGCGTTGGGTGCTGGGGTGTGCTGTCTCGCTCACGTGTTGCTCCAGTAGCGTTGATAAGTGATGCGACCACGATAAGTCGGCCGAACCCTCAGGCAAATTGGAGAACTCTTAAATTTGAGACGGCGGCGCCAATAGACGTTTGCTTGGCAAGTGAAGGGGCGATGTCCGTTCCCGTGGCCAAACTATTCCTGTGCGTGCGTTCCACAAACCGGGCAGGTCGCCTGTCGCGTAATGCGCATCGTGTTCCATTCCATGCGCAACGAATCGAGCATCATCAGGCGGCCTTGCAGCGTCGTACCGAAACCGCCAATCACGCGTAACGCCTCGGCCGCCTGCATCGCGCCGATGATGCCAACCGTTGGCGAGAAGACACCCATCGTCGAGCACGCGACTTCCTCGAACGCTTCGTCCGGCGGGAACACGCAGGCGTAGCAGGGCGATTCGGCGGAGCGAAAGTCGAAGGTGCTGATCTGGCCATCGAAGCGCAGCGCGGCGCCTGATACGAGCGGCACGCCGTGGGCAAAACAGGCGGCGTTGATGGCGTGGCGAGTGGCGAAGTTGTCGGTGCAATCGAGTACGACGGTGGCCTTCGGGACGTTTGCGTCGAGCCACGCGGCATCGGCGCGAACGGCGGCCGTGGTGACCTTTACGCCGGGGTTGAGCGCCGCGAGCGTAGCGCGGGCAGAATCCACCTTTGGTTCACCAACCGATGCACTGGTGTGCAGGATCTGGCGCTGGAGATTGGTGAGGTCGACGGTATCGGCATCGACCAGCGTGATCTCGCCCACACCGGCTGCGGCCAGGTACATCGCAGCCGGAGATCCGAGACCACCCGCACCAATGATGATGGCGTGTGCATCGAGGAAGCGCTGTTGCGCTTCAATGCCGATTTCATCGACGAGGATATGCCGGGAATAACGGAGAAGCTGATCGTCGTTCATCGAGCGCTCAAGTAGGCTACGACCGGAACGCCTGGCAGCAGAAAGCAGGCGTGCGATCGCGTGAAATTGCCATTTTAAGCGCGTGTCGAGGAGAGTTGGCGTTAGCGCTTGATCAGCGCGTACTTCGGCACTGCGGCATTGCGGGTCCCATGGAGGGCGTTTACTCCCGGTTCCAATGCAATCACGGTATGCCGGGGTGAAGCTGAGGGGCAGAGGGAAAACTGGCGCGACACTCAGGGTGTGCCGGAAGAGACTGATGCGGATTCTTTAGTGCTTGCAGCTTGCTGTTGAGAATCGGTTGGCGCGGAAAAGCCCGCGCCAACCGAAACCTGGACAAAACTTACTGTGCAGCCGAAGCGGCGGCCGGTGCGGATGCCGGCGCCGGCGTAGCGTTTGCACCCGGTGCGCCCGACGCAGGCGTTGCATCTGCCCCTGGCGTAGCCGGCAACGCTGGCTTGACGACGATAGGAGCCGAAGCCGATGGAGCCGGCTTATCCTGCGCCAGTTTCCGTTCGGAATAAGACTTCGATTCCTGAACCGGCTTGCCTTCAAGCTTGTTCAGCGCTTGCGTGAGCATGAAGTCGTCAGCGGTGCCGAAGTCAACGGGCTTACGCTCGCGATCCTTGCGGCGCTGCTCCGGCGTCTTTTTGTCGTTCTGTTCTTCAAGAATCCGCAGTTGCTCGAGCCGGTCCGCTTCGCGCGCTTCCTGTTCCTTCTTCTCGTTCGGATCCTGCGTATTGGCCAAGTGGTTCGAATAATCCACTTCGCGCGTGACGAGCGCGTCGTCCGGATCACCTTCAGCGTATTGATCGACCGGAACGTCCGGGCGGATGCCCTTGTTCTGGATCGACCGGCCGCTCGGCGTGTAGTAATACGCCGTGGTCAGGCGCAGCGCGGTGTCAGCGGTCATCGGCCGGACGGTTTGCACCGAACCCTTGCCGAACGTGGTCTTGCCGACAATCAATGCGCGATGATGATCCTGCAGCGCACCCGCGACAATCTCGGAAGCCGACGCCGAGTACGCATTGGTCAACACGACCATGGGCACCTTCTTGAAGATTTCCGGGAGGTTCTTCAGCGGATCGGAGTCGAAGGAAGGCAGGCGATAGTTGTCGTAGGTGTCGCGGAAGGTTTGCTTCGCGTCCGCAATTTGTCCGTTCGTCGACACCACCACCGCGTTGTCTGGCAGGAATGCGCCGGCTACGCCGACCGCGCTCTGCAGCAAACCACCGCCGTTGTTACGCAGATCAAGCACGAGGCCCTTCAGGTCTGGCTGCTGGCGCGCGAGATCCTGCAGCTTTGCAGCGAGATCCGGTACGGTACGTTCCTGGAAGCTTGTGATCCGGATGTAGCCGTAACCTGGCGCCGGAACCTTCATCTTCACGCTCTGCACGCGGATGATTGCGCGCGTAACCGTGACAGGGAAAGTCCGGTCGTCGGTCTTGCGGAAAATGGTCAGCGTGACCTTGGTGCCCGGATCGCCGCGCATTTGCTTGACGGCGTTATCCAGCGTCATGCCGCGTACCGGCTTGTCATTGATGCGCGTGATCAGGTCGCCCGGACGAATGCCGGCGTGAAACGCCGGCGTATCTTCAATAGGCGAAATCACCTTGATCAAGCCATCTTCCGACGAAATCTCGATACCAAGGCCCGCGAAGCGACCTTTGGTCTGCTCCTGAAGCTCTTCGTAATCAGTTTTGTCGAGATAGGACGAATGCGGATCTAGGCTCGACACCATGCCTTTGATGGCCGCGGTGAGAAGCTTTTTATCGTCGACCGGCTCGACGTATTCATGCTTGATTTGCCCGAATACTTCGGCAAACAACCGCAATTGATCGAGCGGGAGAGGCGCGGTGGCGGCTTGCTGGGCAGATGCAGAGAGTTGCAGCGTTGCAAATGCGCCGGTAGCAAGGCCCGCGGCGATCAGGCCGATGTTTTTCAGGTTCTTTCGCATAGAGTCTGTTGCGGTCGGAAGCGGATTAGGCTGCGTCGTGGTTGACTGCGCAGTATAACTGCAAGCCTCGGACCACGACTTAAACGCAGCTTAAAGGGCTTCGCCGGGAAATGGATGGGCGGGATTCTTTTAATGTGCGGCGGTTTCCAAACCGTTATATGGCCGCAAAAGTCGGGCCCGGTTTAAAGGTGACCCGCAAAGCATGAGATCGCATACCCTTTTTTCATGCGTTTGTACGATAAATGCCTGTGAGCCGGCGGAATGGCGAATCCGCGCACTTGCCCGGATGCTGATTAATCTGGACGTGCCGGCCGAAAGCGCGAAGGCGCAGGTTGCCGTCGCCATAAGCCACGCCGCGGGGCGGGGTGCATAAATCACGTGTGGCGCATTCGAGCCAACACGCGACCTCGCGCGGCCGATCTCTGTGCGATACATCCGGAGACCACCACGAGCGACGTGCACAGCGAAAAAAACATTGGACGCTGTTTCAAGCCCGCGGTCACGGGCGCGAGATCAAAGCACCCGCGACCGCCGGCCATTTTCGAAACAACAGAACAACAGCCTTAGCCCGCCTTCCCTTGTTTCGCCACTGCCGCCTGCGCCTTGGCAATCGCTTCCGGGTCGCCGAGATAATAGTGCTTGATCGGCTTCAGGTTTTCGTCAAGTTCATACACGAGCGGCACGCCGTTCGGGACGTTCAGCCCGACGATGTCGTCGTCGGAAATGCCGTCCAGGTACTTGATCAGCGCGCGCATGGAATTGCCGTGTGCCGCAATCAGCACCCGCTTGCCCGATTTGATAGCCGGCGCGATGGACTCGTTCCAGATGGGCATGACGCGGGCGACCGTGTCCTTCAGGCATTCGGTCAGCGGCAACTGTTCACGCGGCACTTTTGCGTAACGCGGGTCGTTGAACGCCGTGCGTTCGTCGGAAGGATCGAGCGCAGGCGGCGGCGTGTCGTAGCTCCTGCGCCAGATCAGCACTTGCTCGTCGCCGTATTTCTTCGCGGTCTCAGCCTTGTTCAGGCCGGAGAGGGCGCCATAATGCCGCTCGTTCAGCCGCCACGAATGGACCACGGGCAAGTACATTTCGTCCATCTGGTCCTGCACGTGCCAGAGCGTGCGGATCGCGCGCTTGAGCACCGATGTGTAGGCCAGGTCAAAGCTGAAGCCCGCTTCCTTCAGCAGCAGCCCCGCCTGTTGCGCCTCGCGGGTGCCTTGTTCTGTCAGGTCGACGTCGACCCAGCCTGTGAATCGGTTTTCCTTGTTCCACGTGGATTCGCCGTGGCGGATGAGCACTAGCTTGTACATGATGTCCGTTGAGAGGTCGGTTAGTTAGTTAGGAAGCGGCAAAAAAGCAGGAAACTGGCATCGATTCTGTGCGGCAACGCGTTCTGACGCAACTCAGCCGATCGGCCGAGTCCATCGCGGAGGACGGTTATTTTATAATGGCCGGATTGTCCCGATTTTTTTCGACCTTTCATTTTTCCACAATCCCAATCCGGCGGTCCCGACGTGAAGTTTTTCACCGATTACACCAACCTTGTTCTTATCGCCGTCGCCCTCATTTCTGGTGGGTTGCTGCTTTGGCCGACGATTGTCCGGCGTGGCCGCGGAGGGGTTTCCGCGCCCGAGGCTATTCAACTGATCAACCGGCGCAACGCCTCCGTGATCGACGTGCGGCCGGCCGCCGAGTATTCGAAGGGGCATCTGCCGGCGGCGCGAAACTTCGAAATTTCGGAGCTTCAAGCAAAAATTGGCCAAATCGCGAAGAATAAGAGCAATCCGGTCTTGCTCGTATGTCAGACCGGCCAACAGTCCCAGAAGGCGAGCCAGATCGTGAGCAATGCCGGTTACGCCGAGGTCCACGTATTGCAAGGCGGGCTGGATGCCTGGCAAAAAGCCGGCATGCCGGTCGTGAAACAAGGAGCGGTAAAGTGAATAAAGTGATCATGTACAGCACGCAGGTGTGCCCGTATTGCCAGATGGCCGAACGTCTACTAAAGTCGCGCGGCGTGGAAAACGTCGAGAAGGTGCTGATCGACCGAGATCCGGCCCGGCGTGAAGAAATGATGACGCGCACGGGCCGCCGTACGGTGCCGCAAGTGTTCATTGGCGAGACGCACGTTGGCGGTTACGACGATCTGTCCGCGCTCGATCGCAAAGGCGGCCTGGTGCCGCTGCTCGCAGCCGCCTGAACAAGCAGCGGATCATCGGGCCGGGCGCGTCGGCCTGTATGCATTCGCTGCGCAATTAAGCTGCCCGTGGTTTTAGCCGGAAAAAACCGGAAAAACCACGAGCGGCACATTAAATAATCAAGGGAATCAACCATGTCTGACGACAACAACCAGCCGTTCTTCAACATCCAGCGCATCTACTTGAAGGACATGTCGCTTGAGCAGCCCAATTCGCCGGGCATTTTCCTCGAGCAGGAAATGCCGTCGGTTGAGGTGGAAGTGGACGTGAAGGCCGAGCGCTTGGCGGAAAGCGTGTTCGAAGTGCTGGTCACGGGCACGGTGACCGCGAAGGTCGCGGACAAGGTCGCGTTCCTGATCGAAGCCAAGCAAGCCGGTATTTTCGATATCCGCAACATTCCCGCTGATCAAGTTGATCCACTGGTCGGCATTGCGTGCCCGACCATCTTGTTCCCGTATTTGCGCTCGAACATTGCCGACGCCATCACCCGCGCCGGTTTCCCGCCGATTCACCTCGCCGAGATCAATTTCCAGGCGCTGTACGAACAACGTATTTCGCAGTTGTCGGCAGCTCAGGAAGGCGTGGCCAACGGCGCGACGCTGAACTAAATCCCGCATATTCCGGAGCCGGGCATGCAAGTAGCCGTTCTCGGCGCCGGTGCGTGGGGCACCGCGCTGGCTGGTCATCTGGCCACTCGCCACCCCACGGTGCTCTGGGCGCGCGATCGTGCGCTCATCGAGTCCTTGTCACATTCGCACGAAAACGAGCGTTACCTGCGCGGCATCACGCTGCCCGCAGCGCTTCAGTACGACCCCAATCTCGCTTCAGCACTGGCCCACGGCGCCGCCGAAGATGCCCTGTGCGTGGTTGCCGCTCCGGTAGCCGGGTTGCGTGCGTTATGCCGCAGCATGCGCGAACTCGGCATTGTTCCTGCGCATATCGTCTGGTTGTGCAAGGGTTTTGAAGCCGACACACAATGTCTGCCGAACGAGGTGGTTGCGGCCGAACTGCCGGAGCAAGCGAGCAACGGCACCCTTTCCGGGCCGAGCTTCGCGCGTGAAGTTGGGGAAGGTTTGCCTGTGGCGCTGACGATTGCGAGTGCATCGGCCACGCTGGGCGAGCGGACCGTTGCCGCGTTTCATCACGGTGCGATGCGCATTTACACCGGCGACGATGTAATTGGCGTTGAAGTGGGCGGCGCGGTGAAAAACGTGTTGGCCATTGCAACCGGCATTGCCGATGGACTCGGCCTGGGCCTGAACGCCCGGGCCGCGCTGATTACGCGCGGACTCGCCGAAATGTCGCGGCTCGGTGTCGCGCTTGGCGGCCGTGCGGAAACCTTCACGGGCCTGACCGGGATCGGCGACCTAATTCTCACCGCAACGGGTGACCTGTCGCGCAATCGCACGGTCGGCATGCAGTTGGCAACAGGCCGTTCGCTTACCGACATTCTCGCCGCGCTCGGTCATGTGGCCGAGGGTGTGCGCTGCGCGCGTGCCGTGCTGGCGCTGGCGGAGTCTCGCGGCATCGAAATGCCTATTACGCACGCGGTGTGTCGCGTGTTATTCGAAAACGTCGCCCCGCGCGACGCGGTTCACGCGCTGTTGAGCCGGGACGCAAAAGCGGAGTGAGGGTTCTCGTGGGCGCGGGGAAAGTCGAGAACTATTCGCCGCCCTCGAACCCTGTCTGACGCCACGCTTCGAACGTCACGATTGCCACCGTATTCGATAAATTCAAACTCCTGTTCCCGGGCCGCATCGGCAAACGCACGCGCCGCTCGTTCGTGAACTGCCCAAGCACTGAGTCCGACAAGCCCCGGGTTTCGGCACCGAAGACAAACCAGTCACCCGCTTTGAATGCACGCCCGAAAAATGGCGTTGAGCCGCGCGTGGTGAAGGCGAACATGCGGCTGGCGTCGGGGACTTCCTTTGCGAGAAAAGCGTCCCAGTTCGCATGGACATGCATCTGCGCGTACTCGTGATAGTCGAGTCCGGCGCGACGCATCTTGGCGTCGTCGAGAGGAAAACCGAGCGGTTCGATCAAATGCAGGCGCGCGCCGGTATTGGCGCACAGCCGGATCACGTTGCCGGTATTCGGCGGGATTTCAGGTTCGACCAGTACGACATTGAACATAAGCGATATAAACCCGTGGAATTAGTCTTGCGGCGTGCGCAGCGCGACGAAGTTGGTAACACGCCGCGCGCCGGCGGCTTTCAGCGTAAACGCCAGCGCGTCGAGCGTGGCGCCTGAGGTCATCACGTCGTCGACAATTGCCACGTGCTGGCCGCGTATGTCACGCAACACTGTGAACGCACTGCCGACGTTTTTGCGTCGTGTATTGAGATCAAGCTTTGCTTGCGGCGCCGTATCTCTCGTGCGCCCGATCAGCGTTGCGTCAGCCAACGAGCCGAGCCGGCGCGCAAGCGGCTTTCCGATCGACCACGCCTGGTTGTAACCGCGCGTCCTCAGGCGCCGTGGCGACAGCGGCACGGGTGCGACGACATCGGGCGTCGCCGCGTCTGTGCTCTCGAACGCCGCTTGCAACTGGCGCGCGAACTCGTCGGCCATTGCCAGCCGCGCGTGGAACTTGAGATCGAGCGCGAGTGTATCGAGCGGCGCATGATAGTCGGCCAGCGCAATAGTCGCGTCGAAATGCGGGGGCTCCGCAATGCACCGCCTGCAAGGCAAATAGGCGCCATTTTTAACGCCGGCGGATGCAGCCGGGCCCGCCGCGAGAACCGGCACGGGTAATGCACAAACCGGGCACCGTGTGCGCGCCTGATTCCAATACTGTTCATCGCAACCGGCACACAACACTTTCTGCGACAAATTGCCACACAATGCGCACTGACTGGGCAACGCGATGTCGCGCATCTGGCCGATCCGCCGCAGCGCCATGGCAGAAGCCTCGCGCAGCGAGCCTGGAGCGCGCCATACGACACCAAAGCATAGCTTCATACGTTCGATCCAAAGAATGCCCGGCAGCGCAAAAATCCGCCCTGAGTGAGCACGGGATCAGCCCACGAGCGCATTGGAGAACCGCGGGAAACCGTTGTGCTGCCTGGTTTGGCTGAACGTCTCAGGAATCGACCGAGTATACTTCGCACTCTTAGAAAGTAGGTTGTCATGTCCCCAACTCCTGCCAATGCTGGCCGTCTGGCCTACGATTCGCGCCAATTGCAGCGAATTTTCGACCGTCGGGCCGCAACGTTCGATGACGTTGCATTCCTGCCGCGCGAGATCGCGCAGCGCATGCGCGAGCGCCTCGACTACATCAAGGTAACCCCGGTGCGCGTGCTCGACGCGGGCTGCGGCATGGGCGCAGACCTGCCGGGCCTGCGCGAGCGTTTCGCAGATGCGTCGGTGCTCGGCATGGATTTGTCGGCAGCCATGTTGGCCCGGGCGAACCAGGCCGAGATGGCCGAATCTGAAGCCAACGCCGGCTGGCGGCGGTTTCTTCCGGCCACGCTGGGCAAGGCATTCGGCGCGCGCGGCCCGCAACTGGCGCAGGGCGATTTTGCCCACCTGCCTTTTGTTGCAAGTGCGTTCGAGATGCTCTGGTCGAACCTCGCGCTGCACTGGAATGCGCGCCCTGACCTCGTATTTCCCGAATGGGCACGTGTGCTCAAGGTGAACGGCCTGCTGATGTTCAGCACGCTCGGTCCCGACACATTGAAAGAGCTCAGCGGCGCATACGCGCAGGCGGAAAAATCACTGGGTCTGACGCCGCAGCGCCACACTATCGAATTCGTCGATATGCACGATCTCGGCGACATGCTCGTCGAGAGCGGTTTCGAGATTCCGGTGATGGATCAGGAGGTGCTGACGATCACGTACAAGTCGCCGGAATCGTTGCTGAAGGACGTCCGCCGATGGGGTGCTTATCCGCGTGACGTTGCGCCGCAAAAGCAGGCTCGGGCGTTGCGTGACGCGCTTCACACGGCGCTTGAAGCGCGTCGCCGCGAAGACGGCACGATCCCGCTGACCTTCGAAGTGATCTACGGGCACGCATGGAAGGCGGTGCCGCGAATGACGGCGGAAGGGCACGGTATTGTGAGGCTGGAAGATATAGGACGAGGCTCAAAACGGAGCAAGTAAACCGGTCAAAAAGGCCGTTCCCACCCCTCGAATACACGCGTTGACAAGCATCCAAAAGGATGCGGCAAAAGGGCGCAGAGGCTTGTGCGGCTTGGCTTTGCGGCGTGCACCACCTTGCTTGTGGATGCTGGGCAACGCGCCTATAATGCGTCAGTTTGTCGCCGGGCTGGCATGATTTTGGGCGCATTCCGAGTAGTTGGCGCTGGCCCAATAGGTGAGCAATAGATAGGCAATACACGCAACACGCAGCGCGGGTGAGACAAATCTGACGCGGGAGACGGCGATGCAAGCAACTGATCTGCCGATGGACACCGAACCGGTCGTAAAGGACTGGTTGATCAAGCGGAACTGTTCTGTCTCGCCGCGGCAATTTGTGGCCTTCTATGTGTCGCTGGCGCTGTTCTCGTTGCTGATCGCGAGTTTGCTGGTGTGGGCGGGCGCTTGGCTGGTGCTGCCTTTTACGGGTATCGAATTGCTGGCGGTCGGTATCGCGTTCGTCATTTATGCGCGGCATGCTGTCGACTATGAACGGATTCTGCTGTTTCACGATCGGCTGTTGATCGAGCGCATGGATGCGGAAACGCTCACGCAGATGGAGTTCAATCCGCGCTGGGTGAGAGTCGAGCCGGGAGCAACGCCGAGAGATCCGGTGAAGCTGGTGTCGCGGGGGGAGTCGGTGCCGGTCGGGATACATCTGGCGCAGCATCGTCGCAAGCAGTTCGCCGTCGAGTTGCGCATGTGGCTGAGACGTTGCAACTGACGGCCTGAAAATCGGCCACCCGCGATGTCCGGGTCGCAGCGCCCGGTTTGAAGAGAAGAAGCAGTGAAGTTCGTAGCAAGCGGCACACGCATCGACACGCGCCGCCGAGTAGATCGTTTCCAGGGGAGGCGATGCATGAGTCGGACGGGTGCATACGGGGGTCGAGGGTCTGAATGGAAATTTTGGGTAAGGAAGCTATGAAAACAATCAAGCGAGCCCTCTCGGGCGTGCTGGCGTTAAGCGGACTCCTGTTCGCCGGCGCAGCCCTGGCGGTCAACGACAGTCCTGGCGGTCCTGCAGTTAACGAACTTAACTTCCAGACGCCGGTGACGAAGATCGCCGAAGAGCTCTACAGCCTCCATACGTTCATGCTGATCATCTGTACGGTGATTTTCCTCGGCGTGTTCGGCGTGATGTTCTATTCGGTCCTGATGCATCGGAAGTCGAAAGGACACAAGGCTTCGAATTTCCACGAAAGCACCACCGTCGAAATCATCTGGACGATTGTTCCGTTCGTGATCGTCGTGCTGATGGCGCTGCCGGCCACGAAGGCCGTCGTCGCGATGAAGGACACCACTAACGCCGACCTGACCGTGAAGGTCACCGGCTATCAGTGGAAGTGGGGTTACGACTACGTGAAGGGGCAGGGCGAAGGCATCAACTTCCTGTCCACGCTTTCTACCCCGCGTAGCGAAACGAACGGCCAGGCGCCCATTTCCGAGCTGTATCTGCAAGAAGTCGACAACCCGCTCGTGGTTCCGGTCGACAAGAAAATCCGCATCATCACCACCGCTAATGACGTCGTCCACTCGTGGTACGTCCCGGCATTCGGCGTGAAGCAGGATGCGATCCCCGGCTTCGTGCGTGACACGTGGTTCAAGGCCGAGAAGACCGGCACGTTCCGCGGCTTCTGTACCGAGTTGTGCGGCAAGGAACACGCGTACATGCCGGTCGTGGTCGAAGTGTTGTCCGCTGAGGACTACACGGCATGGGTCGATGGCCAGAAGAAGAAAATGGCCGCCAGCGCGGACGATCCGAACAAGACTTACACCATGGACGAACTGAAGGCGCGCGGCGCGCAGGTCTATTCGTCGAATTGCGCGGTCTGTCACCAGCCGACCGGCAAGGGCGCAGGCCAGTTTCCGGCGCTCGACGGCAGCAAGATCGCCAATGGCCCGATCGCGGACCACGTGAGCATTGTGCTGAAAGGCAAGGGCGCAATGCCGAACTGGGGCGCGACATTGAACAACGTCGAGATCGCTTCGGTGATCACGTACGAACGCAATACCTGGGGCAATCACACCGGCGACATCCTGCAACCCCTTCAAGTTGCCGATGCACGTAATGGCAAGATGCCGGCGGGTGGCGACCATCTCGCGGGTGCAGGTGCTGCAGCAGCTTCGGATACGGCGGCGAGCGGCGCGGCAGCGGGTTCGGATGCGGCAAGTGCAGCTCCGGCGGCATCTGCTGCGCCGGCAGCGGCATCGGACGCATCGGCTCCGGCGGCAACCGCCGCTTCGTTGCCGGCGAGCGTCTATTTTGAGACGGGCAAGAATGCTTTGCCCGCCGATGCCGCCAGCGCAGTCCAGACAGCAGCTGATTACGCGAAGGCGCATCCGGACGCTAAGCTAACGCTGTCGGGCTTCACCGACGCAACCGGCTCTGCCGCGAAGAACGCCGAACTGGCGAAGACGCGCGCGCAGGCCGTTCGCGATGCGCTGAAGGCCGCGGGCGTAGCGGAAGACCGCATCATTTTGAAGAAGCCGGAAACGATCACGGGCGGTGCTGACCCGAGAGAAGCACGGCGCGTTGAGATCAGTCCGGCTGCCTGACGGTCGTACCCAAACGGCCAGCTTCCTTCTGAAAGGAAGCTGGCGTAGCGTACACCCAAGTGCCGCAGTATTCGCTTTAGGAGATTGTCATGTCTAGCATCGGACACGATGTAACCGCGGGCCATGAACATGGTCACGCCCACGACGAGCATGCGCACGAGCTGCCGTACGGCTGGCGTCGCTGGCTATTTGCGACGAACCACAAGGACATCGGTACCTTGTACCTGTTGTTCTCGTTCATCATGTTCCTGTCAGGGGGCGTGATGGCGCTGATGATCCGCGCGGAGCTCTTCGAGCCCGGCCTGCAGATCATGCGGCCCGAGTTCTTTAACCAGTTGACCACCATGCACGGCCTGATCATGGTGTTTGGCGCGATCATGCCGGCGTTCGTCGGTTTCGCGAACTGGCAGATTCCGCTGCAGATCGGCGCATCGGACATGGCCTTCGCGCGGATGAATAACTTCAGCTTCTGGCTGCTGCCGGTGGCTGCCATCCTGCTGATCACGTCGTTCTTCGTTCCCGGCGGCGCAACCGCTGCCGGCTGGACGCTGTACGCACCGCTGTCCACGCAGATGGGCCCGGGCATGGACTTCGCCATTTTCGCGATCCACTTGATGGGTGCGTCGTCGATCATGGGCGGTATCAATATCGTCGTGACGATCCTGAACATGCGCGCGCCCGGCATGACGCTGATGAAGATGCCCATGTTTTGCTGGACCTGGCTGATCACCGCCTACTTGTTGATTGCCGTGATGCCGGTGCTGGCAGGCGCGATCACCATGGTGCTGTTCGATCGCCACTTCGGCACGTCGTTCTTCAATGCAGCAGGCGGCGGCGATCCGGTGATGTACCAGCATATTTTCTGGTTCTTCGGGCATCCCGAGGTGTACATCATGATCTTGCCGGCGTTCGGGATTGTGTCTCAGGTGATCCCGGCGTTCTCGCGCAAGCCGCTGTTCGGTTATAGCTCGATGGTGTACGCAACGGCATCCATCGCGATCCTCTCGTTCATGGTGTGGGCGCACCACATGTTCGCCACCGGCATGCCGGTGACGGGCCAGCTCTTCTTCATGTACGCGACCATGCTGATCGCGGTGCCGACGGGCGTTAAGGTGTTCAACTGGGTCGCCACCATGTGGCGCGGTTCGTTGACCTTTGAATCGCCCATGCTGTTCGCCATCGGGTTCCTGTTCGTCTTCACCATGGGCGGTTTCACGGGCCTGATCCTCTCCATGGCGCCGCTCGATATCCAGATGCACGGCACTTATTACGTAGTGGCGCACTTCCACTACGTGCTGGTGGCGGGGTCGTTGTTCGCGCTCTTCTCCGGGTGGTACTACTGGTCGCCGAAGTGGACCGGCTGGATGTACAACGAGACGCGCGGGAAGATCCATTTCTGGGCGTCGATGATCTTCTTCAACATCACCTTCTTCCCGATGCACTTCCTGGGCCTCGCCGGCATGCCGCGTCGTTATGCGGATTACCCGGCGCAGTTCACGGACTTCAACCAGGTTGCGACAATTGGCGCGTTTGGTTTCGGTCTGGCGCAGGTGTACTTCCTGTTCGCGGTCGCATTGCCGGCGTATCGCGGCGGTGGTGATCTGGAGAAAGCCGAGGACAAGCCGTGGGACGGCGCTGAAGGTCTGGAATGGACCATCCCGAGCCCGGCTCCTTTCCATACGTTCGAGCAGCCGCCGCACGTGGAGTGAAATACTGGCGGCGTGTCTCGTTGCGCTGATGTTGAAGTGGAACGGGACGCGCGCCACGCAGGACAATGACAGCGAAGCGCATGACTAGCGGAATAAAGCCTGAACGGATGACCCGGAATTCACAGAAGCAACGCACGCCCGCGCAGGTTCGCGCAGGCAACAAACGGCTTGGCCTGATCCTGTTGGCAGTGGCCGCGGTTTTTTTCGCGGCAGTAGTCGTCGATCAGTACGTGCGCTCCAGAGGGTAGCGAACGTGTCGACGCCCGAGGAGATCAAGGAAGATCGCGCGTTCAACCGCTCGATGATGGTCAAGCTGATTGTGGTGGCCGCCGCCATGTTCGGTTTCGGTTTTGCGCTGGTGCCCATGTATCGCGCGATCTGCTCGATTACCGGCATCAACAATCTCGTGCAGCGCGATGTCGGCGCACGGGAAGCGAAGAATACGCAGGTCGACATGAGCCGCAAGATTTCCATCGAATTCGATGCAAACGCGCGCGGCCCATTGCAGTTCAAGCCGGAGCAGAACACGCTGGACGTGCATCCGGGCGAAGTGATGACGGTGATGTACGAGGTGACCAACCAGCAAGCCCGCACGATTCAGGCGCAAGCCATTCCGAGTTATGCGCCCATGCAGGCCACCGAGTATTTCAAGAAGATCGAGTGCTTTTGCTTCACGCAGCAGACGTTGAAACCGAACGAGACCCGGCGAATGCCCGTGGTGTTCGTGGTGGATCCAAAGCTGCCCAAGGATGTGAAAACGATCACGTTGTCGTACACATTCTTTGAATTGACCGCGCCTGCGTCGGTGTCGAAAAACGGTATTTAGTGCAAGGCTGCACTTTCCGGCCAATAAGCGCGGCAGGCCGTATATGAACCGAGCAACGCGGCGGAGACCTGAGATGGTTGAATCACAAAAGCAGGCGCCGAAGAACAGTTTTCTCCGGTTGCTGAAGGCGGTTTTCTGGTCGTTTTTCGGCGTGCGCCGTCGCAGCGACCTGGAAAACGATGCCTCGTTGAATCCGCTGCATTTGATCGCGGCCGGGGTAATTGGGGCGGTGCTATTTATCGTCGTGTTGCTGGTGGTGGTACGGGCGGTGGTGGGGTAACGCTAGTGGTGTTGCTGCGGACGGATCAAGCGGCGGCAGTGGCAGCAAAAAATTCAAGCAACTGGATCGAAGTGGAGAATCAATAATGAGCGGTCAAAACGAAAGCCCGTACTATTTCGTCCCGCAGCCGTCGAGACATCCGATCATGGCCGCCACCGGCCTTCTGATCTCGATGGCTTCACTGGCGTCGTGGGTCAATGGTGAACCATGGGCGCCGATCACGTTTGTCATCGGCCTGCTTTGGCTGCTGTACACGCTGTGGCACTGGTTTGGAGACTCCATCGGGGAATCCGAAGGCGGGATGTACGGCAAGAACGTGGATTTGTCGTACCGCTGGAGCATGAGCTGGTTCATTTTCTCCGAAGTGATGTTCTTCGCGGCGTTCTTCGGCGCGCTGTTTTACGCCCGCCAGATTGCGTTGCATGAACTGGGTAGTCTCGATTACAAGCTGATCTGGCCGGACTTCACCGCTGTATGGCCGAATAACGGTCCCGCCGCGCTGGTGTCGCACTTCCGTTCAATGACGCCATGGCCGCTGCCGACGATCAACACCGCGTTGCTGCTCAGTTCAGGCGCTACGCTGACGGTCGCTCACCATGCACTGCGCGAAAATCATCGGAACAAAACAATCATCTGGCTGGCCGCGACCGTGCTGCTCGGTCTGTGCTTCCTGTTCTGCCAGGGCTACGAATATTTCCACGCGTACAACGAACTGAACCTCACACTGGCTTCTGGCGTGTACGGCTCCACGTTCTTTTTGCTGACGGGCTTCCACGGCTTCCACGTGTTTCTCGGCGGCACAATGCTCACCGTTGTCCTTGTGCGTGTCATCCGTGGGCACTTCACTGCAGAACATCATTTCGCGTTTGAAGGCGCCGCGTGGTACTGGCACTTTGTGGACGTGGTGTGGCTCGGACTGTATGTAGTCGTGTACTGGTTGTAAGTAGCCAGATAGCGATTAGGCCGGACGGGTGCGGCGGATTGATCCACTTGCGCCGGTCTCGCTTGATGGGCTGAAGTGGAATGAAGGAAGTCGATTGAAAAAGATGCTTTGCAAAGCGCCGCCTCGACTGACTCGGGCGGCGTTTTTGCTTTTGAGTGCGGCTTGGGGAAATGTTGAAGAAGGCGTTTCGTGCGCGGTTTTGTCGCAGCGTTGAGCGCAACGGCTCGATAGTATTCCGCGATCCGGGGCGAACCTTCACGCTGCCGGAAAGCCCAACTTACTACGCAAATGCAACGCGTTGTTCGGAGCTTATTCAGCGTCCGAGTGGAATCCCGGTGGACTGGATCCAGCCCATCCAGTGCGCGAACAGGATGAAGAGGAACAGCGAGATCGACAGCCCGACCCGCATGGCGAGCGACCACACCATGCGTTTGGTCTTGCCCTTGTCGGTCATCATGAAGTACAACGCCGAACCCAGGCTCGCGATGATGAGAATGAATGCAACGGCAACGAATATGTGCATGAAAACAGCCAGTTGGCCTAAGAAGTTCGATCTGTCGATTATCGCACCGCAGGTAACATGCCGCGTGGGCGTTCAGGTTTTCACCGGTGGAAACGCGGTATGAAAATTCGCTTCTGGCCGGCGCTGATCATCCTGATCGTCATGGCGGTTACGGTGCGGCTTGGCTTCTGGCAACGGGACCGCGCGCATCAGAAAGAGCAGTTGAACGCGCAGATTGTCGCGTTCGAAAACGCGCCGGTGCAGCGCGTGGGCGCGACGCCGATTGCGTTGAAAGATATCAATTTTCATCGTGTACTGGCGCGTGGCACATTCATGCCCGATCGGGTCGTCTATCTCGACAACCGGCCTTATAACGACCAGCCGGGTTTCTACGTCGTGATGCCGCTCAAGCTCGATGGCGGCGGCGTCGTGCTTGTAAACCGCGGCTGGTTGCCACGTAACCTGGTGGATCGTACGGGCATTGAGCCGTATGACACGCCGTCCGGTGAAGTCGAGATTGAAGGCGTTGCGCGGGCGAATGCGTCGCAGGCTTTCGAGTTGGGACACGGCGGTTCCGCGGCGCAGCAAAAGATTCGGCAGAATCTCGATGTCGCCGCCTATGCCGCCGAAACGGGTTTGCCGCTGCAACCGTTCGTCATCCAGCAATTGAACAATAGCGGCGACAAGCTGGTGCGTGACTGGCCGGCGCCGACCATGGGCGTGGATACCAACTACGGCTATATGCTGCAGTGGTGGGGCATGGCGCTTGCCGCGCTCGGGTTCGGTTTGTACGCCGCGAGGCGCGCGGCGAAGAACGAAGGGAAGAAGGACGACGGGCCGAATGCGCCAGAACCGCTCGATGGGAAGGTTTGATCCCGTACTCTACTAACCTCGAGCAAGGTCCAGCACGGCGAATTGGCCGATAACGGACCTCCGCGCTTACGCCACAACGCAGGCGCCCAGCGCTTGATTGATTGCGTCGCGTGAATAATGAGTACGCGATGTCGCAAACGAATAGAGGCAACATTTTGTCCATGCAAACTCCCCGACCGTCCGCGTCTGCCGTTCACAAGGCGCGTGCCCAGCAGCAGGAACGCACGCCCGGCTCATGGAACAAGGGGCGCTGGATGCTGATCCTGCTCGCGGCCGTTTGCGCCGCGCCGGTCCTCGCGTCCTACTTCATGTACTACGTGGTCAAGCCTACTGGCGGCACTACGAGCTACGGCGCGCTCATTGATCCTCAACGGCCGATTCCCGACCAGCTCGCCGTCACCGACGAACAAGGCAAGCCGATGCCGCTCACCGCGCTGCGCGGCAAATGGCTGATGGTCACGGTCAATGGCAGCGATTGCAACGAACAGTGCGTCACGCGTCTGTTCTTCATGCGGCAGGTCCGTGTGCTGCAAGGGGCGGAACGCGATCGGGTGATCAACGTCTGGCTTCGTACCGATGACAAACCAGTGTCGGACGTGATCCGCACGGCTTATCCGCAGCCGGACACGCGCATGCTGGTCGCCGCCGATCCCAAGGCGGTTGCGGCGTGGTTGCCGGCGGGTGCGGATTCGAAACTCTCCGATCACATCTTCCTGGTCGATCCCAACGGCAATCTCATGATGCGGTTCCCGAAGAATCCCGAGCCGGAGAAGATCAAGGCGGATCTGGCGAAGCTGCTGAAGTGGTCGCGGATCGGTTGAAGACGAGTTGAAGTTGAGGACAGGGCACGCATGACTTACGTTTTACAACTCGGGTTGATCGGCATCTGCATTGCGTTGTTGCCGCTTTCGTACGTGTGGGTGAAAGCCGACGACAACAAATTTCGCAAGCTCGTCTGGCTCACCACCTTCCTGACGCTCGACCTCGTGATGTTCGGCGGTTTTACGCGTCTCACCGATTCGGGTCTCGGTTGTCCTGACTGGCCAGGCTGTTATGGCACGTCGTCGCCGTTTGTTGCGCATGCGGCCATCAACGCCGCGTATCAGGCGATGCCGACGGGACCGGTGAGTATCGGCAAGGCGTGGATCGAGATGATACATCGCTATTTCGCGATGGCGATTGGCGTGTTGATCATCGCGCAGGTCCTGATTGCTTGGACGGCCCGTATCAAGCGCCGGCCGCTGCACGTGTCGCCATGGTGGCCGACGGGCATCCTGATGCTGATCGTGGTTCAGGGCGCGTTCGGGGCGTGGACGGTCACGATGAAACTGCAGCCCGTGATTGTGACCACGCATTTGTTGCTCGGATTGGCGTTGCTCGGCTCGCTCGGCTGGCTGGCTGCGCGCTTGACGCCGATTCCGGATATCGATCCCGCCGCCGCCCGCTGGTTGCCCGCGGCGCTCGTCGGCGTATTGCTGCTGGTCGTCCAGATCGCGCTGGGCGGCTGGGTCAGCACGAACTACGCGGTGCTCGCGTGCACGGATTTCCCGCTGTGCAACGGCGCGTGGATTCCGCCGATGAACTTCGAGCACGGCTTCCACCTTTGGCGGGCGCTCGGCATGACCGGCGACGGCGATGTCATTTCGCAAGACGCGCTCGTCGCGATTCACTGGACCCACAGGACCTTTGCGATCGTTGTCGTGCTATACACGTTGTGGCTCGCGGCGAAACTGCGCCGATTTGAGTCGTTGAGAAAACCTGCCAACGGCATCATGATCGTGATCCTCGTGCAGTTCCTGACGGGGTTGTCGAACATCCTGCTGCAGTGGCCGCTGCCTATCGCCGTGGCCCACAACGGCGGGGCGGCCATCCTTTTGCTCTTGCTCGTTATGGTAAACTTTCGAATCTCTTCCAGCCGTCCCGGCCACGTTGTGGGGTCGTCTGCCTCCGTCCCGCGCGAGCCCGTTTCCGCATCACTTCCGCGCCAAGCTCCGTGAGTTTCTATGGACAGCACGACACTAATTTCCCCTTCCGGTAACCGCCTCTCGCAGTACATCGCGTTGACCAAACCGCGCGTGACGCAACTCGCGGTTTTCTGCGCGGTCATCGGCATGTTCCTGTCCACGCCGGGCATGGTGCCGTGGACGGTGCTGATCGGCGGAACCGTGGGCATCTGGTTGCTGGCCGGGGCCGCGTTCGCCATCAACTGCCTGATGGAACAAAAAATCGATGCCATGATGCGCCGCACCGCGTGGCGTCCGTCCGCGCGCGGCGAGATCACGCCTGCTCAGATCCTGCTGTTTTCAGCGGTGCTCGGCGGCGCGGGCATGTGGACGCTCTACACGTTCACGAACGGGCTGACCATGTGGCTGACCATTGCCACGTTTGTCGGCTATGCGGTGATTTATACGTGCTTGTTGAAACCCGCTACGCCGCAGAACATTGTGATTGGCGGCGCGTCGGGCGCCATGCCGCCGGCGCTTGGCTGGGCAGCCGTTACGGGCCACGTGCCCGGGGACGCTTGGATTCTTGTCCTGATCATCTTCGTATGGACACCGCCGCACTTTTGGGCGCTGGCGTTGTACCGGCGCAAGGACTACGAGAACGCAGGCTTGCCCATGCTGCCGAATACGCACGGCGAGAAATACACCCGTCTGCATATCCTTTTGTACACGGTGATCCTGTTTGCCGTGACCATGATGCCGTTTATCTCCGGCATGAGCGGGGTGCTCTATTTGGCGTCCGCTGTCGTGCTCGGCGGCATTTTCCTGGGTTATGCGTGGAAGATTTATCGTGAATATTCCGATGCTCTCGCGCGCAAGACCTTCCGGTTCTCCATCGTGTATTTGTCGCTGTTGTTCGGCGCGCTGCTCGTGGATCACTACGTGCGAACGGTGATCGGTTTATGAAGTTTTCAGCTCGGGGAATCGCTGTCTGGTTGGGATTCGTTTTGGCCGCCGCGCTGCTCGCAGGATGCGATAGCAAGCCGGCGTTCACCAATCTCGACATCACGGGTAATACGCAGTTCGGCAGCGATTTTTCGTTGCCCGACACCAGCGGCAAACCGCGCACTCTCGGCGATTTCAAAGGCAAGGCGGTGGTGCTGTTCTTCGGCTATACGCATTGCCCGGACGTTTGCCCGACCACGCTCGCTGAACTGTCACAGGCAATCGCAAAACTCGGCGACGACGGCAAGCGCGTTCAAGTGCTGATGGTCACCGTCGATCCCGCACGCGACACAGCGCCATTGCTGGGCGAATATGTATCGGCGTTTAGCCCGACGTTCATCGGGTTGCGTCCTGCTGACACGGCGGAACTCGTCAAGATCACGAAGGATTTTCGCGTGTATTACGCGCACGTCCCCGGCAAGGCGGCCGGCGATTACACCATGGACCACACGGCCGCTAGCTATGTATTCGATCCGCAAGGGAAACTCAGGTTGTTCGCACGTGACGGACAGGGCGTGGATACCTGGGTGCATGATCTGAAGTTGCTGCTCGATTAAACGGGCGCTTGCTATGAGTGATGCCAAGGCCGTTTCAACATACGTTGAAGCGGCCTTTTTCATGGGCGATGCGGATTGATTCCCGCACCACTTCGTCGAAGAAAAAAAATTGCAAACCACCCTTACGGCAACTGCGGCAAATGCATTCCCGGAGCGAGCCGCGTGGCATTGAATTCGATGATCTCGTAATGCACGAGCCGTTGCTGCGAGAACGGATCTTCCGCGATGATCGCGTCAAGCCGGTCACGGTCCATGGCCACCGCCACAATAACGCCGCCGTCGCGCGGCACTTTGGGTCCGGCGATAACAAACGCGCCTGTGTCGAACTGCCGTTGGAGATAGAGGCGATGCGCGTCGAGTGCATCGTCGATTTCAGCGAGCGCGCCGGTGTAGCGCAGATGGATGACGTACATGGGCGATTCCAGCCAGTGAGGAACGGGCCTTAATATTAAGCCCACGCAGTCGACGCAGTGCGCACGCTTTTAAACGGTGCGGGGCTATTTCAAGCGCTTTTCCCATTCTCGCTGGCCGCTCAGTTCCTCGAACCCGAACGGGCTAAGAAGAGCGGCGAGCGGAGCCGGGCTCACATCGGATGCGCAGACGATGCGGTCATATCCGGCCTCGGTGGCAAACGTCACGCACGCTCGGACCAAACGGCGGGCGATACCGCTCCGCTTCACGCCCGGTTCCATGAACAAAGCCGCAAGCCGTGCATTCCCGGCCTGCGCGCCTATCAGCAGGCTCGCGCCTACGCTGACGCCATCGCACTCGGCGATCCAGCAGCCATTGCGCAGCGGATCGGGCGCAGTCAGGTAATCCGCCACGACCATCGCCGTACGCGTTTCCCGCTCATGTTGCGCTTGCATTCCACCCGGGGCGAGTTGCGCTTCACGCTCGACAATCCAGCCAAAATCGCCCGGTCGCGGACCACGCAGATGAACGCGCGCCGCGTCGATGTTCGGCCCCAGCAAGCGCTGGATACAGCCCAAGGACGCCAGCAATTGCGCGCGTTCGTTCGGCGACATCGCGTCCATCGTGGCAGAAAGGTCGTCGCGCACGTGCGCGCTTCCTGCTGCCAGCGTCGTTTCTCCGGCCGTGGTCAATGAAAGCTGGTTGCGGCGCGCATCGCCGGAAAACGGCTGCCGCTCGATCAATCCGACGGCTTCGAATTGCGTCAGCATCCGGCTCAGGTAACCGGTATCGAGCCCGAGCGTGCGCGAGATATCGGCCGCCGTGCAGGTACCGGCATGCATGACGGCAAACAGCACACGCATTTCTGTCAACGACAGTGCGCTGTGCTCGACCCACTCATGCGCCGCCCTGACGTGGCGTGCATAAAACCACTGGAAGCGGCGCACCGCGTCCGCCAGGCCGTCGCTCATAGAACTGTCCATATCCGCCTCGATCTCTCGTTTTTATGTCGTTCACCGTTTTCTCCAGTGAATCCGTTGAGAGCATTGTGCCGATTAAAAGCATGATCGTGCATTAAAGCATTGGCGGCACCTCTTGCCGCGGTTAAAGGGCGTCTATAGTGTGTAGACCGGCCACAGGGAAGTGGGCTGTCATTCAAGGGTAATTACCGATACGAAAGCGTTCCAGAAATAAATTTGAGATACGTTCAACCTGTTGATAATTAACAATTTTGTTCGCATGTGAGCAATTGATTTTGAAAATTGACTGGTATTATTTTGGTTATATAATGGGCTCGCCAAAGATGGCAGCTTCATGACCATTCTTATGCACATTCGATCAGTCCAACGATCGTAAAAATTCGTCGCAAAGTGTCAATCAAGGTGTCTGGATAACGCCCTGTTCTTGCGTTATCCGTGCATCTGGCATCGCACCAGAGTCCTCTCTGCTAACGGACCGGCGAGACGTCGAAACAGGCGTCGCGAAACAACTCCAGAGGCGAAAAACGCCCTCGCGGAAAGTCACCGGGGAAAGGTTTTATCGGCGACTTTCGGCCTGCTCGCAGCGGGTGCGAAGGTTGATGGAGCTTCGTTATGCGCACAGCGCGCGCCGCCAGACGCGCAAAACGCGCCAAATGTGCCGAACGTGCCGACGTACATTAAGCGGCACGTTTCATGAGAGAGATTGATGCTGAAAGGAAACATCCTGACGACCGACGGCTGGATATACGGCTCGGTCGAGTTTGCAAACGGACGGGTGACTGCGCTCGAAGGCGCGCGCGTGGACCCGAAGACCAACGATGCGCCGTACATCTTGCCGGGCTTTGTTGACTGCCATGTGCATGGCGGCGGCGGCGCGGACATCATGGAAGGCGGCGACGCCGCGAGTACCGTTGCGCGCGAGCACGCAAAGCATGGCACCACCAGCATGCTTGCCACCACCATGACCGCTCCACGCGACGAACTCATGGCGGTTGTAAAAGGCCTGGGCGAACAATCCATTCGCCGTGCGGCCGGTGGCGCACGCGTGCTTGGCGTACATCTTGAAGGTCCCTATATCAATCCCGGCAAGCTCGGCGCGCAACCTGATGCGGCAGCGGTTGCCGTGCGCGACGAAGTGCTGAAGTACCTGTCGCTTGCGCCCATCCGCGTGGTGACAATTGCGCCGGAAATTTCCGGGCATATTGAAGTAATCCAGGAAATGGCGGCGCGCGGCGTGCGCGTGCAAGTGGGCCATTCGCTCGCGACTTACGACGACGCGGTCAACGCGCTCAAACACGGCGCCCGCGGCTTCACACACTTGTTCAACGCCATGTCGCCGCTGCATCACCGCGATCCCGGTGTGGTCGGCGCTGCGCTCGCGCATGCCGAGTATGCCGAACTGATTCCCGATCTCATACACGTGCATCCCGGTGCGATCCGCGCCGCGCTGCGCGCCATTCCGCGCCTATATGTGGTCACCGACAGCACCTCGGCGGCCGGCATGCCCGACGGCGAATATCGCCTGGGCAGCCAGCACGTCACGAAGTGCATGGGCGGCGTGCGTCTTGCCGACGGCACGCTCGCGGGCAGCACGCTGACCATGGATCAGGCGCTGCGCAATCTTGTCTCCATCGGCTTGCCGATAGCGGACGTTTCCAATCGCCTGTCACGCTACGCCGCCGATTATCTCGGCCTCGAGGACAGAGGCCGCATCGCGCGTGGTGCGTGGGCGGACCTCGTTGTTTTCGATCGCGAACTCGCGTTGACGGCTACTTATGTAGAAGGTGAATCAATTGTCGAATATGCTTGACGAGGCGCTGGCGTCCGCCGAAGTGGTGGTCGCCCAGCTCGCCGATACTTCCCACATCGAAGCACTCGCCGCACGGCTCGCCGAAGAACCGCGGCACGTAGCATTGACCGTTGCGCGCGGTTCATCGGATCACGCCGCTAGTTACTTCGCAGGCCTGACCATGAGCCGTATCGGCGTGCCGGTTGCGTCGTTGCCCATGTCTGTTGCGACCTTGCAGCAAGCACCGTTGCGCGTGAGAGGCCAGCTGGCCGTCGCGTTTTCTCAATCGGGCAAGAGTCCCGATCTCGTAGGCACCATGCAGGCGTTGCGTGCCGCCGGCGCGCTGACTGTGGCCGCTGTCAACGTGCCGGGGTCCCCGCTTGCCGAGGCGTGTGAGTGGAGCTTGCCGTTACTGGCCGGTCCCGAGTTGTCGGTGGCGGCGACCAAGAGCTATATCGCGATGTTGTCGCTGTCGGCGATCGTGATTGCGCACGTGCAGAAAGACGTCGAATTGCTGAGCGCGCTGAAAACATTGCCGCACGCATTGCGCGCGGCGGGCAAGCTTGACTGGTCGCACGGTGTTGATGAACTGAAGAACGTCGACCGCATGATCGTGATCGGCCGTGGACTTGGCCTCGCGATTGCCCAGGAAGCGGCGCTCAAGCTGAAGGAAACATCGGGCATCCAGGCTGAAGCGTTTTCGAGCGCGGAAGTGCGGCATGGTCCTATGGAACTCATCGGCGAGGACTATCCGCTGCTGGTGTTCGCACCGCGCGGTCCGGAACAGGCTGGCTTGATCCAGCTTGCCCGTGACATGCGCGCGCGGGGCGCACGCGTGCTGCTCGCCGCGCCCGCCGACGTTCCCGAAGCCACGTTGCCGCTCGTCGAGACTGCGCATTTCGCGCTCGATCCGATCGCTGCAATCCTGTCGTTTTATGTGATGGCCGACGCCTTGGCTGCCGCGCGCGGGCGTAATCCCGACGCGCCGCGTCACCTGGCCAAAGTCACCGAAACCCGTTAATCGAGAGTCATCCGATGCGCCGTGCCGAGGAGTCCCTGTTGAATCATTCCCCTGAAAACCCGAACGATTTCGTGTTGCTCGCACCGTTCACCGGCCCGATGGTGCCGCTCGCGGACGTCCCCGATCCTGTGTTTGCGGACGGCATGTTCGGCGATGGCATTGGCATCGATCCGTTGTCAGGCGAGCTGCTTTCGCCGTGCGATGGCGTCATCACGCATCTCGCGCGTACGCATCACGCCGTGACGCTGCGCACCTCGCAAGGCGCGGAAATCCTGGTGCATATCGGCATTGACACGGTCGAGCTTGCTGGCAAAGGTTTTACGCCGAAGGTCGAGCAGGGCGCCAGTGTGCGCACCGGTCAGGTGTTGATCGAATTCGACGCCGACTACGTCGCGCAACACGCGCCGAGCCTCGTTTCCGTGATCGCGGTCGCCAATAGCGACGCGTTCGAGGTGGTCGATCGTGCTGGCCGAGGCATGCTGAAAGCGGGCGAAAGCCAGTTGCTCGTGCTGCGCGGCAAGGGCGGCGTGAAGGCGGACGCGGCCCGCAGCGATTCGAATTTCACCGATGAAGCGCGCCGCAACGTGACGCTTGGGCATGCAGGCGGTTTGCACGCGCGGCCCGCGGCACGCGCCCGCGAAGCGGCGCGTGGTTTCGACGCCAAGGTGGAAGTGCGTTTCAACGGCCGTAAAGCGCCGATCGAAAGCGTCGTCGGTTTGCTCGGACTCGGGGCCGGTGAAGGCGCGACCATCGAATTGCTTGGCGTGGGCGCGCAAGCGGCTGCGGCGGTTGAAGCCGTCGCAGCGGAATTGCTGCGTGAAGCCCATGGTGAAGTGGAAGAGAAACCGGCGCGCACGCAATCGCCTGCACCGGTCGCTGTTTTGCGCGATCCGGGCAAGCCGCTCGATCCGAACACGATTGCGGGCGTCTGTGCATCGCCGGGAGTTGCCGTCGGCAAGCTCGTGCGCTGGGACGACAACGACATCACGCCGCCGGAGCAGGCAACCGGTACATCGGCAGCGGAAAGCCGCTTGCTGGACAAGGCCATTGCGACCATCGACGCGGAACTGGACGAAACGGTACGGACTGCTTCGCAACGCGGCGCGGTGGGGGAGGCGGGAATTTTCGCGGTGCATCGCGTACTGCTGGAAGACCCCACGCTGCTCGACGCCGCGCGCGATCTGATCAGCCTCGGCAAGAGCGCCGGCTTCGCGTGGCGGGAAGCGATTCGCGCGCAGATCGTGTTGCTGTCGAATATCGAGGACGCGTTGCTGGCCGAGCGTGCCGCCGACCTCCGCGATATCGAAAAGCGCGTGCTGCGCGCGTTGGGTTACACGAACACCGCGGCGCGCGAATTGCCCGACGAAGCCGTGCTCGCCGCCGATGAATTCACGCCGTCCGACTTGTCGTCGCTGGATCGCACGCGTGTCACGGCGTTGGTGATGGCACGCGGCGGCGCGACATCGCATGCGGCGATCATCGCGCGCCAGATCGGCATTCCGGCACTGGTCGCAGTGGGCGACGCACTGCACGCGATTCCCGACGGTACGCAAGTCGTGGTCGATGCCTCCGCCGGCCGGCTGGAGCACGCACCGACCGCACTCGATGTGGAACGCGCGCGCCTCGAGCGCCAGCGTCTCGCGGGCGTGCGTGAAGTGAACCGGCGCACGTCGCAGGAAGCGGCTGCCACGACCGATGGCCGCACGATCGAAGTCGCCGCGAACATCGCGACACTTGATGACGCAAAAACTGCCGTCGATAACGGCGCGGACGCGGTCGGTCTTTTGCGCACCGAACTGCTGTTCATCCATCGCCAGTCCGCACCGACCGCGACTGAACATGCGGAAAGCTATCAATCGATTGTGGGCGCGTTGAACGGCCGTACGGCGATCATCCGCACGCTCGATGTGGGCGCGGACAAGGAAGTCGATTACCTCACGCTGCCGCCTGAAACGAACCCGGCGCTGGGCCTGCGCGGCATT
Source organism: Caballeronia eucalypticola (assembly GCF_047608185.1). NCBI lineage: Bacteria > Pseudomonadati > Pseudomonadota > Betaproteobacteria > Burkholderiales > Burkholderiaceae > Caballeronia > Caballeronia eucalypticola. Next base: position 123,832 of record NZ_JBLKRU010000021.1, read on the forward strand.
CGGCTGGCGCAAGTGCGCCCGGATCTCCTCGACGACCAGTTGCGTGGTCTGCTCGCGGTGAAACCCTTCGGCACGGTGCGCATCCTTCTGCCAATGGTCACCGATTCCGGCGAACTCGTGCGCTTAAGAAAGCGTATCGATGAACTCGCGGCGGAGATTGGCCGGACTGATCCCATTCAAGTGGGCGTGATGATCGAAGTGCCGTCGGCCGCGCTGCTGGCCGATCAACTCGCCCGGCACGCGGATTTCCTGTCTATCGGCACGAACGATCTCACGCAATACACGCTCGCGATGGACCGTTGCCAGGCCGATCTCGCCGCTCAAGCCGACGGTCTGCATCCCGCCGTGCTTCGCCTGATCAAGGCAGCAACGGACGGCGCAGCCAAACACGGCAAGTGGGTCGGCGTATGCGGCGCGCTGGCCGGCGACCCGGTCGCCGTGCCCTTGCTCGTGGGCCTTGGCGTGACGGAATTGTCGGTGGATCCGGTTTCGGTTCCCGGCATCAAGGCGCTCGTGCGCAAACTCGATTACCCGCTGTGCCGTCAGCGCGCTGAGGACGCCTTGGCGCTCGAATCAGCACAGGCAGTAAGAGCAGCAAGCCGCGAAATCTGGCCGCTGGACTAACACGTCCGTCTGGCAGCCGGCCTTCGCGTTTATCGCGTTTATTAGTAAAAAAAGCTTCGATCGACAACATGTTGTACCAACACGATCAACGACAAGACACTTATCTCTGGAGAACCTGATGGACGCTAACCTGTTTGCGAGAATGCAGCGTCTCGGCCGCGCGCTGATGCTGCCGATCGCCGTGCTACCGGTGGCCGGGCTGCTATTACGCCTCGGCCAGCCGGATGTCTTCAACATCAAGATGATCGCCGATGCCGGCGATACGATCTTTACAAACCTGCCACTCTTGTTCGCCATCGGCGTGGCGGTTGGTTTTGCGAAGGACAACAACGGTACAGCCGGTCTGGCGGGTGCGATCGGTTACCTGATCGAAATCGCAGTGATGAAGGACATCAACGACAAGCTCAACATGGGCGTGCTGTCGGGGATCGTTGCAGGTTGCGTAGCCGGGTTTCTCTACAACAAGTACAAAGACATCAAGTTGCCTGAATACCTCGCGTTCTTCGGAGGGAAACGCTTCGTGCCGATTGTCACGGGCGTGTCCTGTCTGGTGATCGGGATTGTCCTAGGCTATGTCTGGGCGCCGATTCAGGCCGCGATCGATGCGGCGGGCGGCTGGCTGACGGGCGCAGGCGCGCTCGGCGTGTTCGTGTTCGGCGTGCTGAACCGGATCCTGCTGGTCACGGGTCTGCACCACATCATCAACTCGCTTGCATGGTTCGTGTTCGGTTCGTACACACCCCCGGGCGGCGGCGCGGCGGTGACGGGCGATTTGCATCGCTTCTTTGCCGGCGACAAAACCGCAGGCGGCTTCATGACGGGTTTCTTCCCGGTCATGATGTTCGGCTTGCCGGCAGCGTGTCTGGCCATGTTCCATGAAGCACCGAAAGAACGTCGCGCGATGGTCGGCGGCTTGCTCTTCTCGATGGCGCTTACCGCGTTCCTGACGGGCGTGACCGAGCCGATCGAATACACGTTCATGTTCCTCGCACCGGCGCTGTATGCCATTCACGCCGTGCTGACGGGCCTGTCGCTTGCGATCTGCTCGGCACTGGGCATTCACCTTGGCTTTACGTTCTCGGCGGGGGCTATCGACTATGTGCTGAACTATGGGCTTTCGCAGCGCGGCTGGCTGGCGATTCCGGTGGGCCTCGTCTACGGTCTGGTCTATTACGGCTTGTTCCGTTTCTTCATCCGCAAGTTCAACATGGCAACGCCGGGCCGTGAGCCTGCTACCACCGACGCGGAAGTCGAATCGTACGACAACACGGGCTTTGTTTCCCCGACAGCCGGCGCTACCGTGCCGCGCGCCGTACGCTATATCGCTGCTTTGGGCGGTGCGTCGAACCTGACGGTCGTCGATGCCTGCACGACCCGTCTGCGTCTTTCGGTGGTGGATTCGGCGAAGGTGTCGGAACCCGAGCTGAAGTCGATTGGCGCGCGTGGTGTATTGAAGCGCGGCGCGACAAGCGTGCAGGTCATCATTGGACCGGAAGCCGATCTCATCTCCGATGAAATCCGTAGCGAACTCGAGCGTACATCCGCGGGAGGCGCGGCGCGAGCTTCGTCCACTCCTGCTGCTGCCGCGCCCTTGGCTGCGGTTCCTGCAGGTGAAGAGGGCCCGCTCGATCCGGACCCGGTGCGCTGGCTTGCGGTGTTTGGCGGCGCGACCAATGTGGCTTCACTCGATGCAGTCGCGGCCACGCGCTTGCGGGTGGTGGTGCGTGATCCGTCGTCGGTGGACCGTCAGCGTTTGTCGTCGCTTGATGTCGCCTGGGTTTCCGCTGATACGTTCCACATTGTTGTAGGCAATGCCGCGCAACGTTACGCCGACACCATGGCGAAGCGTCTTTCGCACGGCGGTGGCGCAGCTCCGCTGCCGGCGTGAGTTCATAACACGCACGTCGCGGCCGGGTTTCTAACAACACGGTCGCGAGTTTCAGACTTCCTCGATTTACTTTTAAGACCTGGCATGACGAAAGTCGTGATCCGGGTCGATTGTTTGTCTTTCAAACAATCAGTTAACCTAATAGATATAAAGTCAAGATTCCTGAGCTTCAACTCAACATCTCTTATCCGCTCGGTGCTGATCCTGATCTGACTACCGCACAGTTGTCACTCGATCCAATTTTGCAGAACGGTCAATGGGTGCCGCAATGGGGCAGCATGTACACCGCTCACGGCGATTTTTTCAATGCGTGGCACGCGGAAAGCATGCAATACATTGTGGATTCCTGCATGAACAAGCCGACCACGGCAGGTTCAACGTGCAGCAAGAACATCCCGGTCTATTACTCGGCGGCCAGCGCGAATGCCCGATTGACCAGTACGGGATCCATTGAGACGTCGGGCGCGACGCTCGTCTCGGCGCCAAACGACGTGATCTTCATTAAATTCCCGACACCAGCCAATCTCAATGACTACGCCTACGTCGGTTCGTTCCTGCAAACGCTGGGTGGCAATGTGACCGATACCGCCGCAGTGTCCCTCTACTTATATGCCGCCTCGACGGATTGGGACGACGCAGCCCACCCGCCGACGGCCGCGGCGTGCGGCGCGACTGGCTCCATTGGCAGGTTCTATGCGGACAACGTGCAGCAGGTGCGAACCACCGACATCAGTGCGTATGTCGAGGCACAAAAACAAGCTGGAGCGAAGGAAATCGCCCTCTGCATTCGCAACACGACAACCAAGACCTTCCAGTTTTCCTCCCGCCAGGGATCGTGGACGCCAGGGCTATATCTGAAGTGATGGCTTAGCCAATCTGGCGGCGTGAGATGAAGGCCTGGAGATCCAGACCTTCGTTGTTTTATTGCTTTTATTTATTTGCAGAAGCTATTATCTCGATAATCCGAGTCAAATCGTCGCATTAAAAATAGACATAAATCTGCGGCAACACGACGCATCGAATAAACGCAAAATATTTTTCGAAAAAGTTGGAATAAGTAGGCTATTGAAATCGCGCTACCCTTTGCCTGAGGCTGATTAAAGTCTAAACGTAATATCTCAAAAACGTTGAAATCGGGCAAGGTATGAAACAAAAATCCGGGTCAGGGTTTTGCAAATTGTTTGCAATTGTCCCTGCTCTTCTTTTGTCAGGCTGTGGCGGTCAGATGGATCTTCTTGATCCTAAAGGCAGTATCCGACTGGCTGAGAAGAATCTTATTCTTACGTCCACCTACGCCATGCTGATCGTGGTGGTGCCGGTTATTTTTCTGACGCTGTTATTCGCGTGGAAATATCGGCAATCCAATACATCGGCCGAATATTTGCCGAAGTGGGCGCACTCTACCAAGATTGAAGTGGTGATCTGGCTCGTCCCGAGCTTGATTATTCTTTATCTCGGAATATTAACGTACCAAAGCACGCACGCACTTGATCCGTATAAGCCGCTTGTCTCCGCGGTCAAACCGATCAATGTCGAGGTTGTTGCACTCGACTGGAAATGGCCTTTCATTTATCCGGATCTGGGTATTGCGTCGGTTAATCGGATTGAGTTTCCCGTTGGTACACCGGTGAACTTAAAGATCACGTCGGATTCGGTGATGAACTCATTTTTCATCCCGCAATTAGGCGGTCAGATTTACGCAATGGCAGGCATGCAGACCAAGCTCCATTTAATCGCCGATGAAGCCGGCGACTATGCGGGCATCTCTGCGAATTTCGGTGGTCAAGGCTTCTCCGACATGAAATTCCGCGCCGTGGCAACGACGCCTGAGGAGTTTGATGCCTGGGTGGCGAAGGTGAGGTCATCGTCGAGTCAACTCGACGGCGTCAACTACGCAGCCGTTGCCGCGCCGACCGAAAAACATCCGGTCCAGTACTTCTCCAAGGTCGACGCGAATCTGTTTCAGAACATCGTCGCGAAATATAACAACGGGCATGCTCGCAACATACCCGACCCGATCTGCAGTACGAAGGGGTAAGCCATGTTTGGAAATTTGTTGGGAAAATTAACGCTGGCGGACATACCGTTCGACCAGCCAATCATCATGGCCGCGGCGGCGTTCATGGCCCTCATTGTGGTGGCCGTGGTCGTCGGGCTGACGTGGTTCAAGAAGTGGGGTTATCTCTGGAGTGAATGGCTGACCTCCGTCGATCACAAGAAGATTGGCGTGATGTATATCGTGGTCGCAGTATTAATGCTGCTGCGCGGTTTTGTCGATGCGCTGATGATGCGCGCGCAACTCGCGCTCGCTTATAACGGGCCGGGATTCCTGCCGCCGGAGCATTACAACCAGGTCTTCACGGCGCACGGCGTCATCATGATTTTCTTCATGGCGATGGCGTTCATGATCGGCTTGATGAACATTGTCGTGCCGCTGCAAATTGGCGCATGAGATGTCGCGTTCCCGTTCATCAACTTGCTGAGTTTCTGGATGACCGCGCTTGCCGCCATCCTGATCAACATCTCGCTGGTGATCGGAGACTTCGCGCAAACTGGCGGGCTCGCGTATCCGCCGTTGTCGGAACTGCAATTCAGTCCGGGGGTGGGCGTCGACTATTACTTGTGGAGTTTGCAGCTCTCCGGCATAGGAACGTTGCTCACCGGCATCAACTTCTTCGTGACCATCATCAAGATGCGCGCGCCGGGCATGACGTTGATGAAGATGCCGGTGTTCACCTGGACGTCGCTGTGCTCGAACGTGCTGATTCTCGCCACGTTCCCGATCCTGACCGCAACGCTTGCGTTGCTGGCGCTCGACCGTTACCTCGGCATGCACTTCTTCACGAACGACGCTGGCGGCAACGCCATGCTGTACCTAAACCTGATCTGGGCGTGGGGACATCCGGAGGTGTACATCCTGGTGCTGCCGGCATTCGGCATCTACTCGGAGGTCGTGGCTACATTCGCGAAAAAGCCGTTGTTCGGCTACAAGACAATGGTCTACGCCACGTGCTCGATCATGGTGTTGTCGCTGCTCGTCTGGTTGCATCACTTCTTCACGATGGGTTCCGGCGCAAACGTGAATGCGTTCTTCGGGATCGTGACCATGATCATCGTCATTCCGACCGGCGTGAAGATCTTCAACTGGCTGTTCACCATCTATAAGGGCCGGCTGGAGTTGTCCTCGCCGGTATTGTGGACGATCGGCTTCATGATCACGTTCACCGTCGGCGGCATGACGGGCGTATTGCTGGCTGTGCCCGGCGCTGACTTTGTGCTGCATAAGTGTTGCTGGTAAACGCGTTTGAATTTTGTTAACTTTCGGCGTCGTCATTACGCCGGGGTACCGATGAAGTGTGTCGTAGAGCTGACCGAAGCCGAGGATCAGACGTTGCAACAGCTGTGCGTGAATCACAAACATCGCGACGCTCGCACCCGGGCCGCAGGCGTGCTGTTGCTCGGACGCAGGGTCAAGTTGACCGAGATAGCCTCCAAGCTTGGCGTGAGCGGCCAATCCGTTTACAACTGGGCGCA
>NZ_JBLKRU010000022.1:0-127491 GCF_047608185.1 Caballeronia eucalypticola
ACTCGAAGCGGCGTTGGGGCAGTTGGTCGTAGCCCCTGGCGGGTTGATGGCATCCTGAGCAGCACGCTCTGGAGCCTTTGCGCGGGCGCACATCGATCTCGATAGTATTGCTATGCATGCACAAGCGCGCGGTACCGTAGACGAAGCCAGGGAAATGGTGGCAGGCATTAAGCAGACGAGTCAAAAGCATGAGCAACAAATCCAGAAACGTTTCTCAGGAAACAACCATGGCCAATATTGCGGCCACGACCCTGGCACAGTATTGCCCCGACCTCGAAAGTTGGCCGCAGCGCTGGCAGTATGACGAAGACGATCTTCCTATAGGGCGTGATATTGTCGAATGCTTACGCCCATTCCTGCTTGACCTGCTGAGCCGCGAACTCACGCCCAAGACACTGCGACGCCATCGCGACAATCTCTGGCTGCTGGGAGGTGAATTGATCCGCAGGCGTTACGAGGACACCAGGCTCAAGAAACTGCCCGCGCAAGAGGCCATCGCCGAGTTGATAGAACCAGACGGCGGCCCTCTGATCTGGCCACGCATCAGCCAGACTGATCAAGACTCCCTGGATGCCACCTGTCGCAGGCTATACAGGTTTCTCGAAGCCCGGGAAAAACCGGCAGCTAAAGGGTAGCGTGCTGCCACGGCTTACCCACCGAGTGCTTCGCACCTGTGGACAAGCCGCCTTGTGTGCCAGTGAAAGGCACCTCGGCTTGTCCACAGGCAAGCTCGGTGGATAAGCCTGCACCTGCGCATAACATCGTTCAAAAAACCATACCTGAACTACGAAACCACCCATAAATTCCGCCGACCAAGCAAAAATCGTAAGCGCGATGCTCCCGTGTGGGCATCATGCGCTTACGTTGTGCATGGTTCGAGCGAGATCAGGAGCCGAAGAAAGGCTGGCAGTAATCCACCGGACCCACACAAGCATTCGGATCAGTTGATGCGCCTTGCATCGACGCGCAACCGGCGAGCGAAAGGCCCAGCGCCAGCGCGCATAGCGGCAATCGTAAGGCAGAGAGTATGCGTCTTAACCAGCTCATGGCATTACCTTGGGCGTTTACGCCTGTCATTCGAATCCAGGATTGAAAGCAAGCATTACGGCGAGTGCGTGGAGCCGGAACGGTTGCCGTAGGAGCGGTCATGGCGACCCCGCTCACTGCATCCGTCACGGCCAGTTGCGATTGACGCTTCATGCCTAGTGATGCCAGTACAGCGTGCGATTCAGGTAGTCGAGTTGGCCGTCCTGCTCGGCCTTCACAAGTTCCTGATAAACCTCCGCGCGTGTCTTCGGTGCAATGGTTTCTCCATCAGGGGGAACCCATTGACCGCTTTGGGCAAGGGTAGTGGGAGCAGCAGCTTGAGTGGATATCTGAGCAGGTACCTGAACCGGCGCCGTGCTTTGTGCAAAGGCCGAGTCCGTGGCGGCAAGGCCGGTGCAGGCAAAGGTGAGGGCGATCATCATGGTCTTCATGGCGCTTTCCTAAAAGTCCGTTTAACGAGTGACCGGGTTTCGATGCAGCGCTGTGATCGTTGTCCGGTGAGTGCAGATTAACGAGTCAGCCCTGTCGGGAAAGACGCTCAAAAGTGAAGAGTTGTTTATGTAGAAGAGTTCGTGGAAAAAGCCACGCAAATAACATTGGATAACTAAGTTAAATATTTCGTGTCTGCTTTATAAATAATTCTTCATGAAGTAGCGCAATTCCGACACGTCCACGTCATGCCTGCCGCCTAAATTTGCCCGGGTCCGCATGGCGAGTCGGGCGGCTGCACTTCGCCATCGTGTCTCCGTCATGCCGGGGAGCGGAACAGCAGCCGCATCATCCTGGAATTGCACACATGAATAAAGCGTTGATCGCCTCCTTGAGCCTGATCGCGGCTGCGGTCTCTCAAGCCGCGAACGCACAAAGCAGCGTTACCCTGTACGGCACGCTCGATACGGGTATCGACTATATTTCCAACCAGAAAGCCGCAACGGGCGGCCATGCCGCGTGGGGATTGCAAAGCGGCAACGTAAGCACGAATCGATGGGGACTGAAAGGCACGGAGGATCTTGGCGGCGGTCTCGCGGCGGTGTTCGATCTCGAGAACGGTTTTAACATCGACAACGGCAAGCTCTCGAACGGCGGCGACGAGTTCGGCCGTCAGGCATGGGTGGGTATCTCAAGCTCCGCTTACGGAACCGTGACGCTCGGCCGTCAGTACGACTCCATGGTGGACTTCGTGGCGCCATTGTCGGCAACCGGCTCGGGCTTCGGCGGCAACATAGCCGATCACCCGTTCGATAACGACAACCTCAACAACGACTTCCGCATGAACAATGCGGTGAAATTTCGCAGCGTGAACTACGGCGGCCTCGTGTTCGGCGGTGCGTACGCGTTCAGTAATTCATCGAACGGCTTCAGCAACAACAGCGCCTATACGGCGGGCGCGTCGTATAACAACGGCCCGTTGAGTCTTGCCGCAGCGTACTTCCAGGCTAACAATCCGGGCGGCGTCGCACCCCCGGCCAACACGGGCGGCGCGCTCTCAAGCGGCGACGGCGATGCAACGCTGGTCGGCGGCCGCCAGCGCATCATGGGCGCGGGCGCGCGTTACGTCATTGGACCTGCGACCATCGGCGCCGTGTTCACGCGCACGACACTCGATGACCCAAGCGAGATCTCGCAAGGCGGCGCTTACGCGGCGCTTTCCGGCAACAAGCTCACGTTCAACAACTATGAACTGAATGCCCGGTACGCATTGACGCCGGCATTGACCCTGGGCGGCTCGTACACGTTCACCGACGGCAAGTTCGACACTGCGACGTCGAGTCTCTCACCGAAGTGGAACGCGTTCATGCTGCAGGCAGACTACGCGCTGAGCCGCCGTACCGACGTCTACCTTGAAGGTGTCTATCAACACGCGACCGGTGCAACGGGCGTGAACGCACTCGGTAATGCGTCGATCTACAACCTGGCTGCGTCGTCGAACGGCAAGCAGGCGGTGGTCGCGGCGGGAGTCCGTCTGCGCTTCTGATTCCGCCGTTCAGGTAACCATGTAAAAACGCCGCCGGGGCCGTTCAATGCTGAACTGCGCCCCGGCGGCTTTCTGACTTCTGCGGCTGAAATAAGCTTCAATACGCTTCAGGCGGCCTTTCCGGTCCATCCCCCACCCAGCGCCAGGATCAGTGAGACGGAAGCGGTCAGCTGCCGCGTACGCAGGTCCAGCGACGAAATCTGCGCGGTCAGTTCAGTCGTCTGCGCCGTCACGACATCCAGATAGCTCACCACACCGTCCCGATACTGCGACGTCGCCAGCGCGAGCGTCTGCTGCGCGGCGCTCAATGCCTGATCTTCATTGACCGATTCGTCGCCGAGATGATGCAGCAGCGCCAAGCCGTCCTCGACCTGCTGGAACGCGACGAGCACAGTCTGCCGGTACTTCGCACCATTCTCGGCGAGTTGCGCCCGCGAATTCGCCACGGCTGCACTGCGCTTGCCGCCATCGAAAATAGTGAAGAGCAACTGCGGTCCCACCGACCAGATTTCATTGGGCGCCGCCAGCCAGGGCGAGAAGGTATCGCTTTGATATCCACCGTCCAGGCCAAGGGAAATGTCAGGGTAGAACGCGGCCTTCGCTACGCCGATATTTGCGTTCGCTGCCGCCACGTGCCGCTCGGCCGCCGCAATATCGGGCCGGCGTTGCAAGAGTGTTGATGGCAGTCCGAGTGGAACGTGGGGCAGATAGTTGAAGCCGACGTCCGGCGCCAGCGAGAACGACGATGCCGGCGTTCCGGTGAGCGTTGCAATGGCATGTTCGAGCAGCGCGCGGCTCGCCTGGGTATCGTCGGCGGCGGCGCGGGCCGATGCAAGTTGCGTCTGCGCCCGCGACACATCCATGCCGGACGCCAGGCCGCCGTTGTGACGGCTTATGGTCAGCTTCAGCGCACGCTTGTAGGTGTCGATGGTGTCGTTGAGCAGCTTGGCGCGCTGATCGAGGCCGCGCAGTTCGAAATAGGTCGACGCGAGGCTCGCCTGCAGGCTGAGGCGCAGCGACGCGAGATCGTCGGCGCTGGCTTCTTCCAGCGAGCGGCCCGCGCTCACCTGATTGCGCACCTTGCCCCACAAATCAAGGTCGTACCCTATGCCGACATCGGCCGTCGCCGAGTTGTAGGTCGTGGGCTGATCCGTGCCGCGCAACGGCCGGTTATCCGATTGCCGTTGCCGCGAGACATCGGATTCAGCGCCAATGGTTGGGAACAGTCCGGAGCGCGCTTCCTGAAGGTCCGCGCTCGCCTCATCATGCCGGGCAACCGCTGCTGCCACATTCGGATTGGCTGCAGCGATCTTTGCTTCGAGCGCGCTCAATACCGGATCGTGATACATGGTCCACCAGCCGTCACGCGGGATACGATCGGCGGGCTTTGCGAGCTGCCACGGGCCCGATTCCTTGAAAGCGGTGGGAATCGCCGTGGCAGGCACCTTGTAGGTGGGCGCAAACGAACACGCGTTCAGCGCGGCAACGCAGGCCACCGCGACCAGGAGACGACGCTTAACCATGCGCATGCTCCGGCTGTCCGGTCGCTGCGGCGGCTACCGCTGTCGTTGCACTGCGCACGAGTTCGCCTTCAGCAAGCGAGTCCGGCGGGTTGTTGATGATCCGGTCGCTCGCCGACAATCCCGATGCAATCAGGACATGAGTGCCGAGGTCCGTCGCAATCCTCACGTTCTTCAAATGCACGTGATTGTTTGGATCAATGACGGCAACCTGCATATTGTTGGTCCGGAAGATCAGCACGCTCGCCGGCACCAGCAATGCGCTGCCCGTGTTCGGCAGTGCAAAGTGAACCTGAGTGTATTCACCGGGCAGCAAGAGGCCTGACGCATTGTCCACCGATAACTGCACTAGCAACGTGCCGGATGCGGGCGTGATGGCGTCGTCGGTATCGACGAGTTTTGCGTCGAAGGTCATGCCCTGTCGTTCCGGCACGGTCAGCTTCGCGGTGAGTCCCGGCTTGATCGCTGCGGCGTCGCTTTGCGGCACGTTCACATAGAGACGGAGGCGGCGCGCGTCGGAGACGGCGAACAACTCGGGGCCGGTGCCGCCGCCCGCATCGATCAACGCGCCAATATCGGTTTTGCGCGCAGTCACAATGCCGTCGAAAGGCGCTGTAATGCGTTTGAATGATTCGAGCGCTTCGAGGCGCGCGACGTTGGCGCGGCTGGCATCGACGGTCGCCTTCTTCGCGATCAGGTCGCTGGTCTTTTCATCGGCGTCCTGTTGCGAGACCGAGTCCTGCTTCAGCATCTGCGTCCAGCGTCGCGCAGTGGTCGCCGCGAGGTTTTCGTTCGCCACCGTATTGGCAAGATCGGCGCGTGCCTGTTGCAATTGCTGATCGAGATCGGGTGTATTGATCAGGCCAAGCAACTGCCCCGCTTTAACATGCGTGCCGATGTCGGCGTACCACGTTTGCAGATAGCCCGACACGCGGGCATAGATCGGTGCATTGACGAAGGCCGCGAGTTGCCCTGGTAGTTCCAGCGACTGCTCGGCTGCGGGCAACTGGGGTGTGACGGTCGCCACCGTTGGAACGGCCTGCGCGTCAGTCCAGGTCGTCAGCTCGCGCTCAGCGTGCGAGCGGCTGACGATACCGTCGGTCACCACCCCCGCGGCAATCAACGCGACGATCACGCTGACCAGCTTCAGATGCCGCAAGCGCTTGGGCGAATTGATTTCAATTTCAGTGGACATGCGATTCTCCTGATCCGAAAAGTTGGTGATCCTCTTGAATCTTGTCATTGCGATGCACGAGGCTGAACACGACGGGGACGAAAAGCAGCGTGGCGATCGTGGCGCACATCAGGCCGCCGATCACCGCACGCCCGAGCGGGGCGTTTTGTTCGCCGCCATCGCCAAGCCCCAGCGCCATCGGCAACATGCCGATGATCATCGCGAGCGCGGTCATCAGCACCGGGCGAAACCGCGTGAAACCTGCTTCCATCGCGGCGACCAGTGCGTTGCCGGTAATGGCCAGCCGTTCGCGGGCGAAAGTGACGACCAGAATCGAATTCGCCGTGGCCACCCCCATGCAAAGGATCGCGCCCGTGAGTGCAGGAACGGACAGTGGCGTGTGCGTAATGAACAGCATCCATACAATGCCCGCGAGTGCCGCTGGCAACGCGGTCACGATCACAAACGCATCGCTCCAGGAATGGAAGTTCACCACGATCAGCAAGTAGATCAGCACGATAGCCGCGACCAGCCCGAGGCCCAGTCCCATGAACGCACTGTTCATGGTTTGAACCTGGCCTCGCACGGTCACTTGCGAACCCTTCGGTATGTCCTTCGTGGTCTGGTGCACGATCGCGTTGATCCGCGCCGCAACCGCGCCAAGATCCCGGCCTTGCGTGGTCGCATAGATATCGAACAGGGGCTCGATGTTGTAGTGCGAGACGACCGCATCACCCACGCCACGTTTGATCGTCGCGATGCCACCGAGAATCTGCGCTTCGCCAGTCTTGCCGGTGACCATCAGGTTGCCAAGATCGTTGAGCGAGGACATGCGATATTCCGGCGTTTGCGCCACCACCGCGTACGACACGCCGTTGAGCGGGTTGAGCCAGTAAGTCGGCGCCACCTGGCTCGTGCCCGAGAGATTGGCCACGACCGAGTTGGTCACGTCGCCCTCAGTGATACCCAGTTCGTTGGCCCGTGTCCGGTCAACCGAGACAGTGAATTGCGGATAGGTTGTCGCCTGTTGAATACGCGTGTCGGCAATGCCCGGAATCAGTTGTACCTTGCGCAGAAGTTGCTGGGCATACGCGTAGTTGCCGGCTCGATTCGGACCCGCGACCTGGATATCGATTGGCGCCGGTGAACCGAAGTTGAGAATCTGCGAAATGATGTCGGCCGGCAGGAACGAGAAGGTCACACCCGGATAGGCACGCGGCAGCAGCTTGCGCAATGTCTTGACGTATTCGGCGGTTGGCGCGTGGTCCTCGTTAAGCGAGATGAGGATATCGCCGTCCGATGGTCCCATCGTGCCGCTGTTGTTATAGGTTATGTTGATGCCGCTGTTGGGCAAGCCGATATTGTCAATGACCGCCCGCAACTGGTTCGGCGGAATAGTCCGGCGAACCGTGCTTTCCACGTGATCGAAGAGGTCTGCGGTCTGCTCGATCCGCAAGCCGACCGGACCCCGCACATGCAACGCGATTTCACCCGAGTCGATGTCCGGAAAAAAGTTGCGCCCCAGATAAGGTGACAATAAAAAAGACGCTGCGACCACCGCGAGGAAGCCGATGACGAAAAGCTTGCGGCTGCTTAGCGCCATTCCCAGCAGGATGCGGTAGATGCCACGCAAGCGCCCGAACAGGTGTTCAAAACCGCGCTGGAACCGGACCAGTGGATTTTTCGAAGGCGCATGATGCGTCGTGCCGTGCGGGTCCATGCTCGCGGCAAGCTCACCGGACGCATGACCACCTGACACGTGCGGCCGCAGCAGGTACTGCGCCATCATTGGCACGAAGGTACGTGAGAGCACGAACGAGGCGATCATCGCGAAGATCACGGCCTCGGCCAGGGGCACGAACAGGAAACGTGCAATACCGTCGAGCAGCAGCATGGGTACGAACACAATGCAAATGCACAGCAGCGAGACCAGCGCGGGCGTCACGATCTGCGCGGCGCCGTCGAGGATGGCGTCCCTGACGGGCTTGCCCTGTTCCAGATGCCAGTTGATATTTTCAATGGTGACCGTCGCATCGTCGACGAGAATACCCACCGCGAGCGCGAGTCCTCCGAGGGTCATTACATTGAGCGTCTCGCCCATCGCGGACAGCGCTGCAATAGCGGCCAGCACGGCAAGCGGGATGGACGACGCAATGATCAGCGTGGAGCGCCAGCTTCCCAGGAACAACAGGATCATGACCGACGTCAGGGCAGCGGCAATGATGCCTTCGCGCGCCACGCCGCTAACGGCGCCCTTCACGAACACGGACTGATCGCCCATGGTCTCGAGCTTGAGTCCAGGCGGCAAGGTCTCGCGGATCAGCGGCAGCTTCGCCTTGACGCCCGCGATAATGTCTAGTGTGGAGGCCGAACCGTTTTTAAGAATGCTCATCAGCACGGCGCGGTGACCGTCGAGACGCACGATATTGCTTTGCGGAGGATTGCCGTCGCGAACGTGGGCTATATCGCGGATATAAATGGTTGCGCCGTTGATCGTCTTGACGGGCAGGTTATTGAGTTCGTCAAGTGCAAGCGGGCTGTTGTTCAGCTTGATGTTGTATTGAAAGTTGCCGATCTTCTCGGTCCCCGCCGGCACGATCTGGTTCTGCTGCGCCAACGCGTTCGCCACGTCCGTGGCGGACAACCGGTCCGCCTGCAATGCGTTCGGATCGAGATCGATCTGCACCTCGCGCGTCTTGCCGCCATACGGCGTCGGAATCGCCACGCCGGGTACGCTCAGCAGCGCAGGCCGAATGAAGTTGGTCGCGTAGTCGGCCAGCTTCTGCTCATCGAGCGTGTTGCTGGTGAGCGCGATCTGCAGGACCGGAACCGTCGACGCGTTGTAGTTCAGGATCTGAGGAGGCGTAATGCCTGGCGGCATTTGCTTGAGCACCGTCTGCGAGACGGAGGTGACCTGAGCAGTCGCCGTCCTGATGTCGACAGTCGGCTGGAAGAAGATTTTGACGATGCCATAACCGCTGAACGACTGCGATTCAATATGCTCGACATCGTTGACAGTGGTCCCAAGCGTACGTTCGTAGTACGTGACAATCCGGCCTGACATGTCGTCCGGCTGAAGTCCTGCGTAGTTCCAGATCACACTGATGACGGGAATGCGGATATCGGGGAAGATGTCCGTCGGCGTACGGAGTGCCGCGAGCGGACCGATCAACACGATCAGCATCGCCAGCACGATGAACGTATAGGGCCGAGTCAAAGCTAATCGGACGATTTTCAACATTGAGAACGGCTCCGTTCAGGGGCGCAGGGTTCGCGCTGACTGAGTGACTGAGTGACTTGATGGCGTAGGGACATCGGACTGATTGCCCGATGAAAGCGCCGGTGTCAGTCATTCTGGAAGGATCGGGTTAACACCCACGCGCGGGAAAAATGAAACTAGTTTTAGTTTCGGCAAGAGGGGAGGGAACGACAAAACTCGAGCACGGTCCCAAGGCGTCAACTACCTCGTGACCGTGTTCGATGTTGAAGAAATTAGTCCAGCAAGTAGCCGGATCCGCGAATAGTGCGAATCGTTGGGCGGCCACTGGAGTCATCCACTTTCTTTCTCAGACGCCCCACGTGGACATCGATCAGGTTGGTGCCGGGATCGAAACGGCAGCCCCATACGCCTTCGAAGATCATGGTGCGTGTCAGCACTTGCCCAACGTGACGCATCATGAATTCGAGTACGCGAAACTCGGTCGGCTGCAGGTCGAGCACGCGACCGTGAAGCGTGGCGCGGCGACGCACGAGATTAAGTTCGAGACCATGCACGCGCAAGACTGTTTCGTCGGATGCGGGTCCGGCCTTGCGTCGAAGCAAGGCTTCCACGCGGGCGCGCATTTCATCGTGAGAGAACGGCTTGGTCAGATAGTCGTCACCACCGGCACGTAGTCCGCGCACGCGGTCATCCACGTGACTCATTGAACTGACGATCAACACAGGCGTGTCTATGCCGACACCTCGCATGGTCGTCACAATGGTGAGGCCATCCAGGTCCGGCAACATGCGATCAAGCGTGACGATGTCGTAACCACCGCCAATGGCCTTGGCGATACCGTCGCGGCCGGTGCGGGCAACCTGGACCGTATAGCCCGGCGCGGACAGTGCGCGCAAGACTTCCTGCGCCATCAGTTCGTCGTCTTCTATGGCAAGGACTTTCGGCATTACAACGCGTTCCAGAATGGGGGAGGCACGGAATCCACGGAGTGGACGCTAAGCGGCGGCACGCAGCCCCACCGTGTTATCGGGCGCACGATACTGACTCACCGAGAAGTCGATGAAATGCCGGACCTTCGCCGCGAGATAGTTGCGCCCCGTATAGAGAATGGACACTTGGCGCACACCACCTGCAATCTGAAACTGGCCGAGGATGGGGAGCAAGAGACCCTTCCCCAGATCGTCCTTCACGAGCGGTACTGGCAGTAATGCGATGCCCATGTCCGCCAGTGCCGCGGAGCGAACTGTTGCGCTGCTGGTTGCATGCAGCGCGTTACCCGTCGCCACGCGATACACGCCGTTCTGATCCGAGAATTCCCAATTGCGTGCGGAGCCGTCCGAGATCGACAGCAGATGATGATGCGCAAGCGCCGCAGGATTCACGGGCGTGCCGTGTTGAGAGAGGTAGCCGGGTGAGGCGACTGCGACCTCCTTGAACGCTGTCAAATGACGGCACACCAGTGACGAGTTGGGCAGGTTGCGATCCGCGGAAAAGCCAACATCGAAACCGCCTTCTATCAACTCTATCGGCGAGTCATAAGTCGTCACGTCGAAGCCAATGCGCGGATACGCTGCGCGATACGCCGCGAGCAAATTGCTCAAGCCACATGCGGCGTACGTGGTCGACGCCGCTACGCGTAGCGTTCCGCTGAGATCACGCGTTGAGCGTACGAGTCCTTCTTCAATCGTATCGAGTTGCTGAATGATCGTGCGGCAACCCTCCACATAGGCCTGTCCTGCTTCGGTCAGCGAAAGCCGGCGCGTGGAGCGGTTGAGGAGGCGCATGTTGAGGTGCGCTTCCAGCATGCTGATGCTGCGAGTGACGGCGGCCGCGGACATGCCGAGTTGCTTGGCGGCCAGGCTGAAGCTGGCGAGATCGACCACGCGGGTGAACACGCGCATTGCTTGTAGCTGATTCATGACGGGCAGCCTGTATCGATTTGACTGCACGCATGATCTGCTTGGCGACGTAACAAGGACACGCGCGCTTTATTAAGTCTTTTTTATCTTTGTCGGCTGTTCTTAATGTAACCACGGGACACCATCAATCAACGGCGTGGCGCATTCGATACACGCCAACCAATCGATGATGGAGATGCCACAGAACAAGAGTGTCGCGCGAACCTAGCGCACGTCTGCGTTCGCGCGCATTGCCAAAGCCTTGTCCACTGCGTGCTTGCGAAAACTGAAAATCAGTCATTCAGTTCGACCACGCTGGCTGGCGCCACTCGCTCCGTAGACTTCGGTGCTCCGAGGTCAGGGCCGCACTCAAGGTTGCATGTCCTCTCGCTCGCAGCGTGGTTCGCTCCGCTTAGGCGCCCGGCTTGTTGCAATGCCCAGGTCACGCAGCGCTGCAAACGGCCTCCTGGCCCGGAACCCGTTATCTATGTGGAGTTCAAGATGAAGAAAGTTCTGTTGGCTGCAACTGTTTCCGGCCTTTTCGCCGTAGCCGCTCATGCACAAAGCAGCGTCACGCTGTACGGCGTGATTGATGCCGGCCTGGTGTATGCGAACAATTCGCACACGCCGGGAGCGGCCTCGTCGGGTCAATCGTGGGGTGTGGGTAGCGGCAACGTCAGCAACACGCTGTGGGGCTTGAAAGGCAGCGAGGATCTGGGTGGCGGCATGCACGCCATCTTCAAGTTGGAAGATGGTTTTAATGTGAACAACGGTGCGTTCACGCAGTCGAATGAAATCTTCGGCCGTCAGGCGTATGTGGGTTTGGAATCCAATCAGTACGGGTCGGTGACGCTTGGCAAGCAATACGATTCCACGGTTGATTACCTGGCGCCGCTGTCGGAAGCCGGCCAGGGCCTGGGCAACAACCTTGCCGCGCATCCATTCGATAACGACAATCTCGACAACAGCTTCAGCATCAGCAACGCGGTGAAATTTTCGAGCGTTGATTACGCCGGTTTCAAGTTCGGCGGCTTGTACGGCTTTTCGAACAAGGCGGGCGCGTTCTCGGACAATCGCGCATATAGCGCAGGCGCGTCTTACTCCAATGGCCCGTTGAGCATTGCTGCGTCGTATTTGCAGATCAACAATCCTGGCCAGGGCGATAACGCGAACGGCGCGGTGTCCGGCGCGAACAACACATCAACGTTTGTCGCTGCGCGGCAACGTACGTTCGGCGGCGGTGTCAACTACGCATTCGGTCCGGCCACGGTTGGCTTCGTATACACCCATACGAAGCTTGACGGGCTCGATGCAATCAACATGAACGACGGTTATACGGCGTTGTCGGGCAACAGCCTGCGTCTGGACAACTATGAAGTGAACACGCGCTACGCGTTGACACCGGCCATGAGTCTCGAAGGCGCTTACACGTTCACGAACGGCTCGTTCAACACGGCGGCCGGCGATGCCAAGCCGAAGTATCACCAGTTCTCGCTGCTTGCTGACTATGACCTGAGCAAACGCACGGACGTGTATGCGGAAGGTGTGTTTCAGCACGCATCGGGTGGCGATGGCACGGTGCTGGGCGACGCGGCGATCAACGGCCTGAGCCCGTCTTCGACGAACAAGCAAGTAGCAGTGACGGTTGGTATGCGTCACCGGTTCTAAGTTTCAAGGTTTGAGTTGGGCATGGGCGACGCCGCGTGGTTTCATGCGGCGTCGATTGTCTTTCATGGATGGATATGCGACGTGGATAGAAAAGCCTCAAGGCCAGCCGACAATAAAATCGGCCAGCCTTGAGGTTTTTCTATTGTGTGCGCACAGCAAACCTCCCGCCGGCACGCATGGTCAACTCGGTATCTGGCTCACCTCAAACCTCTGTGGCACAGGCTTGACGATAGCGTCCTGCAGCCGCTCGAGACTGGATTGAGGAATCGCGAACCCAGCCCAACCCAAGCCCGTATGACGCAATAGCAAAACGACCCCATCGAACAGCGGGTTCTTGTCGAGATACCAGCACGGATCAATTTCTATCACATAGTTATGCGTGCGCGACGGTTCTTGCGGCAAGGCCGGCAGCAGCCCCGAACGAATGTGGCCGAGCCGTTCGATCAGCAAGTCGATGTCCTGGACATCGAGGATTGCCGCGTTCGAGCCGATATCGAAGCGTATGGCCTGACGCCCGGAATCCTGGACCGCCTCGACTTGTAATGTTTGATACATCGCGAAACTCCCAATGTGTAATCGGTCCATTCATTATGGAATTCCGGGAGTCGTGAAGTCTGAAACAATGCTATCGAAGCATGAAATTTTATTTATGTTGGATCGTAGCGTGGATGTTCCGGGGGCAGCGGTCTGTTGATATATAGAGTAATGCGAACTAATTGGAAATCCAGAAGCTGAGCGAACTTCGAAACAATATGTTGCTGCTTAACGCCGCAAGGTGAGCGCCCAGTACACGGGCGCTCACCAGCGGCGTTACATCGGCGGGCAAAGTGACTTCGTTCCCCCATCCATCAACGCGCGGCACGGCAAAGCGAGGCGTGCCGCCTTGACCAGGAGTACCATCTAGGCCTCTCTTATGGTCAGCTCGGCTTTGATCGCGCTCGCCGGGTCTGCACGGTCCGTCGTCAACCCGAGCGCCTGACGTTCGAACAGCCGCCGATACAAACCGTTGTGAAGCTGGATCAGCTTTTCATGGCTGCCTTCCTCCGCAATCCTGCCCTTGTCGAGCACCAGCAGCCGGTCCAGCGCACGTACGGTTGAAAGCCGGTGAGCAACCACGAGCGTCGTGCGGCCGACCATCAACCGCTCCATGGCCTGCTGGATCAGCACCTCGCTTTCACTGTCGAGGCTCGACGTTGCTTCGTCGAGGATCAGGACGGGCGCATCGGCGAGGAACGCGCGAGCGATGGCCACGCGCTGGCGTTCACCACCCGACAGCTTGATGCCGCGCTCACCCACGAGCGTTTCATAACCCTGCGGCAGCGCCGCGATGAAATCGTGGGCGCTGGCCTGCCTTGCAGCCCGCTCGATTTCCGCGCGAGTTGCACCCGGCCGGGCGTACGCAATGTTCTCCGAAAGTGACCGATGAAACAGCACCGGCTCTTGCTGAACGATCGCTATCTGACCACGCAAGGACGCCTGAGTGACATCGGCAATGTTCTGCCCGTCGATCATGACCCTGCCGCCCGAGACGTCATACAGCCGCTGGATCAGCTTGATCAGCGTCGTCTTGCCTGACCCGGAGTGCCCGATCAACCCGACGCGCTCTCCCGGCGCAATCCGCACCGAGAAGTCGCGATAAAGCGGCTTCGTGTGGCCGTCGTAACTGAAGGTCACATGCTCGAAGCGGATCTCGCCTTCACGAATAGCGATAGGGCCGGCGTCCGGTTTGTCTTCCACGCCCAGGGGCTGACCTTCAAGCGACACCAGCTCTTCCATGTCGTTGACCGAGCGCTGCAGATTACGCACGTGCATGCCGACTTCGCGCAGATAACCCTGCAACATGAAGAACATGGTCAGCGTGAACGTAATGTCGCCTACGCTGGCCTTGTCGGCTTCCCACAGCAACAGCGCAGCACCCAGGATTGCCGCCTGCATGACCACCAGCATGCCGCCTTGCACACCGCCGTTGATCGTGCCGCGCGCCCACGTGCGCCGCGTCCGGTGGCGCCACTTGCCGATCACACGCGCAAGCCGCGCTTCCTCACGCGTTTCCGCACCGAAGGCCTTGACCACGGTGTTGCAGCTAACTGCGTCGGCCAGCGCGCCGCCCATGCGGGTATCCCATGCATTACCGAGGCGCGCAGCGGGCGCCACAAAGCCGAGCGACAGCGCCACTGTCACCCCAATGTAGAGCAGCGACCCGACGCCGACCACAACACCCATGACGGCCCAGTGCATGCCGAGCAGCACGGTCGCGCCGACCAGCATAACGAGTGACGGGAGCAGGGCGATGAGCAATGTGTCATTGAGCAGGTCGAGCGCCCACATGCCGCGCGTGATCTTCCGCACGGTCGAACCGGCGAAGCTGTTGCCGTGCCAGTCAGCGGAAAACCGTTGCACGCGATGAAACGCGTTGGCGGCAATTTCGCTCATCATCTTGAGTGTCAACACGATGATGTTCATGAACACGAGCTGACGCAGCAGCGTGCCGGCCAGCCCGAGACAAGCCAGGATGCCGAACGCCGTTGTAGCTGCGTGCCATGCCAGCTCCTTGCCGACGGCGCCGGCGGCGAGTGCATCCACGAGCCGGCCTGCGAAGAGCGGCGTAAGGACGTCGGCGAGTGCCGACATCAAGGCGAGCACGACAATGGCGACGATGCGCCAAGGCTGTTTGCCCCAGTGAACCACAGTGAAACCGAGAACGTCTTTGAACGCCCGTCCGCCGAAGTCGAGTTTTTTTGTGTAAGCCATTTGCTACAGCCCGAGGCGCCAAGCGCGACGAAGCTTTTCCGGTCGAGAGACATGAGAGCGACAGTCAAAGCGCGCCTGCACGAGCGGGCGAACCGATAACGGACTGTCTGGAAGTTGCGCGGGCTGCTGTGCCTGCGCTGATGGCGACCTAAACTGGCCGGCGCATCGAGCAAGGGACGGCGCGTTTGAATGTGAGCATCTTTTCGCCTCCCTTTGAGAAATGAAACTTGAGTGGTGTGGGACCTGAAGCAGGACCTGAAGTGGTGCCGGGCGGCTATCCACGTCTGAATATTATCAGGCGCTTATGGCGCTTGCCAACCCTTTTCGGCCACGCACATGTTGTCGGGCCGATACAGCGCGAGCGAGCGCACTACAGCCGCCGCACGATCGGGCCCGATGCAGAATGTCCCTGCGCTGCAGGGACATTCACGCAAACACAGGACGCGTGCCGAGCCTTCAGGCTCAGGCGAATCCGCCGAAAACATCGTTTAATTGCTTGCCCGATGCAGCGCCCGCGAGGCCATCGAATGACCCCGCTTTCATTTGTTCGGCGGCCGTCAGCACGGCCTGCCACGCAACCCGCGCCAACCCTCCGCCAACACTGATTCGACGCACGCCAAGGTCAGTCAGTTCGGCGACGCTCAGGCCGGGCCGCATCATGAGTACGTTAAGCGGCTTGGGCGCCACGGCACGCACCATGACTGCTATATCGTCCTTGTCGACCACCCCCGGCGCGTATAAACAGTCGGCACCTTCGGCCGCAAAGGCCACGAGTTTGTCGATGGACTGACTGAGCGCACCCGGATCACTGAGCAGGATTTCGGTGCGTGCGACCAGGATGACATCGTCGCCGGACCGGTCGATCGCCGCACGGGCCGCGCGTACGCGCTCGACCGCAAGCGCGGTCTCGTAGAGTCCGAACGGGGCCTCCACGTCGCGGTCTTCAATCGACAAGCCAGCCACGCCCGTCTGGATCGCGAGGCTCACATTGGCCGCGAGGCTGGCCGGGTCGGAAGCGAAACCGGACTCGAAATCCGCGTTGACCGGCAGGTCCACGGCCTCGCAGAGGGCACTCAGATGTTGCAGGACGTCGGAACAATTCATCGCGTAGTCGGACCGGCCTGTCGACCACGCGAAGCCTGAACTGGTCGATGCCAGCGCGGCAAAACCGAGGTGCTGCAGCATCCGCGCGCTGCCGGCATCCCACGGGTTGGGCAACACGAAACAACCTTGCTGGTGAAGCGCGCGAAAGGCAGCGCGTTTTTCGGCGACAGTACGGGTCATCGGAACCTCATCGTGTGTGGGCGGATAAATTGGGGTTGAAAGAGCACGCGTCCGCTCAAGTCTTGAGTGCTGGAAACGTCGTGGGTCATCGCTCGCGCATAGGCGATACGGACGCGACTACGAAAGCAAAACGTTGATACGCAAGCTCATACGGGTCTTTTCCATGTTCGTCATGCGCACGCAAGATCTCAAGCGGACCGTGCGTTAAATTCCCATTCCCGCAGCTTCCATCCCGGCAATGTCTGGCTGGGTCAGCACCGCTTCGCCGGCTACCGCGCGAGCAATCAGTGCATCGGGCGGCGCGACGGAAATTCCCTGCGCCTGGTACCAGGCATCGTCGTAATAGGTGTTGCTATAACGTTCACCGCTGTCGCACAGCAGGCTGACGATGGAACCCTGTTTGCCCGCCTGCTTCATGCGTTCGGCCAGATACAGCACACCGACGAAATTGGTCCCGGTCGAGCCGCCAACGCGACGCCCGAAGCGCCCGGCCAGATAGCGCATTGCAGCAAAGGACAACGCGTCGGGCACCTTGAGCATGGCATCGATACATGTCGGAATGAAGGAGCGCTCAACGCGCGGACGGCCGATCCCTTCGATCTTCGATCCGACATCGAGTGTCAGGCTGCTGTCGGGCGTGCCCGCCAACGTGCTTTTGAAGTAATCGAAAAATACCGAATTTTCGGGGTCGACGCAAAGAATGCGCGTGAGATGCCGCCGGTACGCGACGTAGCGGCCCAGCGTGGCCGTCGTGCCGCCGGTGCCGCCGCTGGACACGAGCCACGCTGGCACCGGGTATTCCTCGTCGTCCATCTGCTTGAAGATCGACTCGGCGATATTGTTATTGGCCCGCCAGTCGGTCGCACGTTCGGCGTACGTGAACTGGTCCATGAAATGACCGCCGGTTTCCGCCGCGAGCCGATGCGATTCCGCATAAATGTCGGCGGGATTCGCCACCAGATGGCAGCGCCCGCCGTAGAACTCGATCGCCTCGATTTTCATCCGGGAAGTGCCCGCAGGAATCACCGCGACAAACGGCAAGCCGAGCAACCGTGCGAAATACGCTTCGGAAATCGCGGTTGAACCGCTCGACGCTTCAACAATCGTGCTGTGCTCGCGCAGCCAGCCATTGCAAAGCGCATAAAGAAACAGGGAGCGCGCCAGACGATGTTTCAGGCTGCCGGTCGGATGACTGGATTCGTCCTTGAAATAGAAACGGATGTCCGGATAACCCGGCAGGTCGAGCGGAATCAGGTGGGTATCGGCGGAGCGGTTGAAGTCTGCTTCAATCTTGCGAATTGCTTCACGGGTCCAGTCGGAACGCGGCATGGAAATTCCCACCCAGTGGCGGCTAACAGCGGAGCGCCGCGCGACTCCGGCTCAAGCGCGCGGGCTATTGCATCGTGCTCGGGGCAATGCGTTGCGTGTAACGCCCGGTTTGCCCCGGCTCGATATGAAGCCATCGTACACGAGAGCGGCAGCCCGGTTTTCACAATTGCGACTGACTGGTTTTTCGTGTGCTCTTGGTCGGCCGAGAGAGGCGGCAGCATGTCGATTGAGCGGAAACGCTGGACAGAAGACCTATTTGAGTCGCCCGTCGTTAACGGTGATCGTGAGACATTTCAGCAATGTGAACCCTACTCGTTCGTCGATAAAGTGTTCGGGAGCGGCAGTCTCGTCCCACCCATTGACAGTGCGCTCAGCAGCAGCACCGCGCCCATCAGCATCGCCAGATATACCGCAACCATCGGCCAGTACAAGTCTGTCATTTCCTTCTCCTCGTCGTTGCACAGGACGTTTTTGCCTTGTTATTCACAATTACGGCACGCCGGCAAAAATCTTGACAAGACCGCTTGGGGGCGTTGCGTTGGTCGTGCGTTCACCATCGGCACGATGATTCGTATGAGGATCAGTGTGCGTGGATGGCTGGCTTGCAACGAACTTTCATTCGGAGACCGAGTTCGAAACGGCAATGCGTGTTCAGCAATTTCTCCAGGAACACACGATCGCCACACTGGCGAACTGATTCGTGAAGAAATACTCCGAAACGAGTAGGATGACGAAGTGTTATTGCCATCAGCTCACTCTTGCCGGATTAGAAAAATTGGTCTGTTTAGATCTTCAAGTTTCGATATCGAATTTGGTGCTACCGTGCGATCGTAAAAAACCTCGCGTCAACCGGCTAGCGCAAAGAGTACGATGATCGAGGGACGGGGCCGATCGAAACAGTCTCGCAAGGCGCGTCTCGTTTCTTCGAATAACGCCCTGATATCAAACGCAAAATTGCTGCAACTCCACATTCCACCAATTGGAATTGTGAAATCGCAATATTTCCATTGAGTGGATGGTCCACAATTCGCATACTGTCCTGCGAAGGGGCGCTCGAATCTCCCGGGCGTCGACCGCAGATCCAGGTTTGGAAACGAAACCCTGTAGCGGCCACGTCATTCGCGTCAGTCATTGTGCATCGCACAGCCGGGCAGTATCGATACAAGTCCCGATACAAGTCCGATCGAGCCTTGGCGCAGTTTCAGATGTCGTCAAGTCCAGAACGCCTTTTATCAAGCTTGTTGCCTGTCGTTCAGTTGTTGTGACGCGGGGCAGCAGAATCGCACGGACAGCGCCCCCTGTATCAAAGCACGCACCTCGAATCAACGAACTATCTCAAGGACCACACCATGTACAAGACCTATGGCTATGCCGCGCATTCCGCCAAAGAGCCGTTTGCTCCCTTCGCCTTCGATCGCCGGGATACCGGTCCGCACGATGTCCGCATCGAGATCCTGTATTGCGGCGTGTGTCATTCGGACCTGCACACCGCGCGCGGCGAATGGGCGGGTACGGTGTACCCGAACGTGCCGGGACACGAAATTGTCGGCCGGGTGACCGAGGTTGGCTCTGAAGTCACGAAGTTCAAGGTCGGTGCGCTGGCGGGTGTCGGCTGCATGGTCGATTCGTGCCGGACATGCCCGTCGTGCCAGGAAGGCCTCGAGCAATATTGCGAAGGCAGCGGTTTTGTCGGCACCTACAATGCGCCCGACAAGCACACGGGTGGCGTGACCTACGGCGGTTATTCGAAGTCGATCGTCGTGGACGAAGCCTTCACGCTGCGTGTCCCCGAGAACCTTGAACTCGCCGCCGTGGCGCCGTTGTTGTGCGCGGGGATCACCACCTACTCGCCGCTGCGTCACTGGAATGTCCAGGCTGGGCAGAAGGTTGGTATCGTCGGCCTGGGCGGGCTCGGTCATATGGGCGTGAAGCTCGCGGCTGCATTCGGCGCGCACGTGGTGTTGTTCACCACATCGGCTAGCAAGATCGAGGACGCGAAGCGTCTGGGCGCGCATGAGGTCGTGATCTCGAAGGATCCTGAGCAGATGGCTAAACACGTCAACTCGTTCGATTTCATCCTCAACACCGTTGCTGCCTCGCATGACCTAGATCAGTTCACCGCACTGCTGAAGCGTGATGGAACGATGACGCTGGTCGGCGTGCCGGAGCATGCGCATCCGTCGCCGTCTGTCGGCAACCTGATTTTCAAGCGTCGTCAGCTGGCTGGTTCGCTGATTGGCGGCATTGCAGAAACACAGGAAATGCTCGATTTTTGCGGCAAACACGGCATCACGTCGGACATCGAGATGATCCGCATGGACGAGATCGACAAGGCCTATGAGCGCATGGTTAAAAGCGATGTGAAATACCGCTTTGTGATCGACATGGCGTCGTTGAAAGAAGAGGCTTGAGCACGGTCTAGCTGAGTTAAAACTGAAACCAGCGGTTCTCAAACCGCCGGTTTTGGCGCTAGTCCTCATTTCTTGTCCTCAGAAATGAGGACGCGCAGTGCACGTTAATCAGTTAAGTTGTCGTCAAGAGCCGGGGGCTTCACGTCTACACCGAACTCCGATGGTCAAGCGAACGTGCCATAGAATGCCCGCGCGTTTCGCCATACGAAACTGAGAGACTAAGACCCGCCTTGTGCGGGTCTTTTTTTGGCTCGTCGCTTAGTTAAGTCCCCGTCTGCGGGTCTTAATGCCCGCCGTCGGCCTTGCGATTCTCGCTAGTCGACGCACCGCTGTAGTCATACGGAGGCGACATGTTGTCCAGCGGATTGTTCGGCACCACGCTGCCGCCCAAGCTGCGGATCACCGCGCACACCGCATTTATCCCCGTTTGCAGCGCGCCTTCCACCCATCCGCCGGTAAACGAGCAACTGTCTCCAGCGAGATAGATGAACGGGTCCGTCGCGGGTTGCAAGCAGTCCTGGAACTGGAAGAACAACTGCTGGCTCTGGGCATCGCCACCGGCAAAATTCAGCTTGAACGCGCCGTAATACCCTTGCTCCAGATCCCAGTCCACGGTCTTTACAAAGGTCTCATAGTCGTTATTGATCGGCACGACATGCTGCGCAAACGCGGCATTGGTCTGTGCCAGATCAGCCACAAGACGCTGCACGCGCTGCTGATTGTTTCCGAGCGCAAGCTGCTTGATCGCGTCGTCTTCCCACGCATAACTGAGCAGCACGACGCCCGGCGCATTGGGGTCGGCCGGCGCGTAATCGAGGCAATACACGCCCCGTACCAGCGTATCGGTCTGGATATTCGCGGGCAGGTTTTCATCGAGCCAGAATTTTCGCTGCGTCATCACAAACACTTTCGACGAGCTGGTCAGGTGCACATCATTCACCGCTGAGCACTGCTGCGCCGAGAGCGCCGACGCGGGCGCGGTCAATGCCATGTCGATCTGCATCGCGCGCGTGCTGGCCGTCACGATCACGCGGTCAGCGAACTGGACCGAGCCGTCCGCCAGCGTGAGCATCACGCCCTCGCTATTACGGGTCACGCGTGACACCGGCGTGTTCACGACACGCTGCGCAATCGAGTGACCTCCGAATGCTTGCGCGCCAAATGCGTCTGCCAGCGATTCAATGCCAGCCGGAATGAACAACTGATCGGTTTCGAGTTCATCGACCATCAGGCGGACGATTTCCAAAAAGGCGACCGGGTACATCGGCCCGAGTCCGCCCGATCCAACGCCAAGCGCGCCAAAGAGCTCGTAGTCGTCCGGATTGCGCCATGGCTTGCCGCCGGGAGGATTCGCGCCGCTAAAAAGGGTTTGCAGCGCGCTATAGAAGCTCTGGTTACCGAACATGTCGATATATGCCTGCCACGCGTTTCGTGCCGCCCCTAACTGGCCGTTGCGCAACAGTTCGGTGATGGCGACTGGTGCGAGCAAGGCCGGTCCGGAGGAGGGCGTGAAGCCGTCGCTGATGAACGCGCTCCAGCCGGCATGGACGGTCGCGAACATATCGGGCGGATTGCCTTGGGCCGGCCACGTGTAGGTCTGTCCTTGATAGCCGAGATTGGTCAGCACTTCGCCAGGATCGGGGAAATTCGAGTTTGCCTGGATGCCGAATCGATCGAGGTAATGGAACAGGCTGTATTCGCTGGGAGGGAAACGCATGGCGCCGAGCTCGGCCAGGAATGCCGGCGCCTGGTTCGTAAAGGGAATACTGTAAGCGCGCCCGCCAGTGCGCCCGGACGCTTCATACAACACGACGTTCGATGCACCGGCACGCAGAAGTTCATACGCCGACACGAGGCCGCTGATACCCGCGCCAATAATCGCGATCGTCGGATTGCCGGCCCCCAGCAGTTTGCCCAGCGAATCTGGCGCGGCTGCCAGCAAAGCGCCATAGTCGAACAGGGTATCGATATAACCGAAAGTGGGTTGAGCGGCTGGAGTAGTTTCGCCGGCTGCAATAATCGGCTTGCGGCGGCGTAGATTCGGAATGATGGCCATGCGTTTCCCCGTTTAATAGACGTTGATAGACGTTTAGTCGATATTTAATAGACGTTTGGTGGAAGTACTTTCGCGTTGATATAAGCCGGAATCCCATGCCGGCGGCCTGATCTGGTTCTCTGCCGCCTCGTCATGCCTTCAAACAATTGGCCCGTCAGTTGAAATGACGGCGAACTATTTAACGGCACGGATAGAAGAGACTTGAATCGGAAATATCGTGCGTGTAGTCTGCGGGGCTAGATCAAAAAAAATATGGAGGCTTGCGCGTGGAGAAAACGTCTGCGAGCCATTGAACCGGGACCTACCAGCATGTCCGTGATATGTATTTGACGAGCCGAGAAACCGGCCTGGTTTCCGATATCTTCGCCGTGCTTGCCGATTCGCTTCCTGAGCAGTTAATGCGGCAGGAAGTGGGTGTTCGCATGCTCAGCTTGCTGCGCGCGGATCATCTCGGGTCATATGTCTGGGACGAGACGAAGAAGGAATTCGTCAACCGGGTCTCGTTCAACATGTCGGAAGACAATCTGTCCGAGTACGAGAAGTACTACCAGTATCGCGATACTGTGACCCCCCGGCTGCAGAATTTCCGGGCTGCCGTTCGTGTGACGAATGTGATTCCGCAAGGCGAATTAATGCGGACTGAGCTGTTCAACGACTTTCTGCGTCGTGACGGTTTGCACTGGGGCATGAATGTGTATGCGTGGACCGGCGATGAGAATATTGGCGACTTGCGTATCTGGCGCGGTAAACATCGGGAAGATTTCTCCGATCACGACCTTGCCATGGCTGAATTCATACGCCCCGCTTTTACCGCTGCACTTGCGCGAGCACGCACCGCAGCCGGCATGACAGAGGCGTCTGGACCGCAAGCCAAGCTGATTTCAGAGGACGTGCTGAAGAACCTGACGGCGCGCGAGCGCGATGTAGTCGGCCTCGTGGTGGAAGGGTTGCTCGACAAGGAAATTGCATTCCGTCTGGGCATTTCTTATACGACGGTCCGTACGCATATTGACCGCTCTTTCCATAAGCTCGGTGTTGGAAGCCGCTCCAAACTGATTCGCGCCGTTCAGACAAACCGGCAGCAGTAGGGCGCGCGGGCGACAGTATTTTTTATCAATGTCCTGTATTTTGAAATAATCTTCGCTTAGCGCTGCGCCAAGCCACGCGCTGCCTGAATGGAAGTGCGAAGACCGTTGAATGAAGGTCAAATAAGCGCTTCAACAGAATCACGTTCGTTTGCAATACTCCCCTTAGCCCAGTAACGGACTCTTATTGCACTGGCCCGGTGCGATTGTCCGTTCTCGTTTATCGTTTTTTCCTCAACACAATCAATAGACGTTATTGCCTGGCGTAAATCCTCAGAATTGAGGATTCGCCAGCGGCGAAGTCACGGTAATGTCGGCTACTTTGCTACTGGAGCGCGAGCCGTGAGCTTTGACCAGACCTTCCAAGCAGCCCCCCGACATCCATTATTGGTCGAGCAAGAGATCGCGCATCTGGAGCGGCTCGTTCCGCGCTGGAACGACGATGGCGGTATTTCGGTACTGGGCCAGGCGTATTGGCGCAAGCGTGTCGTTGATCTGGCGCGTGGTTCGGAGTTGACGCCAACCCAGCACGCGACCGTGCAGCGAATACTCGAATGCGTGAACACGCCAATTTGATCGTGACGCAGAGAATTGGGCAATGAGCTGTGCCGTAAGTTGAGTTGAACGCTTGAAGGATTGAAAGGGCCGTCGCACACAAGCGTCAATTGCCGGGCTTTGGTTTTATGCCTTGGCTTGGTGATTCGCAGGCGTTGCGCATAGATACATCGATAACTAAAAAAATTCCTGATTGTTACTCCAGCTTCCATCGCATCAACCTAATGAGAGAGGGATGAATATGGAAATGCAATACCGAGGATCAACCATCCGACCCATGGTCGCCCCCGTCAAAGGCGCCTTCGATTCATTCGTGATCATCCGGGACGAGCATGGAAATCAACGCTCGCATGGCACGCTGGGCCGCTTCGCTTCGCATAATGCCGCGACGAACTTTGCGGTCGTCTGGGCAATAGCGAATGTGGATGGAGATGCAACACCGCGAGCGCCGTTCGAGATTACCTGACGACGTGCGCTGGCGTAATCCGAGTGTCGATACCGGCCCGGCTTTACGAACCCGCAGCCAAGCGACGCGTGCGGCCGCGTAAGTAAAGGTTGTTGAGAATCAGCGCCGCGCCCGTCATGCAAGCGCCCGCAATCTGCAGGTGAGTCGGGATTAATCCGCTCATCGCCGACACCACGAATGTTGTCACGGGCAGTACATCCATGAACAACACGCCATTGAGCGGGGTAAGAATCCTGTTGCCCATGTTCCAGAACAGGATGGCGATAAAACCCGCGACGGGTCCCATATAAAGCAGGTGCGGGACAATATCGATCAGCATTGCCGTGGTCGGCACCGGCACGACGTGAAGCACGTATAACAGCCCGTTCAGCCCGATAATCGTAGTCAGGCCCAGCAGCGTGGTCATGGTCGTGTATTTGAGCGCGGACCATGTTTTGAAGGCCGACGCACTGAACGTATAGATCACCCAGCACAGCGCACCCACCACGATCAACGCGTTCGCCGAGTAGTGCTGAGGCTCGCTCAGGAGCACCGCAATTTCGCCTTTTGTCACGACCAGCGCCACCCCGGCAAACGACATCAGGATAAACAGGAACGAATACAGCGGCGGCAGGATCTTGCGCGCGATCGAATTCACGATCAAGCCCATCATCGGCTGGGTTGCCATCATGATAGATGCAGTGAGTGCGCCGTCGCTTCCGGCGAGTTGCTGTCCGAGAAAAACAAAAGAACCGAATCCACAAAAGCCGATTGAACCCAGCAACCACGCGAGCGCAATAGGTTCGCCCTTGAACCGGAATGCGCTCGGGCCTTCTTTTACGCGCAACAGAACGAGAAACGCGCTGCCGGCGATCATGTAACGCAGCGACGTGAACGTGAATGGATCGACGTAGCGAAGTGCGCTTGTCATGACGGGAAACATGATGCCCATCAGGACTGTCGCGCACACGCAGAGCAACACACCTGTCATGTATCCGGGGCGCACAGCAACAACGGATTCGCTTTGCACGGCGGCCGGGCTAACCGCGATAGCCGCCTGATGCTCGATTAGTTTATTCATGACCTATCGTTCAAAAATTAGGGAAAAATTTTTAGAGCAGCGCGCGCAAGGTCATATCGACAATGCCGGCCAGCTTCTTTTCACTTGTTTCGACCTTGCCCAGCACCCGCATGCCTTGCACGATGCACAACAGATAAGTACCGGCAGCGTTTTCGTCGAGATCGGCGCTGAAGTCTCCCGCTTGCTGGCCGCGCACCACGGCGGCGGTGAGTTGAGCACCAATGCGCTGGAGCGTGGTTTCAATATAAGGCCGCAATACGTCGTCTGCCGGAAGCAGTTCAAGTGCTGCATTGGTGATGAAACAGCCATGGCGTCCGGCCAGGTCGGCGCTGAGCCGGGTGTAATGAAGCAGCGCTTCGCGCAGGCATTCACGCGGCGGCAGATCGGCGGCCAGCCGCTCTTTGAGGCGGGCAACCGCACCGTCGGCATAACGTTCGAACGCAGCGATCAACAAGCCGTGCTTGTCGCCGAATGCGCCGTACAAGCTGCCTCGCAGCAGGCCCGTTGCATCGCATAAGGTGCCCACCGAGGTCGCGTGATAACCGCCTTCCCAGAACACGCGGCCAGCAGATTCGACGACTTCGTCGAGGTCGAACTCACGCGGGCGTCCACGTTCTTGCGAGCGATCGGCAGGTTGCGGCAGAGAGGAATTTTTTGTCATGCGTGGATATTATGACCTCTCGTTCAATAAATCAAGGCAGCGTTTTTGTGGCTCAGGCTCGGACTCTCATCGCGGCAGGACTGCACAGACCGACCCGGCGAATTGCACGGTGACGGTCTGCTCGTTTCTCGTCTGCCGCTGGACGAGGCCGATTTCACGCGTGAAGGTCTCGTCGCCCAGCGACAACGCGCGCACGGTTTTGGGCATATGCAGCGCGGACGATTGCGGGATCAGCGCAACGCCCACCCCATGCGCCACGAGCCCGACGATTCCCTGCAGTTCGTCCAACTCGACCACGTCCTGCACCGTGACGCGAATTCTTCTGAGAAAGCGGTCGACGAGACGGCCTCCAAACGAGCTTCGGTCGTATCGAATGAAAGGCTCGGACTTGAGCAGCGCGCGCCACGGCTGATCCGCCAGTTCGCGCGGGACCAGCAGGACGAAACTTTCAGTGAGCAGGGTGCGCCAGTGCAGTTCGGACGGCAACGCGAAAGGCGGTTTGATGATTACCGCGACGTCGATCTCGCCGGAGTCCACCTGCGCAAGCAAGTTGAGCGACACGCCGGGAATCATGCGGATTCGCCAGCCGGGAGACGTCTGCCGGAACAGGTCGATGGCGCTAACCAGAAACGACGCCTGCGCCGAAGCAATGGCCCCAACCCGCAGCAAACCGGACTGTTCCGCCGTGCCGCCGCGCGCCGCCAGGCGGGCGTAGACCGACAACAATTCCTCGGCGGACTCGACCGTCTGCTTGCCCGCGGCATTGAGCGTGGCCGAGCGCCCGGTCCGGTCGAACAACGGAAAACCCAGGTCTTCCTCCAGCCGCTGGATCTGTGCGCTGACAGCCGATTGCGTCAGCCCGATATGCGCTCCGGCGCTCGCGAACGTCCCGAAACGCACTACCGCCAGGAAGGTTTTTAGCTCTCGCATCATGATTTTATCGACCGCTTGAGTGGTGCTTTCGCAGGTTTTGATTAATCAATTTTATTGATGCTGAGCTAAAAAAACTATCGCTATTCAACTATTCTGGTTGATCCTAAACTGTGTTTCCCTGGCGCGACGTCCGGGACAAACCCTGTGCGCGTAGTCAACCACATTCCGTTCAACCGATATCCGAGCCTCCCATGAGCGACACCCCTGCTGCGATTTCCCCTTTTCATCTCGCCTTTCCGGTCCATGACATTGCGGCCGCTCGCGGGTTTTATGGCGACCTGCTCGGCTGCCCGGAAGGCCGTAGCTCCGCCGACTGGGTGGACTTTAATTTCTACGGGCATCAGATCGTCGCCCATCTTGCGCCGGACGAAATTGGTCATCGGAAGACGAGCAAGGTAGACGGCGATGCAGTCCCGGTCCGGCACTTCGGCGTAGTGCTGCCGATGGATCAGTGGCAAGCGACATCGGACAAACTCACGGCGGCAGGCGTGGAATTCATCATCGAGCCGCATGTGCGCTTCAAGGGCGAAGTCGGGGAGCAGGCGACCATGTTCTTCCTGGACCCGTCGGGCAACGCGCTCGAAATCAAGGCGTTTGCGAACATGGCTTCGCTGTTTGCGAAGTGATAGCGGCGGCCATGTCGGCACTTAGCGGACCCATGCACTGAAATGCAGGGTCGCACACAATGTACTGTGCGAAACGCCGCGCAGATTACTGAGGCTCGCAGACCACGTTGAACCTGACGAGTGTCGTCGATCCGAACGTGTTGCTCAAGGCGACATCTGCGGCATCACGGCCTCGGGCCATCAACACGCGTCCGGTGCGCGGCGCGTTGTTACGCGGATCGAATGTCTGCCACGTGTTGCCCAGGTACACCTCGATCCACGCGCAAAAATCCATGGGTGCGTAGGGCGGCGGCAGACCTATATCGCTGATATACCCCGTGCAGTAGCGGGCCGGAATATTCATCGCGCGGCATAACGCGACCGCCAGATGCGCAAAGTCCCGGCACACGCCTACTCCTTCCCGATACGCTTCGAACGCCGTCTTGGTCGGACGCGCGCAGTTGTAATCGAAGCGTATGTGCCGATGAACATAGTCGCAAATAGCCTGCACCCGCGCACGTCCAAGCGGGGTGTGGCCGAACATCTGCCAGGCGGCATCGGAGAGCAGATCGGTCTCGCAGTAGCGGCTGCCGAGAAGGAACTGCATGCACTCGTCGGGCAGTTCTTCAACGGCATGCTGATAACCGTTCGGCTCAACCAACTCCGGATACGGCGGCACATCGATCAATCCCTCGGTCGACAGCGTGAGCCACCCTGGCGGCGCCACCAGCCGGCTGCACAGATTGCCAAATGAGTCGTGATACTGCGAGTAGGGCACTGGCGGGTTGACCCTCAGGATGTCCGGCACAAGGATGCTCTGCGCGCGCGACGCGTGCATGTTCAGCATGAGCAGCATCGGTGTCGGCTGCACGCATTCGTAGACCAGTTCGTAACCAACGCGGAGCTTCATCGGACTGACCTTTTTTAGATTGGAGCGCTTGGGTTGAGGCGTGAACGGCCGGAGTCAAAACCATAAAGTTAAAATACATCGAACTCCTGATCAAACCATGATTAACCGGCTGCGGCCGCCGGCTGGTCCTGCGGGTCTTGCTTGATTTCCTGCTGCACCTCAGGCTTTGCCTGTTGCTGAGCGCCTGCATTCGCAATCACCTTATGGACGAAACGCAGCTTGGCGACGACCTTCGGCGAGAGCGTGAACGGGTACGCATCGGCGAGGCCGAGACTTCGGTTCAAGCTGTTCAATGCATACATCAATGGAAACCATTGCTCCATCAGCGTATTGAAGCTGGTGTTCTCGACCGGCTCGATTTCAGTGAGCGACGGTTCGTTGTCGGACTTCGGATCGAGCTTGAATCCACAGGCCGCGGCGGTGTCCACTGTATCGACGATATGCAGGTAATGAGCCCACGTCTCAGCCCAGTCTTCCCACGGATGCGTGGTGGCGTAGGCGCTCACATAGGACTGGTCCCAGTCGGCGGGCGGTCCATTGTCGTAATGCGCTTGCAGTGATTGGGCGTAGTCGGCCCGTTCGTCGCCGAACATCTCGCGGAACGGCTCTTCCCACTGCGTATTCGCCACGAGCCGATCAAAATAGTAGTGGCCTATCTCATGCCGGAAATGCCCGAGCAGGGTCCGGTACGGCTCGTGCATATCGGCGCGCATGCGTTCACGCAACGCGTCGTCGGCTTCGGCTATGTTCATCGTAATGAGGCCGTTGTCGTGACCGGTCAGAACCTTCGCCCCCATGTTGCCGTCTTCGAGAAATTCGAACTGCAAACCGGTTTCGGGATTGGTCCGCCGTGAGTCGGTGTTCAGCCCGAGTGCCGAGAGCGCAAACAGCAAGCGCCGCTTGGCCGTCTCCAGTTTGTACCAGTAGACCCGGTTGTTTGGCTGCGTGAGATTGGGGATGGTCTGCGTCAGGCTGCACGCCGGGCACAGCACATCCGGCGAGTCGGCCGGGATCATCCAGTTGCAGACATTCTCCAGCGCGTAGTTATTGCACTGCCGAAACAACGCGCCATTAGCCGATGGATTCAGCGCACGCCATAGCGGAATACCAGTCGTATCGCCGGCCGGCTCGAACGCGCAAACTTCGGACAATTCAGGCACGAAGCCCAGCAACGCCGCGCAGGATTCGCATTTCACGTTCTCGAAAAAAACGTGATGCTGGCAACGGCCGCAATGGAAAGTTTTCATATTGAAGAGATAGGCTGAAACACAGGGCGTGGTGGCTGGATGGACCGTATCAAGCAAGCCACGTGCCGCCGCAGGAACGGTCCGGCCCAGACGGAAAGGGCGTTTTGCGCGCTAGTTTGGTGCATCGACGGACACTTGAAATGGCTTAAAACGCAGTAATGCGTGCATGGAAGTTCCCAGCAGCCTTGCCCGATGGCGCGCGCAGCCAAACGGCATGGACCTTGCTTTTGAAGATTGCCAAAATTCGTCCAGGAGTCAGGTGTGTCAATCCGTGTCGCGTTGAACCATGTCACGCACTACCGTTATGACCGCCTAGTCGGCCTTTCACCGCAGGTCGTGCGCCTGCGGCCCGCGCCGCATTGCCGTACCCCGATCGTTTCCTATTCGATGCGGGTCGAGCCAGCCGAACACTTCATCAACTGGCAGCAGGACGCGTTCGCCAACTATCAGGCACGGCTTGTCTTCCCCGAGAAAACGCGGGAGTTCAAGATCACGGTCGACCTGGTCGCCGAGATGGCGGTGTACAACCCCTTCGACTTCTTCCTCGAGCCCTATGCCGAGAAATTCCCCTTTGCATACGAACCCGAACTCGCGGCAGAACTTGCGCCGTATCTGATCAAGCGCGAAGCAACGCCGCTGCTGGCCAAGCTGGTCGAGAGCATCGACAAAACGCCTCAAGCCACCGCCGATTTCCTGGTCGGGTTGAACCAGCGGTTGCAGCAGGACATTGGCTACGTGATTCGCATGGAACCCGGCGTTCAGACGCCGGAGGAGACGCTCGACAAGGCGCTGGGATCGTGTCGCGACACAGGCTGGCTGCTCGTCGAAACCTTGCGTCAACTCGGGCTGGCGGCGCGTTTCGTGTCGGGTTACCTGATCCAGCTCGCCCCCGACCAGAAGTCCCTCGATGGCCCGAGCGGCACCGAAGTCGACTTCACCGACCTGCACGCGTGGTGCGAGGTCTTCCTGCCCGGCGCGGGATGGATCGGACTCGATCCGACCTCCGGGCTGCTGGCCGGCGAAGGCCATATCCCCGTTGCCTGTACGCCTGAGCCGGGGAGCGCCGCGCCTATCTCCGGCGCGGTCGATGAAAGCGAAGTCGAGTTCGAGCACATCATGCAGGTGCAGCGCGTGCTCGAAACGCCGCGCGTGACGAAGCCGTACACGGAAGAAGTGTGGGCCGCCGTGCAGAAGATGGGCGCGCAAGTCGACCAGGAACTCATCGACATGGACGTGCGCCTGACGATGGGCGGCGAGCCCACGTTCGTCGCCGTGACCGACCGCGATGCCGCGGAATGGAACACCGACGCACTGGGCCCGACGAAGCGCGGTTATGCCCTCTCGCTGATGGACAAGTTGCGTGCGCGTTATGGCGTGGGCGGCTTCCTGCATCTCGGGCAGGGCAAGTGGTATCCGGGCGAGCAGTTGCCGCGCTGGGCCATGTCGCTGTTCTGGCGCGCGGATGGCGAGCCGATCTGGGAAGACCCCAAGCTCTTCGCAGACGAACGCGATCCGGGCCGGTACACGGCCGAAGATGCACGGCGGTTTATCGAACATCTGGCGAACAAGGTCTCGCTTGATCCTTCGTATATCCAGCCCGGTTTCGAAGACACGTTCTATTACCTGTGGCGTGAACGCCGCTTGCCGGTGAACGTCGACCCGTTCGAATCCGAACTCGACGACGAGATGGAACGCATGCGCTTGCGTCGTGTGTTCGATGCGGGTTTGTCCGAGGTAACGGGCTACGTGCTGCCTATTGCACGCGAACGCGATGTCCCCATGCAAGCGCCAACGTGGGTTAGCGGCCCCTGGTTTTTCCGCGATGGCCGGATGTACCTGATTCCCGGCGACTCGCCGATGGGGTATCGGCTGCCGCTTGAATCGCTGCCTTGGGTGAGCGCGGGGGACTATCCGTATCAGCATCCGCACGATCCGTTCGGGCCGCCAGCGCCGTTGCGCCAGGCGATGGAACTGCGCATGCAGTATCGCGGTGAGCCGGTGGCGGGGGAGAGCGTAGAAGCAGGAGCGGGTACGGGCACGGGTACCAGTGCGGTTTCAGGCACCGGACGCGCGCCCACAAGCGGGCCCATAACCTCAACCCGCGAGCCATCGCGCGGCGAGTCCGCGTCGTGGATCCGCCGTACCGCGTTATGCGTCGAAGCACGTGATCCGGCGCGTGCGGCAGGACCTGACGTCGAAGCGAAATCGTTTGGCAGCGGCAAGAGCCTGCTGCATGTGTTCATGCCGCCGCTGACTGAACTCGATGACTACCTCGACCTGCTCGCGGCTATCGAAGCAACAGCCGCCGATCTGCGTATGAAGGTGGTGATCGAAGGGTATCCGCCGCCACGCGATGCCCGTCTCAAGATGCTGCAAGTGACGCCGGACCCGGGCGTGATCGAGGTGAACATTCATCCGGCGTCGAGCTGGGATCAACTCGTCGATCACACCGAGTTTCTGTATCAATCGGCGCACGAAAGTTATCTCAGCACCGAGAAGTTCATGACCGACGGCCGGCACACCGGCACGGGCGGCGGCAATCACTTCGTGCTGGGCGGCGCGACACCTGCCGACAGCCCGTTCCTGCGTCGCCCCGACTTGCTCGCCAGCCTGATTGCGTACTTCATCAACCATCCGTCGATGTCGTATCTGTTCTCGGGATTGTTCCTTGGACCGACGAGTCAGGCGCCGCGTGTTGACGAGGCGCGCAACGACCAGTTGTATGAGTTGGAGATTGCGTTCAAGGAGATCGAACACCAGCTCGAACGTCTGGGCGGACGCGACAGCGCGTTACTGCCGCCGTGGCTGATCGACCGGACGTTGCGCAACCTGCTGATCGATGTAACCGGCAACACGCATCGCGCGGAATTTTGCATCGACAAGCTGTATTCCCCCGATGGCCCCACCGGCCGCCTCGGCCTGCTCGAACTTCGCGGCTTCGAAATGCCGCCGCACGCGCGCATGAGCCTCGTCCAGCAATTGCTCCTGCGAGCGCTGGTCGCGCGCTTCTGGGACAAACCCTACACCACCCGCCTCACGCGCTGGGGCACGGAACTGCATGACCGTTTCCTGCTCGGCACGTTTATCGAAATGGATTTCCACGATGTGATCGCGGACCTGAATGAAGCCGGTTATGCGTTCGAAACTGAATGGTTCGCGCCGCATTTCGAGTTCCGTTTCCCGCTGGTGGGCGCGGTCCAGACGAACGGTATCGAACTGACGGTGCGCAGCGCGCTGGAGCCGTGGCACGTGATGGGCGAGCAGGGGTCGCCGGGCGGGACGGTGCGCTACGTGGATTCGTCGGTGGAGCGCATGGAAGTGCGGGTGCTCGGTCTCAACGATAACCGCCATGTGGTGACGGTCAACGGCGTGCCGTTGCCGTTGCAACCTACCGGGCGGGTCAGCGAGCATGTCGCCGGCGTACGTTTTCGGGCATGGTCGCAGCCGACGGCGCTGCATCCGTCAATTGGCGTGGATGCACCGCTTACCTTTGACATTGTTGACACCTGGAGCAACCGGTCCATAGGCGGATGCCGGTATCATGTAGCCCATCCGGGTGGCCGCAATTACGTGACCTATCCGGTCAACGCATATGAGGCGGAAAGCCGGCGGCGCGCGCGCTTTTTCAGAATCGGCCATACGCCTGGGCGCATGGTCGTGGAAGAACCGAAACGCAGCCTGGAGTTTCCTTTCACACTCGATCTGCGCCGACGGTAACCTCATCAACTTCAACGGTAGCTGCTCAATTTGGCCTTCCAATCAACGCTTCCGTTTGAAGCAATCGCGAACCGCGCGAGTGTGTCGTCACACCTTCGCGCGGTACCGGTCCGGGAGGGCCATTGGGACGAACTGCGCGACGCGGCGGGCCAGTTGCGCGCGCCGTGGCGGCAATTCTTCGAGCTGCTCGGCGACGACGGCATAGCCGGCCTCGACCGTGCCACCGCGTCCATTGCGCAGCAAGTCCGCGATAACGACATCAGCTACAACGTCTACGCCGACGGCGGCGAGCCCCGGCCGTGGGCGCTGGACCTGCTGCCGTTTCTTATCGAAGAGGGCGAGTGGTCGGTGATCGAGCGCGCGGTGACCCAGCGCGCGAAGTTGCTCAACGCCATCGTCGCCGATATTTACGGGCCCCAGACGCTGCTTCACGATGGCCTGCTGCCGCCCGCGCTTGTGTATGGACATCCAGGATATCTACGCTCGGTGAAGGGGTTCGTGCCGCCCGGCGCGCAGTATCTGCAGCTTGTTGCGGTGGACCTGACGCGTGCCCCTAACGGCGCATGGACCGTGATGGCGCACCGGACGGAAGCGCCTTCCGGACTCGGCTATGCGCTGGAAAACCGGCTGATCGTCTCCGACGTATTCGCCGAGGCGTTCCGTTCGATGAAGGTCCAAAGGCTCGCCCCGTTCTATTCGCAACTGATCGCGGCACTCGTCCAGGGCGGCCGGGCGATGATGTCGGGTGAAGGGTCGCCGCACATCGCGCTGCTGACCCCCGGGCCGTTCAGCGAAACCTTCTTCGAGCATGCGTTCCTCGCGCGTTATCTTGGCGTCACGCTGGTCGAGGGCAAGGACCTGACCGTACGCGACGACATGTTGTTCCTCAAGACATTCGCCGGACTGGAACGGGTTCATGTCTTGATGCGCCGTCTCGACGATGCATTCTGCGACCCGGTCGAATTGCGCGCTGATTCGACTATCGGCGTGCCGGGTCTGTTGCAGGTCATGCGGGCCGGCAACGTGATGGTATCCAACGTGCCGGGCTCGGGTTTTGTCGAATCGCCGGCGCTGCACGGTTTCCTGCCGGCCATCTCGCGGGCGCTGCTCAACGAGCCGCTGGAACTCGCCAGCGTACCCACGTGGTGGTGCGGTGAAGAGGCTGCGCGTGAAGCGGTGCTGGCACGTCTGGACAAGGCCTTCGTCATTCCCACCTGGCCGGGTTTGCCGCTCAACGGCGGCGGCCCGCGCGGGTTCGGTGACGGCCTGCAACCGCTGGCCGGCTGGCGCACGCGGATCGACGCCATGCCGGACGCGTTCACCATCCAGAATCTGTTCCCGAGTTCGCACGCGCCGCGTTATGAAGACAACACGCTGACGGGACGGCCATCGGTGTTGCGCGTTTATGCGATTGCGAATATCGATGGCGGCTGGT
The DNA here is from genome assembly GCF_047608185.1 of Caballeronia eucalypticola. Classification (NCBI taxonomy): domain Bacteria; kingdom Pseudomonadati; phylum Pseudomonadota; class Betaproteobacteria; order Burkholderiales; family Burkholderiaceae; genus Caballeronia; species Caballeronia eucalypticola. The sequence continues at coordinate 35,008 of NZ_JBLKRU010000022.1, forward strand.
CCGTGATGCCGGGCGGATTCACGCGGCTTGGGGCGGAGCGGCAGCCGTCGGTATCGATGCAATTCGGCAGCAGCAGCGTCGACACCTGGGTGCTGTCGAGCAAGCCGGGTTCGACCTTCTCGCTGCTCCCCACGCCGATGAAACCAGCGGACCTTGCGCGCAAGCATCGGACGGTATCGAGCCGCGCGGCAGAAAACCTCTTCTGGGCCGGCCGATACGGAGAGCGCGCCGAGAACAACGTGCGCTTGCTGCGCGTGATCCTTTCGTCGATCGACAGCAACGACTCCGAGGGTATGCTGGAGACCTTGGTGGACCTGGCGTGGCAATGCGGCCTGCTACCCCCCGGCACGCCGCTGCAAGGGCACACGGCGCGTGGGCTCGAACGTTTGCTGGTCGCGAACATTGGAGAGAACGGCGCCGCGGCGAGTATCGGCCAGAACCTCGCAAGCCAGGTGCGCGCGAGCAGCGAGATTCGCGGACGTCTTTCAACCGACCACTGGCGCACGATCCTGGCCGCGCGCAACGATTTCCGCGATGCCATCCAGCAGTTCAAACCGGGGCCGGGCGTGGAGCGCTATGACCGCGTGAAGCTCACACGAACGCTTGAAACACTATCGACGCAATTGCTTGCCATCAGCGGCGCGCAGGGCGACCGCATGACGCGCGACGAAGCGTGGAAGCTGGTGTTCGCGGGACGGCATATCGAACGCGTATGGACCATGACCACCTTCCTGCGCGTGGCCGCCGAACACGGTCAGATGACAACGCCCGCCGGGTTCGACCTGCTGCTGCAATTGTTCGACAGCACGCTGACGTATCGATCGCTTTACCCCGGACGTTTCGAGGTCCCCGCACTGATCGACTTGCTGGTGGTCGAGCCGAGCAACCCGCGCGGTTTGTATGGCGTGTACTCGCGCCTATGCACGAAGCTCAACGAGATCTCGGTGGCGGCCGGCAACACAAACCACGGCGCATTCAGCGACGCAACGCTGTTGCTGAAGTCGCTGCGAGGGCTCGAGCAGCTCTGTACCACCGACGAAGACGGCAACTACGGCGAACTCATCCAGGCTTGCGAGGCGCTCGGCGATCACGTGAGCGCCGCTGCGCATGAAATCAGCGCGCGTTACTTCAGCCACGCGAATACGCAGGCATTGCAGGTGTCGTCGTGAAGATTCCGAAAACCGTGCTGTGGGTGTCGCACCGGACGACCTACCGCTATTCAACGTACGTGGAGACGGCTCAGCATCTCGCGACTATCCGGCCGCAGAACTGCGCATGGCAGCGGGTGATATCGCACACCGAAAGCATTGAGCCGAAGCCGCCGTACATCAATCATCGCGTGGATACCTTCGGTAACGACGTGCTGTATTTTTCGCTCGAGTCGCCGCACCGGTCGTTGCAGATGGTCAGTGAAACGACCGTTGAACTGACGCCGCGATGGGCGTCGCTCGATCCGGCGACCACGCCCGCATGGGACGAAGTCGCAGACGGTATGCGTTTCAGCGCTCATTCGCCGTTTCGCCCCGAGACCGAGTTTTGCTTTGCGTCGCCGAACGTCAGTCTCGGTCAGGATCTTCGGGATTACGCACTAAAAAGTTTTCCTGCGGGCAAGCCGCTGGCAGAAGGGGCGATCGACCTGATGCACCGGATTCATGCGGACTTCAAGTACAAGCCTTTGGCTACGTCTTATGACACGCCTGCTCATCGGGCGTTTGAAATGCGCCATGGCGTCTGTCAGGATTTTGCGCAGGTGATGATCGGATGCATGCGTTCTCTCGGATTGCCGGCGCGGTATGTCAGCGGGTATCTGCGTAACGATCCCGCGCCGGGGCAGGAGAAGCTGATCGGCGCGGATGCGTCGCATGCGTGGGTGTCGGTGTTTTGCCCCGGCAGCGGCTGGATCGATCTTGATCCGACCAACGACGTGCTCGCCGATCTGGAACACGTGACGCTTGCCACGGGCCGGGACTATAGCGACGTGTCGCTGTTGCGCGGGATGATTCTCGGCGGCGGGTCACATCGGATAGATGTGGGCGTGACCGTGCTGGCGCTGGACGCCGAGTCCGATTCGGACGCTGATTAAGCGACCTTGCGCGCTCGCATTAAACGTACTGCGAGCGCTCCTCTCATCAATGCCCAACCGTAAATAAGCGCACGGCGTCGTCGAGCACGTCCGCTCGTTCGGCCAGCCGCTGCGCAGTGGCCGCAGCCTGCTCGACCAGTGCGGCATTCTGCTGTGTCGAGCCGTCCAGATGCGCGACCGCCTGGTTCACTTGACGAATGCCCTCGGCCTGCTCACTGCTCGCATTCGCCACCTCGCCGATGATCGTCGCGACCCGCAGCACGGCGGCATCGATTGCGCGCATCTGGCTGGTCGTACGCGACACCAGGTCGGTCCCTTCCGCGATCTGCGCCACGCTCGTTTCCACCACCGCCTTGATCTCCTTCGCCGACGCCGCGCAGCGTTGCGCCAGGTTGCGCACTTCGGTGGCGACCACTGCGAACGAGCGGCCCGCTTCGCCTGCACGTGCTGCTTCCACCGCCGCGTTCAGCGCGAGGATATTCGTCTGGAACGCGATGCCGTCGATCACGCCGATGATGTCTGCAATGCGCTGCGAAGCCGTGTTGATGCCGGCCATGGTCTGCTCGACCTGGATAGCAATCTTGCCGCCGTCGCTGGCTGCGTCCTGGGCGTCCTTCACCAGATCCAGCGCGCGTACACTCGCGTCCGCGTTGCCTTTTACCGTGGTGGTCAGTTGATCCATGGTCGAGGCGGTTTGCTGCAGCGATGCCGCCTGCAACTCGGTCCGGCGCGACAGATCCATGTTGCCGCTCGAAATTTCGCGCGTGGCATCCATCATCCCGCCGATCTGCCCGCGTACATCGAGGACCATGGCCGACAGGTTCGCCTTGAGCTGGTTCAGTGCGCGCTGGACGTCGCCGAGGTCGTCGCGGGCGCCGGTTTCCATCGCTGCCGTCAGATCGCCGGCCGCCATGCGCGTCGCGAATCGGGACATGGTGCGCACGGGTGCGCCGACGTGATGTGAAACGGTCGCCCAGCCGATCGCGCTCACCAATGCGCTTACGCCGAAGGCGATCCACAAGGGCAGTGGTGGAAGTCCCCGGTACGCGATCGATCCAGTCGCGAGCACCGCCATGGGTCCCGCGGCGTAGCCGATCGCAATGCGCGACGCGACCGGCATGCGCGCCAGTTCCGCGAGCTTGCCGGCCAGCCCGGTGCGTACAAGCGCGCCTTGTTTGAGACGCAGTGAACCCATTGCACCGGTGCGCATCCGCGCATACAAGGCAGATGACTCCGCCACTTCGTCGCGGCCCGGCTTCACGCGCACGCTGAGAAAACCGACCGCCTTGCCATGCTCGATAACCGGAGTCACGTTCGCGCGAACCCAGTAGAAGTCGCCATTCTTGCGGCGGTTCTTGACGAGGGCGGTCCAAGGGCGGCCTTGCTGGATCGTCGCCCACATGTCGCCGAACGCTTCGCGCGGCATATCAGGATGGCGGATCAGATTGTGCGGCTGGCCGATGAGTTCTTCTCTCGAATAGCCGGAGACTTCGATAAACGCAGGATTGCAGTACTTGATGTTGCCTGAAAGATCCGTGGCCGAAACGAGCATGTCCGAAGCCGGAAAGTCGTACTCCTGCTGCGAGACGGGCTGATTATTTCGCATTGATTGTGTCCTTTCTCCGATCTGGAACGTGACGCGAGAACGGTGTCGCTTCTCGCGTTACAAGGACATAACGGCGGTTAACCACTTTTACTTTAGGGTTTTTACACTTAAAAGTGAGTAAGGGTATTCATTCGCGGGGATAAACGCATTGTTATCGCCTATTCAGGCGGCGTGCCCTCGAACGCTGGCGTTTGCTCGGCGAAAACCGAGAACGCCCGTAGCCTGGGATAGTCCGCCTCGACAACTATCTTCGGCACCATCATCTGCGTAAATCTCCAGGCGACAGCGACCGTCACGCCGGCCTGTCCAAGCCGCCTTGCGTCGATAGGGAGGGTTGCCAAAGCCATCTCCGCTTCGAGCTCCGCGTATGCCGCGAACAACTGAGTCGTGACACGATCGATCCACGGCTCATGCTGTTTTTCAGGGGGACGCAGGTTGCGTTCATAGACAATCTGAACCGTTTTCTCACACGCCGCTAACGCAAGGCCCGTGAGTCTGGCTGCCCGCAAACGATCCTCCGCGCGGTCCGGCGCCGGCATGATCGATGGGTTGGCAATGCTTGATACATAGTCGAGGATCAGCGTGGAATCCATCAGGTTTTGACCATCATCGAGGATCAGGGTGGGCGCCTTGACGACCGGGTTGAGGTTGCGAAATTCCTCGAAATCACGGAACACGGAAACCGGGCGATGTTCGAAATCGAGCTCAAGCAGCTTGAGGCAAATAGCCACTCGACGCACGTATGGCGAGTCCAGCATTCCGATCAGTTTCATTGGCTTCCCGTTAGAATATCTATCACGTGGGTGTCTTCACGCATGCTGCTAATAGCGCCGGTACAAGCGTTAAGACAACCGTTTGCATCAGATTATCCAGTTAACCAATGCATGAAAAGCGACATAAACAAACGTCTTCGGTAAGCAAAACTTACATGAACAATATCCCGCCTTTGACCGCGCTCCGATGTTTCGAAGCGGCTGCCAGGCTCGGCGGCGTCACGCTCGCTGCGCGTGAACTTCACGTGACACACTCGGCAGTCAGTCAGCAGATCAGGATTCTCGAAGACACCATGGGCGTTGCGCTCTTCGTACGTGAAGCGAGAGGATTGCGGCTGACGGAAGAGGGGCGTCTCTATGCGCTTGAGATACGCTCGGCGCTGCGCGACATTGCCAACGCAACGCTTTTGGCGCAGGCCCGGCCTCAAGAGAGCGAACTGGTCATCGCCACGCTGCCGTCGTTTGCGTTGCACTGGCTGCTGCCGCGCTTGACGAGTTTCCGCGAGCGCCATCCGTATTACCGAGTGCGCTTGCAGACGAGTCTTGAGATACAGGACATGCGGCACGGTCTCGCCGATGTCAGCATTCGAATGGGACAAGGCCACTGGCCCGGTCTCGCCCAGAAAGAGTTGTTCAGCGATGAACTGCTGGTCGTGGCTGCGCCGCATTTCAACGGCGGCCAGCTTCCTCGCTCGGCTGAAGAGGCTGTGGCGTGTCCATTGATACGAAGCACCGATGCACCCTGGACCGACTGGTGCCGGGCAGCCAATGTGCGTGAACCCAGCAACGTGAGCGGACTGTTCGCGAACGATTCGAACATCGTATTGGGGGCGGTGATGCTGGGGCAGGGCATTGCGCTTGAACGTCGCACGCTTGTTGCAGATGCGCTTGCTCGCGGCGAGCTCGTTCAGATCACCGGCATACACGTGCCGTACCCCTATCCGTATTGGCTCGTCTGGCAGCAGCGTGAAGCGTTGAGCGTGAAGCAGTCGCATTTCATGGAATGGATTGATGCCGAAGTGAAGCGCTATCTAAAGCTTGCCGCTTGATGTCGAACCGCGCGTTCCCGATACTCCGACAACCTCCATCGCAGACCTGAACGATGAAGAAAATCGAAACGATAGTCCTGGCAGCCGATCTTGCGGGCACAGCCGTGTTCGCCGCCGAAGGCGCAATCAGCGCCATGCAGAGTGGACTCGACCTGCTCGGCGTGATGGTGCTGTCGTTTGTCGTGGCGCTGGGCGGCGGCGTGATTCGTGACCTGCTGATCGGCGCGACGCCGCCTAATGCAGTTCGCGACTGGCGCTATCCGGCGCTTGCGTTCCTGACGGGCTTGCTGACGTTCATCTTTCATGGCAAGGCCCGCACGCTCTCGCCGAACTTGCTCATGGTGCTGGACGCCGCCGGGCTGTCGTTGTTCGCCGTCGCGGGCGCGCAGAAGGCGCTGAGCTACGACATCGGGCCTTTCATATCGACGCTGATGGGTACGATCACCGGCGTGGGCGGTGGCGTCATACGCGACATCTTGCTGGCGCGCGTGCCCATGGTTCTAGTCGCCGATATCTACGCGAGCGCCGCGTTCGCGGGAGGGGTCGTCCTGGTCGTCGGCCGCCGCTTCGGACTTTCGCCGATAACCGCCGCGCTCCTGAGCGGCGCCGCGTGTTGCATCTTGCGCGTGGCGTCTGTCACGTATGGGTGGCAGTTGCCGAAAGTCGCACCTTGGTGAAGGTGCAAGACACGTCTTAGCTGTCTTGATCTTTACCCGCGATCATTGCGGGAATCTCGGCGACCAGTGCGTCAATAGCGCGGCGTGTCTTCGACGACAGGTAGCGTGTTTGCGGCCACACGGCGTGAATATCCTGCGGCTGCGTTCCACAGTTATTCATCACCGTCACCAGTTCACCTGTCTTCTCGTAACGCGACAGCAGCCAGCTTGGCAACCAAGCCAACCCAAAGCCTTCGATAGCCGCCGCAGCGATCGCCTGCACATCGTCCAGACTTACTTGCCGCCGAATGTTGACCTGCCGCACCTGGCCGTCAATATCCCGTAGCTGCCACGGCGACGTGGCGCCCGCGCGCGAGTAAGCAATGCCGGCATGCCCGTCCATTTCTTCAAGGCTTGCAGGCAACCCATGCCTCGCAACATACGACGGCGCCGCGCCGATGCTCGAGTACTGCACGCCCAGGCGGCGCGCGGCGAGGCTCACGCTGTCGCGTAACTCGCCGATGCGAATGGCGAGATCGAACCCTTCTTCCACCAGATCCACCGCGCGGTCAGTGAACGAAATGTCGATCTGCAATTGTGGATGCCTCGACGCGAGGCGCAGCAGCACCGGCGCCACGCAGAGATGACCGAAAGCGATGGGCACGCTGACGCGCAAACGGCCGCGCGGTTCGCGCCTCCCGCTTTCCAGGTCGGCCTCGGCTGCATCGAGTTCGGCCAGCGCCCGCACGCACCGATCGTAGTACGTCTGCCCATCTTCGGTCAGGCTCTGGCTGCGCGTGGTGCGATGAAGCAGGCGCACACCGAGACGCGATTCGAGCCGTGAGATCACCTTGCCGACGGCTGAGCGCGTCAGGTTCAACCGTTCGGCAGCCAGCGCAAAACTGCCGGATTCAACCACCTGCACGAACGTGCTCACGCCGTGGAGCTTGTCACTCATACTTGACCTTTATTGGTTCCACGAAGGATTCATTAAGAGGAAAGCAATGAATCAATGACGACTTCAATTCCCTCTATATTACCTTTTCACCTGCTAGCGCCATGCGTTGCCTGCATTGCTTTTAGCGCGGGTCCATTCAATCTTCCTGTCGGAATCAACATGCCGAGTTATCGAATCGATCTCAGTGGTTTATCCCGTGTGTATTGCAAGTCGGCACACCCACGTTTCACGTCGATATGCGGGAGGCGCGGGTAGCCGGTGCTTCTGGCTACCCCTTGATATTCATGACACTCACTCATCCCAACAAAAATTCCATCGCACTGGCTGGTATTTGCCTGGCTTCGCTTATGTTCGGCCTCGAAATATCCAGCGTGCCGGTGATATTGCCCACCCTTGAAACAGTATTGCGGGGCAGTTTCAAGGAAATGCAATGGATCATGAATGCGTACACCATCGCGTGCACGACAGTCCTGATGGCGACCGGGACGCTTGCAGACCGGTTTGGCAGGAAGCGCATTTTCATGATCGCCATTGTGCTGTTTGCGATCACCTCGCTGATTTGCGGGCTCGCGCAGAGTGTTTCCGTATTGATCGTGAGCCGCTTTCTTCAAGGCATGGCCGGCGGGGCAATGCTGATTTGCCAAGTGGCCGTGTTATCGCATCAGTTCCGGGCGGGACAGGCCCGTACCCGGGCCTTTGGCGCGTGGGGCATCATATTTGGCATCGGCCTCGGTTTTGGGCCGATTGTGGGCGGAATCATTGTCGCGGTATCGATTGGAAATGGGTGTTTCTCATTCACGTTCTGATCGCGATAGTGACGGTGATTCTTGTGTTCAAGGGGGTTCAGGAATCCAGCGACCCGCAGGCGAAAAAGCTGGACCTGTTGGGAATGATCACGCTTTCGCTATCGGTTTTCGGTCTGGCGTATTTCATCACGCAAGGGTCCGACCTTGGTTTTACGAGTATCAAGGGCATCGGGATCATTGCCGCATCTGCCGTTAGCCTTATCCTTTTCATAATCGCGGAAAAGAACAACGCTCATCCGATGTTCGATTTTTCCGTGTTCCGGATACGCAATTTTTCGGGCGCGCTATTTGGATCGATGGGCATGAATTTCAGTTTCTGGCCATTCATGATTTATCTGCCGATTTATTTCCAGAGCGCCCTCGGATATAACAGCGTGACTGCCGGTTCAGCATTGCTGGCTTATACGCTTCCCAGGCTTGTCATACCGCCATTGGCCGAACGTCTTTCGCTTCGATATCACCCGGGTGTCGTCATTCCACTTGGCCTGTTTACGATCGGTACCGGCTTTATCCTGATGCGGGCCGGTAGCGGCGCCGTGCATGCCAGTTGGCTGACCATGCTGCCCGGCTGCCTGCTGGCCGGCATTGGATTGGGGCTCACTAATACGCCCGTGACCAACACGACGACCAGCGCGGTGCCGAGCACGCGCGCAGGCATGGCGTCGGGCATCGACATGAGTGCAAGGCTCATCTCGCTGGCCGTCAATATCGCGTTGATGGGGTACATCCTGATTGAAGGCATCTTGTCGGACTTGAGGAGCACGTTTTCCGGGTCGCTCGATGGACGGCAGTTGAGATCGCTGGCCGAACGAATAGCCGCAGGCGATGCTGTGTCGCAAGCATCGCTGGATTCGTCAGGAACGGTTGTTCATGCGGCGCTTGTGCATGGGTTCGGACTGGTCATGCTGTATGGCTGGATCGGCGCATGGGTACTGGCCATGGCCAGTTTCGTGATGTTCGGCCCGAGGAGACAGGCGCGGGAAACCAGTCCAGTGGTTTGATGAAAGGTCGGTGTTTCTTTGCTGACAGGCGAAGATAGCACCAAGAATTTTAAGCCCGGCCACTAACTCTTAAGTCTCTGTTTACCTATCATGTAGATGTGGGTGCAGAGGACGTGGGAGGGCATCATGGACCAGTTTGTGAATACGGTAATGGACATTATTGGAACCGCGTCTCGACTAACCCTGCACGGTTCTGCCATCGATTTGATCAACGTCCTGATCGGCCTCGGCGGCCTGGCGTTGGTGGCAATTATCCTGTTAATTAACGAGTCGAAGCGGCCCGGAGAAAAGCGCGAGAGCACAGGCGGTCATGTCCGGCATTGGTGGATGCATCATCGGCATTGAGCAGACCTTGCGCCGGTCGAGGAAGCGTTGGATTCGCCAAGTAAGCCGCCTGAAATGATACTCAGGATGCCTACTGTTGTTGAAAAAACGCGCGCGGCGCAAACGCCTTGTCGAGGGGCGATGCATGCCGCGCGCCGGCTCTTATGCGTCTAGTCAGTCAGCAGAAGCAAGCCAGAACGATCCTTCCATCACGCTGACGCATTTGCCGCCAATGCGGATCCTTGTCTTGCCGTCGTCAGCCTCCACAGTGGCGATCAAGACGCTCGGCCGCCCCATATCCACACCCTGACCCACTCGTAACACGAGATTCGACTGACCCCTGACCTTGGCCACGAGTGCCGCCATGGCCGCAGTTGCGCTGCCGGTCGCCGGGTCTTCCGTCATGCGGGGCGTGAACATGCGGGCTTGCAAATCGCAGCCGGTGCCTGTCTCGTCCGGGCCGGCATCGCGCGTATAGGCGTAGATCGATGTCGCGCCGTCGATGGGCAGAAAGCCTTTGTAAGCGATCGGGTTAGGTGCACATCGACGGAGTGCATCCCGGGACGCAAGTTCGACCACGACAAACGGAAGGCCGACCGAGGCGACTTGGGGTGGGTGAGCGTTCGTGAGGATATCGGCGGAATCGAGGGAAAGACATTGCGCTACGCGATCCGGCGGCACTTGCGACAGCAGGCTTAGCGGCTCCGGCGTAACGAGTTCGGCGCCAATCAGCTTTCCGTTTTCTTTCAGTTGAGTGACCGGAACCAAGCCCGCGGCTTCCTCAAACACGAGTTGATCCGGCAGGGGTGCCTGACTCGACGCCGCCCTTGCAGCCAATACAAACGCCGTACCAATGTTCGGATGTCCGGCGAAAGGAATCTCGCGGTTCGGCGTAAAAATTCTTACCCATGCCGTGTTGGCGGGATCGCGGGGCGGCAAGACAAATGTGGTTTCGCTATACCCGAATTCGACCGTGATCGCCTGCATCTGCTCCTTCGATAAACCCTCGGCGTCCAGTACGACAGCGACCGGATTACCCGCGAATTTCTGGTCCGTGAATACATCTGCCGTGACGTAGCGACGGTTCATGAATGCCTCCCTCTTTGATGGCGCTGACCAATGGTGAATCACTATTATTGCGCGAGGGACTGTCCGTGCGCCCTGTACACGTAGACGACGATGGACCGGCCAGTGGCGTGGACAGATGCATTCACTTTTGACCGCTCTTCAGATGCTCCAGCCGATCCACGATTTCCTTGGGCAAGCGTCTCGCTCGCGCAATGTCCACGGCATCGCGGCCTGCGGAATCCACTATCGACGGATCTGCGCCGGCTTTAATCAGGAGATCCAGCGTCTTCAGCCGCTTGAGCCGGGCGGCGTAGAAGATCGGCGTCTCACCATGCGCCCTGAGATTGAGTTCCGGTTTTGATTTAAGCAGGGCGCGACAGACAAGACCATCGTCGCGCCATACTGCCGCCCAAAGCGAATAGCTTGCGTTCGCCCCTCGCTGCAAGAGGAATTTGACCAACGGCAGGTTTTCGCCACGGGCGACGGCGTACCAAAGCGGCGTTGCCCGGAAATCACCTTCATCCTCGTTCATGGGTACTTCCCGTTCAAGCTTTGCGCCGGCGTCGAGAAGCGTTGTGACGGTTTCGATGCCGTCAGACTCGGCGAGTTCAGGGACGCTGTCGGGCTTGATTGCGCAAGCGCGATGGAGGGCCGTACGTCCTTGGGGATCGCTTGCCTCAACAAGCTCCGGCGCGAGGCCAAGGATCGCTGCGACGGTGGCGGCATCCCACATCGTAGCCGCAGCGAAAAGTGATGTCCTGGAAGGCTTGGCCATTGCCGAATCCTGTCGTTGACTGTCTTTCACTAACTTTGACTACTGTCTGCACGGCGCACCGCCATGCCGGCGAAGTAACTTTAGCCCCGCGAACTCGTGCCGGAGCGTGGCAATCCGCAAGCGAAGTCTACGCCTCGTAAAAACCCCCTTCATTCATTCCGCAGCAATCCCCGTTTGCGCAACATGGGCTCGGCGCGTGGGTCGTGGCCACGAAAAGCGCGGAACGCCGAACCCTGTTCGCGGCTGTCTCCCGCGCTATACACGTATCGATGCAGCTTGTCCGCTAACGCCGGATCGAATGCATTGCCGGCTTCTTCGAATGCGTCGAACGCATCGGCTTCCAGAACCTCCGCCCACATATAAACGTAATACCCGGCGGCGTAGTATTCGCCGCTGAAGATATGGCCAAAGTGAGGCAACCGGTGGCGCATGCCCACCTCATGCGGTACGCCGAGACGTTCCCGCTCGGCGAGCTCGAACTCGGCTATATCGATGCCTTCAGGATCGTTCCGCAGATGCAACGCCATATCGATCAAAGCCGACGATGCGTAGGCCACTGTCTGAAACCCCTGGTTGAAATTCTGCGAAGCCCGGATACGTTCGATCAGCGCAGCCGGGATAGGCTCGCCAGTGGTCACATGAAGCGCATGCTTCGCGAGCACTTCCGGCACCGTGGCCCAGTTTTCCATCAACTGGGAAGGCAGTTCCACATAGTCTTGCGGCACATTGGTACCCGACAGGCGACCATAGTTCACATCCGACAGCAAGCCATGCAAGCCGTGGCCGAACTCATGAAACAGCGTGCGGACATCGTCGAAACTCAGCAACGTTGGACCATTGTCGGTGCGGGCGAAGTTGTTGTTGTTCACCACGATAGGTGTAACCGTGCCGCCATTACGCCTCTGCTTGCGATAAACATGCATCCACGCACCGCCCTGTTTATTGGGCCGGGCATAGTTGTCGCCAAGGAAGATTCCCACCAGTTCGCCCGCGCGGCGCACTTCCCACAGGCGCACGTCCGGGTGATAAAGCGGCGAGCTCATTTGTTCTTGGGTTTGCTCGACAAACTGCAGCCCGAACAAGCGGTCCGCGCAATCGAACATGGCGGCTAGCATCGCGTCCAGACTGAAGTACGGTTTCACTTGCGCGTCGTCGAGTGCATAGCGGGTGACGCGCACCTTCTCGGCAAGGTAATACCAGTCCCACGGTTCGATGTCGGTGGGCTCGCCCAGCGAAGCAGCCTGCGCGGCCAAAGCCTGACGCTCCTGTTCAACGCTGATCTTCGCGGGTTCCCATACTTGACTAAGCAGCGCGTGGACCGCAGACGCGTTACCCGCCATGCGATCGGCAAGCGCGTAGTCGGCGAAATTGGCGTAGCCCAGCAGACGTGCTTGCTCTTGCCGCAGCAAGAGTATCTCGCGAGCGATCGGCCGGTTATCGCGTGCAGGGTTTTCTCCGCGACTGGTCCACGCGCGCCACGCCGTCTCGCGCAGATCACGACGGGTGGACCATGTAAGAAAGGGCTGCACCAGCGAACGCGAGAGCGTGATTACGTGACCCTCCGCACCGCGTTCCTTCGCTGCGCTGCGTGCCGATTGGCGCAGGAAATCGGGCAATCCAGCCAGGTCCGCTTCCGATGTCAGCGGCAACTGATAACTGGATTCGTCCGCGAGTATGTTTTGCGCGAACTGTGTTTGCAGATTCGCGAGGCGCGTGGCGATGGCGGCGAAACGCTCGCGGCCGGACCCTTGCAGCGTGGCGCCCGTGCGGACAAAATCGGTGTGCGTGCGTTGCAACAACCGCTGCGGCTCTTCACCAAGATCCAGCACGGCGGCTTGCTGATGGACTGCGTCCAGTCTCGCGAAGAAGCCGGCGTGCATGGCGACCTTGCTGTCGTGCGCGGCCAGCAACGGGGCCATCTCGCGTTGCACGGCCTGCAACGCGGACGGCGATTCGGAGGCGCACAGGTTTTCGAAAGCGAGGCGCACACGATCAAGCGTCGCGCCGGCTGCATCGAACGCGGCGACGGTGTTGTCGAATGTGGGCGTAGCCTGATTGTCAGCAAGCGCATCTATTTCCGCGAGATGCTGCTCGAAGAGCACGGCGAATGCGGGTGCGAAGTGCTCAGGCTGGATCTGCTGAAAGGGCGGCAATGCGTAAGGCATTTGCCAGTCTTGTAGCAGCGGGTTGCCGTTGTCGGTCATGTCGGTCCGCCTTTCAAGTATTGATGGTCACGAAGTGAACATCCGAAGTGGTCATGATAAGACATCGCACCTCAAGGTATCAGCGCCGGGTGTTTGAAAATCCGGGCAGCGCGCACGGCTTAAAAGTTGGATCATGCATCCTGCGGCGTATCTCGTCGTATGGGACACCGCCTCGACCGCTTCCGCCGCGCGCGGGCTCGTGTCCGCGCAGGACGATCAGGCGGGAAAATAAGGCAGAAAGCAGCGAGTGCTACTTTGGATAATTGACAATGCAAACCATTATTGTGTCGAGCTGGCAGGAGTTCATGAGTCTCACCATCGAGCTCGAGGGCTGGGCGTTTCGCGGTCAGCAGGATGCGCGATGGCCGTTGCAAAGTTCGTTATCGCGCTACCTGTCCGCATTCGTGCCTGATCGCTCAGCGTGGCGGATTCAGGAGCAACGCGCCATTCGCATCTTCAGGCGTAAGGCGCATAACTATCTCTCCGATGTCCGCGCGCTGTCCGATGACTTGCGTTGCCTCGGGCTGATGCAGCACCACGGCGCGCCGACCAGACTGCTCGATTTCACCAAGTCGCCGTTCGTTGCCGCGTTCTTTGCGCTTGAGCGCGCCGTGACTGACGCGGCTGTTTTCGCAGTCAACACTCCGGCGTTATGGACGGATCGTGCCGTGCCTGTTTCAGCGCCGCATCTTGTACGAGAGATGATCGACCCGCGCTTGCCCGGAAATTTCGAAAAGTTTTATCTCAGCGATGAAAACCCGGTGATGTGGTTTGGCGAACCCGCCGAGATGGATCAACGGCTGATCGCGCAAGCCGGCACGTTCGTATTGCCCGGCCTGCTGCATCAGACACTCGACGTGATCCTCGATCAATACACCTGCAGCGACGAATTGCTGCGCAAGATCGTGTTGCCGTCGAAATTACGCGACGAAGCCATGCGTTCGTTGTACAGGATGAACATCACGAACGCATCGCTTTTCCCGGATCTTGAAGGACTGGCACGGTCCATTGCGCTGGAACTGGAGATCGTGTGGCCGGCGCAAGTGGTGAAGGCGCGTGATTGATTTCGACTCCATCGGGGAGCGGAAATGTCTGTTTCACCTTGTATCCTGGCATTTTTGACACAGTAAATAAATTACGCAACGGAGAGGTTCACAAGCGAGCCGGTCGACTTCAGCGGGACATTCCCGCGAGCGTCAATTGATACCCGGCGATGAGTCCAAGGTCGTAAGCACTTTCAAGCGCACGGACAATATCGGCCGGCTTCAAAGCAATGCGGACGTCGGGCCATTTCGCGTCAAGTGCGAAGGGCTCGATGTGGAAACAATTCGTCGCGATCTCGTTCAGGCTGATAAGACGTTCGTCAATCAGAGCAGTCATTTTTCTCTCCCTCATTTTCATTTCATGCACGTCGATGATTCGATGAAAAGAACAGTAGTGTCGAAATATTAGGCACGAATGAGCGGCTCTCGATAACAACATCTCGGGACCATGTTGGTCATCTAATTCTGCGCTCATTTTTCGCTCGCATGATTCGTTCAACAGAAGGGCGGATTGGGTCGCAAAAGCACGCAGGCTGACAGCCGAACGCGCAGCGAGGCCGCCACCGAATCAGGGCGATGAACCGAAAAATGGACCAGTCATGACAAGTACCAGCGAAACAAAAAGGCGGCTTTATCTCGATGCATTACTCGACGAGCTGCATATGCGCTCTGATAAACCCGTGTTGCGTTATCTCCGTACCGACGTGACTGGCGGCGCGTTGCGTCGCTCTATCTTTCGCTATGCACGAGCACTCAGGGGGCTCGGTATTGGCCGGGGCTCGTTGTCGCATTGCTCGCGACGAATTGTCCCGATGCACTCGCTATCCGCTACGCCGCGAATCTTCTTGGTGCCACGACACTGTTCATGCCCGCGCTCGCAAATAGCGAACAGCAGAGGGCGCTTATTGCCAGAATCCAGCCTACGATCCTGGTCGTGTTCGACCAAACTGTTCACTTCGTCCCTGAAGGCGTGACTGCGCGCATCGTGCCAGTGGATTTCGGCGCCGATACCTTGCGGCTCGATTGGCTCGCAACAGCACAGTCGGATTTTCCAATGCACAGCCTCGCCATGCCCGACGAGCTCGCGGTACTCGTATCGTCAGGCGGCACGACCGGCGTGCCTAAATGCAGCCGGCGGTCATTCGCCACGTACTCGGCAATGGTCACGGCGGAGCGGGCGGAAGACAAGCGGCAACTCATCAATGGAGCGCTCGCCTACATTTCACAAGTGCTCGTGGACTCGACCTTGATAGGCGGAGGTACGGTCGTGCTCGACCACCACTACGACCCTGCAGCGACGCTCGAGATGATCGAGTTGGAACGCATCACCGACTTGCTGCTCGTCGAGCCACAACTCTTCGAAACGATGGATCATCCGGACGCGTGCTGGCGCGACCTGTCGTCGTTGCGCTCGATTGCGCACGTCGGGGGCTCGGCGCCTGCGGTTCTGCGACATCGCGCAATGAAGCGTTTCGGCCCAGTGCTCAAGCATATGTACGGCGCAAGCGAGGCGGGTCTGGTGAGTGTTCTTGCTTCGCACATGTATGAGCAGACCGGCAATCTGCCGTTCAGCGCGGGACGCATTATCAATGGCGTCGAGGTGCGTATTCGCCGCGCGAATGGACTGCATGCGGATGTTGGAGAAATCGGCAGCATCGAGGTTAAATCGCGTTCCGTGGCGCAAGGCTATTACGGGCAACCGGAAGCGGAGCCGCTCAAGTTTTGCAACGGCTGGTGCCTGATGGGCGACATCGGCTGCATCGACGAGCAAGGCAATTTGCATGTCCTTGGTCGTGCGTCCGATGTCGCTGTGGTCGATGGTATTTGTGTCAGCCCGACCAAGATCGAAGAAATTCTCTGCTGGTTGCCTGATGTGCGCTATGCCGCCGCGTATGCGCCAGGAAACGGGTCAGCGGGACCCACATGGAACGCGTTAGTTGAGCCACGGGCAGGAAGGCGAGTGGACGTCACGCGGTGCGCAAGCATTCTGCAAACCGTGTTTGGCAGGTCCATTTCGAACCGGGTGCGCATTGTCGTAGTACATCGCGTGCCGCAAACCGAACAGGGCAAGGTGAACCGGGCGGCAGTCGAAGCCGTGCTCCAGGATGGCCCTCGCCATGGAACGAGCCCTATGGAATCCGATAGGGAATCGCGTCGACACGAAAACGTAGCGGACGCTTCTCTGTGAATTGCCGCGATGAGCGGGAACCGGTCAGCGATGGACCACGCGGTTTCCGGCGCTAAAGGATCCTCACTCCCAGTGAAGTAATTCAGCGCTAATTCTTCGACGTCACTATTGCATCCATGTACTCACCGGATACCACCATCATGAAACGTTTACAACTTGTGTGCGCGGCAACTCCCTTGTGCCTGGTTGCCCTGGCTTTGACCGGATGCGCTGTCATTCCGCCCTCCGGCCCGACCGTGGTCGCATTGCCGCCGAAAGGGGAGTCGCTGAGCACGTTCCAGCAACAAGATTACGCGTGCAGGGATTATGCATTCCGCTCTGACAATGCCCCTCAGTCATCGGCAGCGGCGGCCAACGACGGTGTACGCACCGGAGCAATAGGCACAGTAGGCGGCGCGGCAGCAGGCGCACTTTTCGGCGCGGCAGCAGGCGATGCCGGTATAGGTGCCGCCATTGGCGCGGGCGCTGGTCTGCTGCTTGGCGGCGCTGTGGGTGCTAACGGTGCTCAAGCCACATCGGCCAGTCTGCAAGCCCGCTACGACGCCGCCTATTCGCAATGCATGGCGTCCAAGGGAAATCAGATCACGCACCCGGCCGCCTATGCGACTGCACCCATGTATGCACCGCCGCCTGTCCTTGTGCCCGCGCAGCCCGTCTATGGCTATCCGCAACCTTTCGGGTACTGGTAATAGCGACACCAATGCGAAGTCCACTGTATGCGATCGATGGCGGCGACATAATTTCCCCCTAACTTACCGCCTATACGATGTATCCAGTCAACGTGGTATCAGCTCCGGGCAATCATCCTTGAACCCGGGATATTGATTTATCAACAAGCGGGACTCTACTGCCACGAAGGTGGCAAGAGCCGCGACACCATCTGGAGAATGTTATGAAGCGCCTTGTTATTGCGACTGCAGTTTTGGCCAGTCTTTGTGTATCCCCCTTTGCTCTTGCCCAAACCGCAAAGCCCATCACGCCCGCACAAATGAGCTGCGGAGATTTCCTCGCTGTAGATGACGCCTACAAGCCGGCGCTTGTCTACTGGGTCTCAGGCGTCGACAAGCTGGGCGTAAGCGAAACCGTCACATCGGTTGTCGATGTCGCCACCCCGGTAGCCGCGATCGTCGGCGAGTGCACGCAGACGCCGAAGGCATCGTTGGCGAGCAAAGTGAAAGACCTGTACAAGAGCGGCCGAATCGCGCTGTTCAAACACAGCTAAGCAACGGCTGCACTTAATTTTTCACCGCTTTATGTTTGTTGTGTCATTCCCATCAGGACGATAGACCATGAAGATAAGCTATCCTCATAAAGTTGAATTGATTAATGCATCGAAAATCGGCATTGAACATGTTGATATGGCAATCGAAAAATTGAAGGCGGAATGTCCCGATGCGTTCCATACGGACAGCACGCTGGGAAAGCGCAGATTCCATCATAGACCGGCATCGGACACGCCTTGTGTCGGTTTTGTCGCCGATCTGGATTCGTAAGTGGGTCGTGACGGGTAGCTGCTTGGTACCCGGACGCGCGGGAGCATTAACGCGCGCTTGCGGCCAATCACCGTATCTACGCTTGGCACCGCCCACATGCTGGGCGGCTTCGCTTTTCCACATTCCCACGCCTGAAGTGTCTTTTGGACCATCAGGTTCAACGCCTGTCAAACACGCCTGATCGGGCGCCATCAGGCTTAGTCTGTTGCGCCGCCGGTCACATAATCTTCAGCCTAATTGCCTGAATGGTTCGACGCGGGTGTCCGTAAATGTATTTAGCCTTCACAATCGAACAAGGCCGTTTGCGCACGAATGCGGTCTATGGCCCAGATGTGGCTAATTTTGGACCATGCACCACCATCGGGACGGGACCGCTCAGGTCCAATCGTTGGCAGAATAGTTCTGTCCTTTCTCACAGTTTTTCCAGAAGCGAAAGCGCCCCCATGAGTGTGCTGGATGGACATGGCCCAACAATGAGCCAACCATGACCCGAAATCCAGTCATCACTTCACCACCCGGCCTCGGCACAACGAATGCGAGTGAGACGCTGTCGGGCGCCGACATTATCCTGCGCGTACTCGCCGAGCAGGGCGTCGACACGCTGTTTGGATACAGCGGCGGCGCGATATTGCAGACCTATGACGCGGTGTTCCGTCATAACGAAAAGAACGCGGCACATGCCGAGCGCCAAATCAAGTTTGTCGTCCCCGCCAATGAACAGGCCGCGGGTTTCATGGCCGCCGGTTATGCGCGGGCCAGCGGAAAAGTCCGCGTCTTCATGGTCACGTCAGGTCCCGGTGCGACCAACGCATTGACGCCGATCGCGACTGTTACGGCGATTCAATACCTGTCGTCCTCATTTGCGGACAGGTGCCGCGTGCTGCGATTGGCAGCGATGCATTCCGGGAAGCGCCCGTCTTCAACATCATGTCGGCGTGCGCTAAGCACGTGTTTCTCGTCACCGACCCAACCAAGCTCGAGCAGACACTGCGAACCGCGTTCGAACTGGCCCGCACCGGCCGGGACCGGTTGTCGTGGATGTGCCGAAAGACGTTCAGAACTGGACGGGACCCTATCATGGGCGAGGGACGCTGCATTTTCGCGGCTACTCCGATCAACTCCGGATGGTGGCGAAAGACG
The DNA here is from genome assembly GCF_047608185.1 of Caballeronia eucalypticola. Lineage (NCBI taxonomy): Bacteria > Pseudomonadati > Pseudomonadota > Betaproteobacteria > Burkholderiales > Burkholderiaceae > Caballeronia > Caballeronia eucalypticola. The sequence continues at coordinate 54,175 of NZ_JBLKRU010000022.1, forward strand.
CGCGTCTGGGCGGGGAAAAAATCGCGGCCTCTTTGCTCTGTTACGGCAGAGAAAGCGGCCACTGCTCCATGTCGGTTACCGGATCGAGGCTGAGGCACATATCAATGGGAACGGGATCGAGTTGAACTGGGAACCGCCGGCCAATTCAACTGTTGAGGCGGAGTTTCCGTGGGAAGAGACGTTGCCGGGGTGATGCGTCCACGCGACTGCATCTGAAAATTTGCCCGGCTTCCCGATCAATGCGGTTTGATTGCCACCTTGAGCACACCGTCACGCTGATTTGCAAAGAGGTCGTAAGCGGCGGCGATGTCGTCGAGTTTGTAGTGGTGGGTCACTAACTCTCCCAAGTCGACACGGCCAGACGCAACGACGTTCAACAAGCGGCGCATGCGCTCCTTGCCGCCCGGACATAGCGCCGTGTTGATCTTATGATCGCCGAGACCCGCTGCAAATGCCGACAACGGGATTTTCAGATCAGACGAGTACACGCCAAGGCTGGAGAGCGTGCCGCCCGGCTTCAGAATGCGCAGGGCCGATTCGAATGTTCCCTGCGTGCCTAGCGCTTCGATCGACGAGTCGACGCCGCGACCGTTGGTCAGTTTCATGATTTCATCGACGACATCGCAGCTCTTGAAATTCAGCGTGACGTCGGCGCCCATTTTCTTGGAGACCGCGAGCCGCTGCTCGTTGCCGTCCACCACGATGATCGTGCTGGCGCCGAGCAACCGCGCGCCTGCGGTGGCGCACAAGCCAATCGGGCCCTGCGCGAACACGGCGACGGTGTCGCCTATCCTGATGTTGGCGTTCTCCGCCCCCTTGAAGCCGGTCGACATGATGTCCGGGCACATCAACACCTGCTCGTCCGTCAGGCCGTCCGGAATTGGAGCGAGGTTGGCCTGGGCGTCGGGCACCAACACATACTCGGCCTGCGTACCATCGATAAGGTTGCCGAAACGCCAGCCTGCCGTCGCCTTGTAGCCGTGGCATCCGCACAGCCCGCTGGCGACGAGGTAGCTGCCGTCTTGTGAGGGGTAGCCGTCCATCGCCGCGTACGAGTTGAAGTTGGGGCAGATCGCGCCGGCGATCACGCGCTGGCCCTCCTGGTAGCCGACCACTGCGCTGCCGAGCTTTTCGATAATGCCCACTGGTTCGTGACCAATCGTGAGCCCCTTGGCAACGGGATATTCGCCTTTGAGGATGTGGACGTCGGTGCCGCAGATGGTCGTAGTCGTGATGCGCATCAACGCGTCGTTAGGGCCAACATCGGGAATCCGCTTTTCAGTGACTTCGATACGGCCGGGTTGGACGAACACAGCTGCTTTCATCATGGAGGGCATGGCGTTTTCCATTTATTTATAAGGGAGTCGTACGCAAACAGGCGATACAACCAAGCAACTTATGCGCCAGTTGCTGGGGCATTTTTGTGCTTCTTGCTGCCACGGTATGAAGCGCAAGGTCAGGTCACCCATTGACCGCAGATCGTCTCACTGATGGACGCTTTCACCTGTCGCAAAATCGGTCACATCATCCAGGTGCCGCCGCATCATCTGTTCCAAATTGGAACGCTTTCGGTAACCGGTAATCACCAGTTGATGATGGTGGCGTTCTTGTCTCAAAGCGCTGAAACAGCGAGCCGGGAGATGGCCAGCATGGTCGATTCTTTGCAGCGAACAACGCATATCCCGCTCACCAATTAAGAAGGATTCCATATGATCAACTGAGCCGAATGAAAGCGATCCGTTGGCAGCGGTCAGTGATCCCCGCCCTACGGACGGCTTTCCAGCGACCTCGGGGAATCGAACGAAACGTCGCGCGAGCGTTCCGAACAAACATAAGATTCCAATTTGGCATTACCTCCGTACTTTTCATCGCTTGTAGTGAACGCCTGTGAATCGCCATAATTTTTGTCATGGTCCGCTTGGGCCGCGGCATATCAAATGACGTTCACAGGAGTCGAAGCATGGTTCAACGGTATCAGCTGTTCATCAACAACGAGTGGGTCGACCCGGTATCGGGCACATGGTTCGACTCGCTTGACCCGTTCTCGGGCGAGCCTTGGGCCGAGATCCCGCGGGCAGACGAAGCCGATGTAAGCCGCGCGGTCGAGGCCGCTTCGGCCGCACTCGAAGGACCCTGGGGCCGCATTTCCGCCACGGACCGCGGCTTGCTGCTGCACAAGCTCGGCGCGCTGATCGAGAAACATGCTGACGTGCTGACCGAAGTTGAAAGCCGCGACAACGGCAAGCTGCGCAGTGAAGTTGGGGGACAAGTCCGCTACATGGCGAAGTATTTCTATTATTACGGCGGCCTGGCGGACAAGATCCAGGGCGCCGTGATCCCGATGGACAAGCCCAAGGTATTCAACTACACCCGCTACGAGCCGCTAGGTGTAGTCGCGACCATTACGCCCTGGAACTCGTCGCTGTTGTTGACCGCGTGGAAACTCGCGCCTGCGTTATGCGCCGGCAATACGGTGATCGCGAAGCCGTCCGAGTACACATCGGCATCGCTGTTCGAACTCGCGAAGCTGTTCGTTGAAGCCGGCTTCCCGCCGGGCGTCTTCAACGTGCTGACCGGTTTCGGCAAGGAAGTGGGCGAACCACTTGTAATCCATCCGAAGGTCGCGCGGATCGCATTCACGGGCGGCGACGCCGGCGGGAAGGCCGTCAACGTGCTTGGTGCACAGCACTTCAAGCGCGTGTCGCTGGAGCTGGGCGGCAAGTCGCCCAACATCATCTTCGACGATGCCGACCTGACCCGCGCGGCCAACGGCGTGATCACCGGCATCTTCTCTGCCGGCGGCCAGACCTGCATGGCGGGTTCGCGCCTGTTGCTGCAGGAAAGCATTCACGACGAGTTTGTCGAACGCCTGATCGCGATCAGCAGCAAGGCGAAACTCGGCGACCCCTCTCTGCCTGACGTCCAGGTGGGACCGGTCGCGACCCGACCGCAATTCGACAAGGTCATGGAGTACATCGGTATTGCGAAGGCAGAGGGCGCGCGCTGCGTGTTCGGTGGCAACTCGCGCTCCGGAGAAGGATTCGGCGCGGGCCAGTTCGTGGAGCCGACCATTTTTGTCGATGTGACCAACGACATGCGCATTGCGCAGGAAGAAGTGTTCGGCCCGGTGCTCTCGGTGATCAAGTTCAAGGATGAAGAGGACGCGATCCGCATCGCCAATGACATCCGCTTCGGCCTCGCGTCGGGCGTGTGGACCCGCAGCTTGCATCGCGCCATGTTCATGTCTGAGCGCCTGAAGGCCGGCACCGTCTGGGTGAACAACTACCGCTCGACGAGTTTCACGACGCCGTTTGGCGGCTACAAGCATAGTGGCATCGGCCGCGAAGGCGGCATCGAAGCGGTCAAGGAATATCTCGAGACCAAGAGCGTGTGGATTTCAACCGATCTCGACATGCCGGATCCGTTCATCCGCAAGTATTAAGGCTGCGCAGAACGCGGCGCGGGATGATATGAAGAGACGTGAAACCTCGCGCCAACGAAGGACCCGAAGGAGACAGGAATGGAAATAACGAAAGGGCAACGACACTTCGACGTGCTGGTGATCGGCAGCGGCATCGCCGGGTTGTCGGCGGCGGTCGCAGCGGCGGCCGCAGGAGCGAAAGTCGCCATCATCGAACGCGCTAACGAAGAAGAATACGGCGGCAATACACGCTGGACCGAAGCGTACTTTCGCATGAAGAGCGAAGCCGAAGTGAGCGACGACTTCGAGGAACGGCTTATCTCGAACGCTGGCGACAATCTCGATCCCAACATAGTGGAAGCCATGGGCGGCGAGTACGCGTCATGGCCGCCGTATGTCAAGGCGCACGGCATGCCGGACCCGGAACTGGTGTTCGCGCTGTCGAGCCACGCCGCGCCCACCGTCGCGTGGCTACGGACTTTCGGCATCCGTTTCGACACACTGCCGACGTACTTCGTCACCGCCGCGGCGCCGCGGCTGATGCCGGTCGGCGGCGGCCTTGCAATGATCGAAGCATTGCTCGTGCAGGCGAAGAAACTGAACGTCGAAGTGTTCTACGAGACCACCGCGCGACAACTCGCGCGCGCGAACAGTGAAGGTGATCTGAGTCTCCAGGCGACCGGACGAGATGGCGATGCGCTTGCCTTTGCTGCGTCTTCGGTGATCGTGGCGTCGGGCGGCTTCCAGGGCAATCCGGAAATGATGACGCGCTATCTGGGGCAGGCGGCGAAGTTCGTGCGGCCCGTTGCGCGCGGCGGCTACTACAACAAGGGCGAGGGCATCCAGATGGCGCTCGCGGCGGGCGCGGCGCCGGCCGGTGACTTCGGCTCTTATCATGCGGAACCGCTCGATCCGCGCTCGGGTGCGACCGAAGCGCTGGTGATGAATTTTTCTTACGGTGTGCTCGTCAATATGTTCGGCAAGCGGTTCGTCGATGAAGCGCCCGGCCCGGTCGATGTCCACTACGACCACATCTCGCGCGCGTTCGGCGAACAGCCGAAGGGCCGCGTATATGTCGTGTTCGACAAGAGTATCGACGACGTACCGAACTGGAAGCGCAGCATCCGCACGGATCAGCCGGCTATCCAGGCCGACACGCTCAAGGCGCTGGCAGAGGCCTGCGAGCTGCCGGTGGACGCATTCATGAAGACCATCGACGCGTACAACGCGGCTTGTCCCGAGGGCAGGTTTTCGCCGCTGGAAGTGGATGGACTCGCGACACAGGGTCTGGAGATACCGAAGTCGAACTGGTCGCGTCCGATCAAGACCGGACCGTTCTTCGCCTACCCGATCATCCCGGGCATCTGCTTCACCTATGGCGGCGTGAAGACCAACAAGAGCGCACAGGTGATCGATGCCGACGGCCGGCCGATTCCCGGTCTCTACGCGGCAGGCGAGGCCGCCGGGCTCTACTACCAGGTCTACACCGGCGCGACATCCGTGATGCGCGGCGCGGTGTTCGGCAAGATCGCCGGCGAGCACGCCGCGGCACGTGCCGCAGCCCGGCAGGCATGGAACAGCGACCTGAGCGCCGAATGAAGCACCGGAATGACGCCTTGCAAGGCGATGACAGCAACGGAGACGGAAATGAAAGTGGAAAGAACAATAGGGGCGTTAGCCGGAGCAGCACTGGCGCTGTTCAGCGCAGCTGCCATCGCGCAGCCGGGGATGTCGGGTGATGTGGTGAGGATTGGCGTGCTGACCGACATGAGCGGCACGTTCTCGGACTTTGCGGGCAAGGGCGCGGTTGAGGCCGTGAAAATGGCCGTGGAAGATTTTGGCGGCAAGGTGAACGGCAAGCCGATCGAGGTGATCTCGGCCGATCACCAGAACAAGGCCGACATTGCCGCGAGCACGGCGCGTGAGTGGATCGACGAGAAACACGTGGACATGCTCGCGGACAACTCGGGCTCGGCCACGGCGCTTGCCACCATCAAGATCGCCAACGACAAGAAGCGTATCGCGATCGTCACCGGTGCAGGCACGACGCGGATCACCAACGAGGATTGCACGCCTTATAGCCTGCATTACAACCACGACACTGCGTCGCTAGCGAACGTGTCGGGTAAATACATCGTCAAGCAAGGAGGCGACACCTGGTTTTTCCTGACCGCCGACTATTCGTTCGGTTACTCGCTGCAAAGCGATACCTCGGCGGTTATCACGGCCAACGGCGGCAAGGTTGTCGGCTCGGTCAAGCATCCGTTCAACGCGTCGGACTTCTCGTCATTCATGGTGCAGGCACAGGCGAGCCACGCGAAGATCATCGGCCTGGCGAATGCGGGTTCCGACACGATCAACGCCATCAAGTCGGCGCGCGAGTTCGGCTTGCTGGGCGCAGGCAAGCAACAGCTTGCAGGGCTGCTGGTGCTCATCACCGACGTGCATGCGCTTGGCTTGCAGACCGCGCAGGGCCTCTACATCACGGAAGGCTGGTACTGGGACCTGAACGACGAAACCCGCAAGTGGTCGGCGCGTTATTACAAGCGCATGGGCAAGATGCCATCGGCGATCCAGGCGGCGGACTATTCGTCCACGCTTCACTATCTCGAGGCAATCAAGGCTACCGGCACCGACGACTCAGCGACGGTCATCAAGAAGATGGAAGACACGCCGGTCAACGACATGTACACGAAGAACGGCGTGATTCGCAAGGACGGCCTGCTGGTCCACGACATGTACCTGATGCAGGTGAAGACGCCGGCGGAGTCGAAGAAGCCCTGGGATTACTACAACGTGCGTGCGGTTGTTCCGGGCAACGAGGCTTATCCGTCGATCGCGAAGGGCAGCTGCACGTTTGCGAAGCAGTAGGCTCCCGCGCGCATCCAGCCCTCACGAACTTCACGAACCCCTATCGAGCGAGCGTGGCAATGCAGGATTTCATCCTGAAGACCGAGCGTCTGACGAAGGTCTTCAAAGGCTTTACGGCAGTTGAAGCGGTCGATCTTCATATCGAACGTGGTCACATCCATGCGCTGATCGGGCCGAACGGCGCGGGGAAAACTACCTGCTTCAATCTGCTGACGAAGTTCCTTGCACCCACCTCGGGACGAATCCTGTTCAATGGTCAGGACATCACCGCCGAGCCGGCGGCGCGGATCGCTCGCCGTGGCATTGTCCGCTCGTTTCAGATCTCGGCGGTGTTCCCGCACCTGAGTGTGCTCGCGAACGTGCGGATTGGTCTGCAACGCTCGCTTGGAACGTCGTATCACTTCTGGAAGAGCGGCCGCAGCCTTTCCCGTCTCAACGATCGTGCGATCGCGTTGCTCGACGAAGTGGACCTTGGAAGTTTCGTGGACACGGTTGCCGTGGACCTGCCTTATGGCCGCAGGCGTGCGCTTGAGATTGCCACTACGCTCGCGATGGAACCCGAGTTGATGCTGCTCGATGAGCCGACTCAGGGCATGGGCCACGAAGACGTCGACCGGGTGACGTCATTGATCAAGAAAGTATCGGCGGGCCGAACGATCCTGATGGTCGAGCACAACATGAAAGTGATCGCGGGTATTTGCGATCGCATCAGCGTGTTGCAGCGGGGCACGGTGCTCGCCGAAGGCAGTTACGACGAAGTGTCTTGCAACCCTCAGGTCATACAAGCGTACATGGGATCGGCAGTTGAGGCGCTTGAGGGAACGCAGTGATGAGCAGCGTGCAAGAGAGACCGGTCGCAGCCCGGATACACGAGGACGTACGAGCGGCCGACGAGGCTTTGTCGATCACCAGCCTGCATGCATGGTATGGCGAGTCGCACATCCTCCACGACGTCAATCTCACGGTGAAGCGCGGCGAAGTCGTGACCTTGCTGGGGCGCAACGGCGCCGGCCGCACCACCACCCTGCGGGCAATCATGGGCCTGGTTGGCACGCGCCGCGGCTCGATTCGCATCGACGGCGAGGAGACAGTCAGCCTGCCGACCTACAGAATCGCGCGGCGCGGCGTGGGATATTGCCCCGAGGAGCGGGGTATTTTTTCGTCGTTGACGACCGAGGAAAATCTTCTGCTTCCGCCGGTTGTATCGACGAAGCACGGGAGCATGTCGCTCGACGAGATCTACGCGATGTTCCCCAACCTCGCGGAGCGCCGGCACAGTCAGGGCACGCGGCTCTCGGGCGGCGAGCAGCAGATGCTCGCGGTGGCGAGGATACTGCGCACCGGCGCGCGATTATTGCTGCTCGACGAGATATCGGAAGGCCTTGCTCCCGTGATTGTCCAGGCGCTCGCTCGGATGATCACCATGCTGAAAGCGCGCGGCTACACCATCGTGATGGTCGAGCAGAATTTCCGCTTTGCGGCGCCGCTCGCCGACCGCTTCTACGTGATGGAGCACGGCCAGATTGTGGAGTCGTTCGCCGCCGCCGAGCTCGATTCGAAAGCGCAAACCCTCAACGAACTGCTCAGCATCTGACCATGGAAATTTTCGGCTTACCCATTCAGGCGCTGATGAGCCAACTGCTGCTCGGCCTCGTGAACGGCTCGTTCTACGCCATGTTGTCACTCGGTCTTGCGGTGATCTTCGGCCTGCTCAACGTGATCAATTTTGCGCATGGCACGCTCTACATGCTTGGCGCTTTCCTCGCCTGGATGTGCCTCAATTACCTGGGCATCGGTTACTGGTGGATGCTCGTGCTGGCGCCAGTCGTCGTAGGTTTGTTTGGTGTTTTGATCGAGAAAACCATGTTGCGATGGCTCTACAAACTCGATCACTTGTACGGGCTCCTGCTGACCTTCGGGCTCACGCTGATGATCGAAGGATTGTTCCGCTCGGTCTTCGGCGTGTCGGGCCAGCCGTATCCGGTGCCCGACGCGCTCGACGGCGTCACCAACCTGGGCTTCATGATGCTGCCCAACTATCGCGCGTGGGTGGTGGCGGCATCGCTCGTGATCTGCTTCTCGACCTGGTTCGTGATCGAGAAGACGCGCCTTGGATCGAGCCTGCGCGCCGGCACGGAGAACCCGAAGATGGTGGAAGCGTTCGGCATCAACGTGCCGCTGATGGTGACGGCAACCTATGGTTTCGGCGTGGCGCTGGCCGCCATTGCCGGCGTGCTGGCCGCGCCGGTGATACAGGTGTCGCCGTTGATGGGATCGAACGTCATCATCGTCGTGTTCGCGGTCGTGGTGATAGGCGGCATGGGGTCCATCCTTGGCTCGATCCTGACTGGTCTCGGGTTGGGTGTGATCGAGGGGTTGACGCGGGTGTTCTATCCGGAACTGTCGGCGACCGTGGTGTTCATCGTGATGGCGATCGTGTTGATCGTGCGTCCTGCCGGTCTGTTCGGTAAAGAGAAGTGAGGCGGGTGACATGAAGAAGCGTTGGGGTTATTGCCTGCTGCTCGCGGCGGCGTGCGTTGCGCCGACCGTGCTGTATCCGGTCCTGTTGATGAAGATTTTGTGCTTCGCGTTGTTCGCCTGCTCATTCAACTTGTTGGTGGGTTATGCCGGGCTGTTGTCGTTCGGTCACGCGGCGTTCTTTGGGGCGGCGGGCTATGTTGCAGGCTACGCGCTCAAGTCCTGGGGCGTATCAACAGAAGCCGGGCTCGCGCTGGGCACGTTGGCAGGCGCATTAATCGGGTTGGTGATGGGCGCACTCGCCATCCGGCGGCAGGGCATCTACTTCACGATGATCACGCTCGCGCTTGCGCAGATGCTGTACTTCGTATTCCTGCAGGCGCCGTTTGCAGGAGGCGAGGACGGCTTGCAAGGCATTCCTCGCGGCAGGCTCTTTGGCTTGGTCGACCTGTCGAATGATCTCGTTCTTTACTTCGTCATACTGGCGATCAGCGTGGGGGCCTTCGCGCTAATCATGCGCACGATCCACTCTCCCTTTGGCGAAGTGCTGCGCGCGATCCGGGAAAATGAGCCACGCGCGATCTCGCTTGGCTACCAGGTCGACCGCTACAAGATGCTTGCGTTTGTATTATCCGCGGCGTTGTCGGGCCTCGCCGGCGCGATGAAAGCCATGGTGCTCGGTTTCGAGACCCTGACCGACGCGCACTGGAGCATGTCCGGCCTCGTAGTGCTGATGACGCTCGTGGGTGGCCTGGGCACGCTGTTCGGTCCCATTGTGGGCGCGTTGATCATCGTCCTGCTGGAGGACAAGCTCGGTGATATCGGTAACTGGCTTGCCTCGGTGACTGGTGTAAACTGGTTCGGTACGTTGGGCGACTCGGTCACCATCGTCACGGGGTTTATCTTCATTGTCTGCGTGCTTGCCCTTCGCAAGGGTATCGTGGGCGAGATACTGGCGCTGTTCAAGCGTATTGAAACAGCGCGGCAGCGAGAAAAATTTCCCCGTCGGCGCAGCGATCATGCCCATCAATAAAGGTCGCTGGTGTCAAGCTTGGCGAGCTGCGAGGTGAAAAGCATTCCAATGCGCACCGCGCCGCGTATCGCGTTACGTACGGCAGCGGCCTTGTCTACGAGTCTATCGGGCAGGGAAGTGATGCGCAGAAAAATACCGAGTACCAGCATGCTGATCGCGTTCGAGTCCGCGGCGCGCCACCTGAGTTTTACCCACGCAGCAGAGGAGTTGTCCGTTACCGAAAGCGCGGTCAGCAAGAAGATCGCGTTGCTTGAAGAGTACCTTGCCACCCCGCTTTTTAGCCGCGTCAAGCGCCGCCTGCAACTGACCGATGCGGGCAGGACCTACAGCGCGCTCGTCCAGCAGAGTCTCGACAAGCTGGAGATGGATACCACGCTCGCAATGGGCTACGACGCCGGGCGCATCACGCTCGATCTTGCCGTGCTGCCCACGTTCGCCCTCAAGTGGCTGATGCCACGCTTGGGAGAGTTTGCGGCACTGCATCCCGACATCACGATCAACATCATCGCGCGTGAGGAGCCGTTTCTCTTTTCGGAGGAGGCGTTCGACGCAACGATTCATTTCGACCATCCCGTTTGGGCCAATGCGACCACGACGTATTTGTTCACGGAAGAACTCATCCCCGTTTGCAGCCCGGATCTCATTGGCGGGCTTCGTTGCGCGAAGGCGTCGGATCTCGCGGATTTCGTGCTCATGCACAAGACGGGGAGACCCGAGGCGTGGTCCCGTTGGTTCGAGCTGGCGGGCGCGCCCAATCCGAAAGCATTACGCGGTCCGCGTTTCAGCATGTATGCGTTGCTGATTGAAGCGGCTCGCGCGAAGGCGGGTGTGGCGCTCGTGCCCCGCAGCTATGTGCAGAACGAGATCGCGTCGAAGGAATTGACCGTGCCTTGGGAGATGCTGGTGCCGGGCGCCAAGGACTACTACTTCGTGGTGCCGGAGCAAAAGGAATCATCGCCGGCTATTCGTGCCTTTCGCGACTGGCTTCTCGATGCTTCAAAGCAATATCGTGGCGAACTGAGCGAGCTTGCGAACGAAGCTTAACCACCGATATTGATTCCGCCCGCGGGAACGTACTGGCGCAGCTTGACGTGCGCGTTGACGCTACGGCGCAATGCCCGGCAGCGTTCACCTGACTGCGAATTTCTGGTTAAGGCACAAGCACAATTTTCCCCGGCGCGTGCTTTCGACCCTCGAGCATCTCATGGGCAACACGCGCCTGCGACAACGGGAAAATTTCTCCAACCCGTGTTCGGAGCGCTCCCGTTTCAAATAACTCTGAAAGTGCAAGGAGCGTTGAAGTCGTGACGCTAACCAGCATGAATTTCGCACTTATCTGAGCTGCCGCCGCGCGTTCGGCTCGGCGGCCGCCGACACTACTTGTCCCCCAGGTTGGACGGCGTCAAAGGAACGATTAAGCGCGTCACCGCCGATCAGGTCGATCACGACATCAAACGAGTGCCGATATTCGTCGAATGATTGCTCGCGCACATCAATAACCTGGTTGGCACCGAGAGCCATGACGTAGTCCGTATCTCGACGCGATGCACTGGCTAACACGAAGGCGCCGGTGCGGTGGGCGAGTTGAACGGCAAAAGCGCCGACGTTCCCGGCGCCGCCTAAGACGAGCGAAACGCAGGCGAGGGCGCTCGTCGAGCGGCTCGGACCGCGCGTCATAGCGGTCCAGGCCGATGTCACCGATGAAGCGTCGGTCGCACGTCTTTTCGACGAAGCTCAGGCGAAAAGCGGCCGCCGGTGCATGCCGTGGTGAACAACGCACCCGCCAATTTCAGCTTCGATGGCGATGCGCGTCCGAAGATCGGCGATATCGAATGGGCGCGCTTTCAGCAGCAGATCGATGGTGCGCTCAAGGGCGCGCTCCACACGATTCAGGCCGCGTTGCCTGCGATGCGGGCCGCTGGTTTCGGCCGAATCGTCAATGTGGGGACCAATCTGTTCCAGAATCCCGTCGTGCCTTATCACGATTACACGGCGGCAAAAGCGGCGTTGCTTGCGCTGACGAGAACCGCATCGAACGATCTTGGACCCGATGGCATTACGGTGAACATGGTGTCGGGCGGCCTGCTGCGCACCACCGACGCCAGCAGCGCAACGCCCGAAGCCGTGTTCGATATGGTCGCGGGATTCACGCCGCTGCGCCGCGTCACGACGCCCGCCGAGTTCTCTGACGCGGTGCTGTTCTTCCTCTCGCCGTGGGCACGTGCGGTGACGGGCCAGAACCTGGTCGTCGACGGAGGACTGGTCAAGGGCTGAATCGCCAGTGTTTCCATGCAGCGACTCGGGTCTGCCGATTGCTTCCTTCCTTAGACGCGGCCCGACTCAGCTACAAAACGTTTCTGACTGCGACCTGCTTGATCCGCTTGCTTCATGATGGCCTTTAAAAAATTCCTAGGTCCACCGAGCATTGATTCGCTCGGCTATTAGCGATACTCTTAAATCGGTCGTGATCGCTGAATGCTGGTCAACCCGGAGATAACCGTATCGTGAAGCGAGCATGGGCTTTCTCTTGCATCTTCGCCTTGAGCGCGATCCTCGACGGATGCGGCAAGGATGGATCGCGAAACGCTACTCAGGAACCGGCCTCATCCGCGAGTGAGGCGTCGGCGCCACTTGGGCAGGCCGCGAGCGCCACACCCGCGGCATCGGGAACATCGGTTGCGCTGGCCACCATCGCTAAGGCGCAGTTGCCGGCGGAAGCAGGCGAAACACTGCGTCTGATCAAGGCAGGCGGCCCTTTCCCTTATGGCGAGGACGGCGTGTTGTTCCGCAACAGCGCCGCAATGCTGCCGCAGCATCCGCGCGGCTATTACCACGCTTACACAGTTCGCACGCCTGGCGCGGCGGATCGCGGACTACGCCGCATCGTGTGTGGAGGACTGCGCAAGCAGACTGGCGACTGCTACTACACGGACGATTACTACGTCAGTTTCAAACGCATTGCAGGATAACTTAAGCTAATTAAAATCGCCCCGGGCCTTCTGCAGAGCATGCGCCGGGGCGTTGCGTTTTAGATAAACGAGCTACAGGTATCCTCAGCCAAGCAGTACCGAGTCACCCTTCTGAACGTACGCCTGCAGCAAATGATGCGCAATGGCAAACGGCTTGGGCGCCGACAGCCCGTCCGCATGCGTTCCCGCGAGCATCGCCGCAGCCTCCTGGCGCGAAAACCAGCGGGCGTCTTCGAGTTCGTTCGTATCGACGACAATGTCGGTATCGCTCGCCTGCGCAAAGCAACCAATCATCAGCGATGAAGGAAACGGCCACGGCTGCGTCGCGAAATAGACAACCTGCGCACACTTCACGCGAGCCTCCTCCAGCACTTCGCGGCGCACGGCTTCTTCTGCCGTCTCGCCCGGCTCGACGAAACCCGCAAGCGCCGAGTACATGCCCGCGGCGAATTGGCGCTGGCGTCCGAGCAGACACCGTTCGCCGTCTATCACCAGCATGATCACGACGGGATCCACCCGCGGAAAATGGCGTGCGTCGCAAACATCGCAGATGCGTTGCCAGCCCGCTGCCGTAATGCGGCTTGCAGCGCCACAGTTCGCACAGAAGGAATGGCGTCGATGCCAGTCGAGCATCGACTTCGCCTGGGCCATGATTCCAAGTACACCCGCATCGACCAGGTCTTGCAGCGCGAGCGAGCGAAGATCGATGCGGTCATAGCCCCGGGCAGGCGAAGCGTTGTCTGGGGCCGGGTCGAGTTTGATGCCTAGCGCGAAGCGTCCAGCGCCGTCGGTGTCTACTCCGAGGAATACGCTATGAAGCGGCAGGCCGAAGGCTGCGGTCTCGCTGGGGAGGAACCACGGGTCACGTTCGCCGCCTCGCTTAAGCAAGGGGATGTCGCCATCGAAGATGAGAAAGCGCGTGGCGGTGTCGCCGCGCAGTTGCTCGATAAAGGCAAGGTCGTCCCGCTTGTCGGAGCGGCGGTCGAGCGGATTGAAGTTAAAGCCGATGGACGCAGAAAGGGCGGTCATCACGGTCCACGTATGGGTGGGAGGAGCCGCAAGTATGGCACGGGGTTTGGTCCGTCGCTTGGGGCTCCCGTTGACGTCGACGGGCAGGACGCCAGCCATTTCCCAGCCACTGGCTGGAGGTGCACCGACGTTTAGCCACCCTGTCACCGCGGAGCACTTCGCCAGGCTGATGACAACGCGCTGTTTTGAATTTGCACCGACGTAGCTAGCCGAACTTAATGCCGTGTCGGTACGCATTACGGCCGTACATCAAAATCTTGACGTGCCTTCTCTACCGCATCCAGATTGTTGGCCGCCCAGACCCAGACTCCGCAAAACGCAGCGCCGAGTGTAATCCCGAGGTCAGTGAGTTTGTATTCGACCTTCGGCGGCACGACCGGATATACCGTGCGTATCACCAGGCCGTCACGCTCCATTGCGCGCAAGGTCTGCGTGAGCATCTTCTGACTGATTCCCTCGACCAGTTCGCTAAGCCGGCTAAAACGCAGCGGCGATTTCTCCGCGAGTACGTCGAGGATCAACATTGTCCATTTGTCGGCGACCCGACCGATGAGATCCCTGACTAACGACGCAATTCGAGGATCAAGATCGATTGGCGGTGTCAGGCTCGCGTAGTACTGCGCGGCGGCGATCTGTTCCTTGGTGAACTCCGGGACTCGCTCCATCTTTACACTCTCCATTTGGTAAGTATGCAACTTTCAGGTGCCTTCTTCCCAGTAGAGAGTATGCGGGTCAAACTACGCTCGTGTTCACCAAAAATAGGGAGTGACCTAATGAAAATGATCGGCAGAACCATATTGATTACGGGCGGGACGAGCGGGATCGGCATCGAGTTGGCGCGGCAGTTGATTGCTCTGGGCAATACGGTGTTGGTCACGGGTCGGGATCTCGACAGGCTGGAAGATGCACGGCGCGCCGTCCCCGGACTCAATATTTTTCAGAGCGACGTTAGCGATCCAGCGAGTATCGAGTTGCTGTACAAAACCGTGTGTGACCGGTTTCCTGCTTTGGACACGCTGGTGAACAACGCGGGAACCATGCGTAATATCAAACTGAATCGGCCGCATCGGTTGGGTGACCTGACTACTGAAGTCGATGGAAATCTGAAGGGACCCATCTGGATGGTCCAGGCTTTCCTGCCTTTGCTTTTAAAGCAGAAAAACAGCTTGATCGCGAATGTGTCTTCAGGTCTGGCGTTTATTCCTTTCCCCGCAGCTCCTATATACAGCGCGTCAAAAGCCGCGCTTCATGCCTATACGCAATGCCTGAGGGCGCAGTTAGCCGACACCTGCGTGTCCGTCGTCGAATTGGCGCCCCCGGGTACCGAAACACCGCTATTTAGGGGCGAGTTTGCAGAGGAAATGAAAGGCGAAAAAGGCATGAAGGTCAGCGTGCTCGCGAGGCGTGCCATTGCGGGTATCGAAGCAGGGAAAATCGAAATTCGCCCGGGCGTGAGCAATGTATTGAAAATCGCGAGCCGCGTTGCGCCGCACCTCATGTTCCAGCAAATGGTAAAGCTCGGGCGTCCGAAACCGTCGGGCGTTTGAGCACGTCAGCACGTTAAACCAGGGCGAAGGGTTTAACGGCCTAGCGATCGCCGACAGTTGCTCCAACGCGGCGCACGGGAGTATCGTGAATCAAACACGCCGCGCTCAAGGAGTCCACCATGAACGACACCCAACGACTCGCCGCCTTGCGCATCGTTTTGATCGTGGTGGGGCTGATCTGCGTGTTTGCAATCTGGCCGCTGATGATCTTGTGGCCCGCAGGTTGGACGTGGCACAGCGGGCATTCCGATTACCCGCTGATGATCGTCGGTATCTACGCGACGCTCGGCGTGTTCCTGCTGATCGCGTCGCGCGATCCGATGAAACATCTGAGCCTGATCTGGTTCACGGTGTGGTCGAGCGTCGTGCACGGCGTGATCATGGCCGTGCAGTCTTTCGGCGTCGAGATGGACGGGGCGAACCATGTCGGTCATTTATTCGGCGATGTTCCCGCGCTGTTTATCGTCGCGGCGGCGCTGGCTTTCTTCACGCCGCGTGGCGACAAGGCGCGCTCGCTCGCATGACGTTGTAGCTCAGATCGGTCAGGTGGATACAGTTCCCACATAGCTATCGAATGCGGTCACGAGATGCTGGATCGCCTGTTCGAGGTCATCTGCCGGCGTTTCTGCAGACTGACCCAACTGCAGCGCTTTCCTCGACGTCAGGGCTTCCGGCAGTTTGGCGGTCATTTCATCGTATCGATTGGCGCGCTCCCGGTCATGTGCGTCCGGTTCTCCGCTCCGAAGGACTTCGATCACCGCGGCGGCGCCGCAAACCACCCGCACGGCGACAATCAGGTTCCGCAGTTGTTCGAGCCGTGCAGATCGCCGCTGGCCCTCCAGGAGCATGCGTTCTCTCGCCACTTCAAGCCGTGAGCTGGCCAAGCCGGCTTCGCGCTGCAGACGATCAAGGGTAGCGGTCGATCCTCCGGCCATCCGAAGGACAGCGGACGCGAATGCCATGTTGGCCGAAATCGCGGCTGAGATCACGGCATTCAGCGCGTTACTTTCCTTCGGCGGCCAGAAAAGAAAGCTTGCCGCCACGCCTACGCAGGCGCCGACGAATTCATTGGTAAGGCGAGCGACGATCAGCCCTTGCGCCGGATGGATGAAATCCGACATCAGCATGAACATCGGCGTGAGGAAGACGACGAACAGACCGTAGTTCACCAGCCTCAATGCAACGGTCGCCGCTGCAAGCGGCAAGATTGCCAATGTCACCGCGACCGGACCCAACAGACTCGCCAGAAGAACAGCGGCGATCGTTCCACCGATCAGGCTGCCGCATGCGCGCTCCAGCACACGCAACCATGTATTGGCGGAAACCGGTTGGGTCACGACGATGGCAGCGATTGCGCCCCAGTATGCAAACGTGACACTCAGCGATGTACCGATCATGTAAGCGATCACCGATGCCACAGCCACCCTCAGCGCATGCATCCACACCAGCCTTTCAATCTTGAGCGCGGGAGCGGCGGCAGGCGCAGGCGCGGGCGTCTCGGGATCGATTGCGAGCCTGTGCTGACGGTCCGCAAGGCCGGCGATGGCCTTTGCCGCAAAGGCAACGGCCGTGGCCGTCGGGTCCGTCCGCTCATCCGTCTGTCGCAACAACGCGTTCGCCTGCGCGATCAGCGCATCGGGAATGGGCAGTTCATGCCGTGCTCGCGCGGCCACGCTTTGCAGCAACCGTCGCAGGCCCTGGCGCAATTGCCGCGACTCGTCGTGGACGGTAATGGCTGCATTGCGCCGGGCATGACCGATAGCGATCAGCGCCGAAAACACCCTGCCGGCAGCGTCGACGCCCGGGCCCAGTTCGGGGCCGTTGCGAACATCATGCGCCGCCAATGCGCGCCCGCGCTCGATCGACATGCGCACTCCGCGCCGATAAACGCTATTGAATTCGGTCCAGCCCTCCGCATCCATTCCAGGCCGCGAATCCAGCGACTCCAGAAACCCGGCCATGTCCTCGAGCCTGCCGAAGATCGTCGCGAGCGCGAAGCCCGTGGACTGTGGGAACGGGACAGGCCAGAGGAAGATGCAGAACAGCATGGTCCAGCCTGACCCGAGCAAAAAATAGCCACCGTGAGCGAGTGCAGCGGCAAGCGGTTCGGGCGACGCAACGCCGATCACCACCGCGAGCGACGCAATCAGCCCTGCCTGCGCGGGCATGGGCCCGAGCGAGGGCTTGTAGGACCGTGTCAGTCCACACAGGAAGACCAGGATAAAGAGGGTGACAATGCTGACCGCGTAGCCCCAATGCGCGGCATAGGACGCCAGCGGCATGACGACAACGCCCATGGCCGTGAAGATGGCCATCGCCTTCAGGCGCTGTGATTTGGATCCTTGCGGATCGCAAAGACAGTTCCAGAATGCCGCGACGGCGCCGAAAGCGATATCGGAATGACCGAGAATCGCTGCGGCGCAGAGCATGGGCGCCATCGCAAGTGCTGCGTGTATGCCTTCCGCAATCCCGATGCGCTCGGGCGTGATGGCGAACACATGACCTTCCGTCCGCAGGGTCCGACGGCTTACCAGAGACACGAGCTTAGCTATTATCGTCATCGGACTTTTGCTGTTCACGAACGTTGATTGCTGAGGGACAAGGCCAAAATAGGAAGCCATTCGCGACCCAATGCACAGTGCTTGTCAAATTCCCACGCGGGTAAGAGTCCAACCTCTCGATAGCTCTCGATCAAGATATCAAAGAGCTTTATATCGGAACGGCTTCGGGCCATCAACTGCGCGCCTGAGACCGCGGCGAATGTGGCGCGGACCCGTTTCTGACCATTCCTGCTGCCACAAGCGTCCTTCCAAGCCACGCAACGTTGACCTCGACAAAGGCCTGGACCTCCTTCTGCACGACCTCCGGCAAATTGTCATATTCGGCGCATCCGGAGTCGATGACGACAACGCTTCCGGCGCCATGGGGCGCTGGCGTTCTGACTTGACCGGCGCATTTTTTCGAAATCGAGTCTAATTACGAAACGACCGGCAGTTACGCCCTCTGCTCATTCCGCACTTTCAACAGGAGTTGCACGATGGAATATGTGAAACTTGGCCGCACAGGCCTCGATGTATCGCGTCTATGTCTTGGCTGCATGAGCTATGGTGTGCCCGAACGCGGCCCGCACCCATGGTCACTGGACAACGATGCCGCACGCCCCTTTATCAAACAGGCGCTTGATCTCGGTATCAACTTCTTCGATACGGCCAACGTCTATTCGGACGGCACCAGCGAAGAGATCGTTGGCCGGGCGCTAAAGGATTTCGCGAAACGCGACGAGATCGTGCTCGCCACTAAAGTGAACAGCCGGATGCGTCCGGGGCCGAACGGCGCGGGGTTGTCGCGCAAGGCGATCATGGCGGAAGTGGACGCGAGCCTGAAGCGCCTCGGCACCGACTACATCGATCTGTATCAGATTCATCGCTGGGATGACACGACGCCGATCGAAGAAACAATGGAAGCGTTGCACGATGTCGTCAAGGCGGGTAAGGCACGTTATATCGGTGCATCGACCATGTACGCGTGGCAATTTTCCAAAGCGCTGCATGTTGCCGAACGCCACGGCTGGACTCGCTTTGTGACGATGCAGAACTACGTGAACCTGCTGTATCGCGAAGAAGAACGCGAGATGTTGCCGCTGTGCGAAAGCGAAGGCATCGGCGTCATACCGTGGAGCCCGCTCGCACGGGGCCGTCTGACGCGCGACTGGAACAGCAGCAGCGCACGCTCGGAGACCGACGAATTCGGCCGCACGCTGTATGCGGCCACCGAAGAGGCAGACCGTCAGATCGTCGAACGGGTGAGCGAAATTGCGACGAAGCGGGGCGTGCCGCGGGCGCAGGTCGCGCTTGCGTGGGTGCTGCAGAAAAAGCCGGTCACGGCGCCTATTGTCGGCGCGACGAAGCTGCATCATTTGAACGACGCGGTCGCAGCCCTTTCACTCAATCTGACAGCGGACGAAATCCAACTGCTCGAAGAACGGTACGTGCCGCATGCGGTGACGGGTTTTAGATAAATAGCGGCGCTTTTCGCTTTCCATCAGCTCGCTGCGAGAAGGGACATGGTGGCTTTCTCTGCTGGATTCGTGCCGGGCAGAGAAGCCACCAGCGGGTCACGCCTGTGTTCCCATCCAAGTTCAAAAATGGTGCGCCCGCACGATCAGCCGATGCATATCTTCCATGCGAATATTGAAGCTGAGCGAAGGCTTCATCGCAGCATTGCCTTCATGGTTTGCGGGTAGGCCGGGCGTTCTTCCTTCGCCGATGGACGAGCACGCCGCAGCCGATCGCAACCAGTATTGCCACCAGCACGCCGCTCATGCCCGTCGTGCTGCGGGATTCGAGAGCGCTCGATGTCGCCGACGCCCCCGATGAAGCGGACGAGGCCACGGTCGCCGAGGCCTGACTTGCAACAGGCTGCGGCAGCGCAACGCCCGCGGCGCTTCCCCGCTGCACGACAGATGGATCCGATGTAGCCGCTGCAGCGGACGAAGGCGTAGGTGTCGCATCAGGGTCGGGTCCAACGAGAGCTGACGCGTTCGTTGATGGAACATCGGGAGGCATTGCCGCAGCCGACGTTGTCCCGGCCGCCTGAACCAGGGTGTTCCACTGAGCAAATACTGTGTCAATACAGTGGACGTCGGTACAGGCATTGCGTGACTGTCTCCACCGCGATAGCTGGCCAGCCGAAAGTTTGCCGGCGCTTAGCAGGCTCTGCTGCTGCGAAACAATATGCTCGTATTCATTGTTCAGGATGGCATGGTCACAGATGACACGCTCAGCCGGTTGCTGCGTGGTCGCACACGCAATATCGTTCGCCCGTGCTTCGGCTGCACTTAG
The DNA here is from genome assembly GCF_047608185.1 of Caballeronia eucalypticola. Classification (NCBI taxonomy): domain Bacteria; kingdom Pseudomonadati; phylum Pseudomonadota; class Betaproteobacteria; order Burkholderiales; family Burkholderiaceae; genus Caballeronia; species Caballeronia eucalypticola. The sequence goes on from NZ_JBLKRU010000022.1 coordinate 74,364, forward strand.
CGCAAGCAGCGCCAGTAACCATGTCGCATGTCGCATTAGACGCACTGCTTCTCCCTAGTCATTCGTTATCGGCACTACTCGCCAGCTTGCGCACGCTAGCTAGATTTTAGGCAGGACTGCACGGATATGAGCAGCAAAAGCGGCGACTAATGCAGAAGGCCGAGCGCGATCAAAGGCGATAGTAATGCCAAGTGCAGGCAACATTGGCAACTTGTACTTTGGTCCGAGAATCCGCAAGTCAGTTGGGACGGCCGTGCGGGTCAGCACGGCAAGCGCCTGGCCCGATCTAACCACTGCCAGCAAACCGGTCAGGCTGCCGCTGGCATAGGCGATGCGATAGCGGCGGCCCGCCGCATCTAGGCCGCGCAGCGCGTTGATATGGTCCAGCCCGTCCGGATCCGAGAGCGCAAGCGGCAACGGCTCAATCTTGAGGGTAGCGGCCGATTTTGCAATCCAGACCAGCGGCTCTATACGAATACTTTTTTCGTCTGTAGCACCTTCTATGATCGAGACCAGCGCAAGCTCGATTGCGTGCTTGTTTAGCCTCTCGTGCAACCGGGGAGTAGAGGCACAGACGACCTCGATCAGTACATTCGGATGATCGTTGACGAAATCACCGATCAGGTTCGAGAGAAAAGAAGATGCATATTCATCCGGGCAACCGAACCGGATAACGCCAGAGAGACCTTGACCGGTCAAGTCGGTAATAGCCTCATCATGTCTGCTCAGGATCTCCTGCGCATGCGCCAGCAGCCTGTCACCTTCCTGCGTAAGCGTCACACCCCTGCCGCCGCGATTGAGCAATGGCTGGCCAATGATTTCCTCCAGCCGCTTGATTTGCATGCTGACAGCTGCTTGCGTACGACCAATGCGGGGCGCCGCCGAGTTCAGGGAGCCGGCGTGAGCAATCACGACGAAAGTACGAAGAAGATCTATATCAAGCGTAGCCGGCACCGTATAAGCCCCATTAATACGTCGTATAAGAAGTATTAGTTTTGTTCAAAAAACGCGTCCACCTATTATGACCTGATCGACAGGGAAGAGGTCGATGGTACTCAAATTTCACTGCCCTGATTGTGGGAAAGAGGCCGGGCGCAACCGGGCGTTACGGCGGGGTATTTTCACGGCAGGATTCGACCGCGCTTCATGCAAATCGTCAAGGAGACGACAAGTGAAACAAACCACTCGCAATCGAGCTCTCATCGCTGTCGTGATGTCTGCGGCGCTATGGCGCGTAATCCCGGATAGCCAGGCGCAGACCTCGGTGGCGAGCGCCGCCGAACCGGGAACAAGACTCGTGAAAATAGGGGTCGCTGGGCCGTTGACGGGAGGACTGGCGCATTTTGGCAAAGACAATGAAAACGGTGCGCGGTTAGCCCTTGAAGAGATCAACAAGACGGGACTGACCATCGGCGGACAGCGCATCACGCTGGTGCTCGACATGCAAGATGATGCGGCCGATCCTAAAACGGGAACCCAGGTTGCACAAAGGCTGGTCGACGACGGGGTTGTCGCAGTCGTCGGTCACTACAACTCCGGCGTTTCAATTCCTGCCTCCAGAATTTACAGCGACGCGGGTATAGCCCAGATATCTCCCTCATCGACGAATCCAGATTACACGTTGCAGGGCTTCAAGACGACGTTTCGGCTAGTTGCAACGGATGCTGCGCAGAGTCCTACGCTCGCCGCTTACGCGGTCAAGAACCTGGGTATCAAGCGCCTGGCCGTTGTGGACGATGCTACACAGGCAGGCAAGGGCCAGGCTGATGAATTTGCTAAGCCGGCAAAGGCCGCTGGCGTGAGCATTGTTGCACGGGAAGCCACGACTTCAACGGCGACCGATTTCAGGGCCATTCTCACGACCATCAAAGCCTCCCGGCCGGACACCATCTACTTCGGTGGCACGGACCAGGGCGCCGGTCCGTTTGCCAAGCAGGCGGTCAGTCTCGGCATCAAAGCGAGAATTCTTGGATCTGACGGCATCTGTACCGAAAAAATGGCTGAACTTGCCGGCGATGCCGCGCAGAACGTGGTGTGTTCAGAGGCCGGCATGCCGCTTTCAAGAATGAGTCAAGGCGCTGCCTTCAACGCGAAGTACCAGGCGCGTTTTGGTCAACCGCTCGTGCTCTACGCACCATTCACGTACGACGCTGTTTATATCATCGTGGATGCAATGAAACGCTCGAACTCCGTGGACCCGTCCGAGGTTCTCGGCGCAATCCACAAGACCGACTATGCCGGAATTACGGGGCACGTCATGTTCGATGCCAAGGGCGATATCACGGAACCGGCTATCTCTATCTTTGACTTTAAAGATAACAAGAAGACGTTGCTGGATGTCGTCAAGATGTAGTGCGCATTGCAAGGCATGAGGTCACCAACGATGACGGATAACATACCCATACACTGGGACTGAACGGAGATTTTCATGGCCGCCTCACCGCTTCATCCCGCACCATCGCCTAAGTCCGCACCTTCCACGATCGCCCTGGAAAACCACAGCCCCACATGGGCCGAGGTTGACCTGGATGCGCTGACTCGCAACTATGATCGGCTGAAAACGTTGATTGGAGCCGGCAAGCAAATCATCGTACCCGTCAAGGCGAATGGCTACGGTCACGGTGCGACGCGTATCGCTGCATGCTTGGCAAGACGCGGCGCCTACGCTGTGCAAACGGCGTCGGTACGAGAGGCCGTGGCGATACGCCGATCGGGAAATGGGGTAAAGATCATTGCCTATCCTGTCAATCTCGCGGAGGACGTGCACGCATTACTGCAGAACGACATTGTGCCGACAGTGGTCGATATGGCAGGCGCCCGGATCGTATCGGCTGCGGCGACACGGCCAGTCGCCATATGCGTCAAGGTCGATGCCGGTCTCCAGCGACTTGGCGTGCCGCTGGACGAAGCCGAAGACATCGTCATGAAAATGGCCGGACTGCCAAACGTAATGGTGGAGGGCGTCTATACCCATGTGCCTTTCGCTGACCTGTCGCAAGCGGACTGGGCAATAGGCCGTGTCCGCGCTTTTGAGGCGCTTGTTAAAAGGCTGCTGCAACGAGGTTTGGAATTGCGCGTCACGCAAGCCCGTGCAAGCGCGCACGTGATTGTGAATATCGAGGACAGTCTTACTGCGGTGTGTGCGGGACACTTCCTGTATGGCTTGCGCTCTTTTCCGGCGGACAGTGCGGTCAATCTTCCGTCGGAACCCGTCCTTCGCGCGATTAAAACGCGCTTGATCCAGGTGCGGCCAATTGGTGGCAGTCCAGCGAAAACTAATGGCGATCCGTACGGCGCCAATTTCGAGGGCGTCACACGAACTGGCGTGCTTTCGGTTGGCCGGGCCAATGGTATTCTGCGACCGCTTCATGACAAGGGTGCTTACGTCCTGGTCGCTGGTCGACCTTCTCGTGTTATTTCTGTCACCCTTGAATATACCGTTGTTGATCTGTCCGGCCATCCCGATGCCTCATCGGGCGACACCGCGACCATCCTTGGAGACGATGGCGAAGCAGTGCTGACTATCGACGATGCAACCAGGGCTGCGGGCTGCTCACCCCTGGATTTCAGTATTGGGCTACGCGACATTGCATTGATTTATCGAGGAGGCGAGTGACCTCTTTCACCTTCCCCTCATGAAGGGCTAGGGCGCCAGACTCGGCGGCCCCGGATGCAAGGCGGCAGCTTACGCAGTAGCTTCTCGTTTCGGCAGTTCGGACGTATCTGTCAGGCATCCATCGGTAAGCGCGGTGACAGGCGTGAAGTCTCGATGATGGATATGTTCTGGTCGCTTGTCCTTCGTGCAGCGATTGTCCACCGGATTCAGGATCAGCGAGAAGATGGCGCGCGTCCAGGGCGAGAGGTTTGGGGGCGAACCATGAATCAGACTGTCGCCGAAAATTAGCGCCGTGCCCGCCAGTCCTGTAGCTGAAACAAGATCCCGCTGCTCCCCCACATTCTTCACGATCTCGGACGGCACTACCCACAAGGGGTGGCTTGTCGTGGTGGTGTCGTAGAAAGCCTCCGAAGACCCGACACGATGTGAGCCCCTGATGAAGTACAGAGGCCCGTTGAATTCGTTGACGTCGTCAAGGAAGACGTGCAGGTTGAGCGCCAGTGGTTGGGGTACGCCGTCGTCGCGATGATGCGTGGCGAAATCCTGATGCCACTGCCACATTTCTCCCGTGATTGCTTCTTTGACGTTGATCTTCGATTGTTGGACATAGAGATTCGGGCCAGCAATCTGTTGAGCGGGTTCCACGAAGCGCGGGTGCCGGACGAGCTTCCCGAAAACTTCGTCGCGTAGATGAAGGCCAAACGCGGTGCGCACTACATCGCTACTTTTTTCCTTGACGTTCGCTGCGGTATCCTGAAGAAACACGCGGTTCATGGCCGCACGCAACACCTCGACCTCGTCGACGGAAAATAGCTGCGGGAGAATAAGGAATCCATCCTCATTGAACTGTCTAAGTTGCTCTTGGGTTAACTGCATGGTTGACGCCCCTGAAGAAAACGGTAGTGGCAGGCGAGGCAGGCTTGTGACTTTTATCCTGGCGACGCTTCGATATGCAATCAGTTGATATGCATCGATTGGAGGATAGTCGCCGGGACGATTGAAGAGAAACTAATACTTCTTAACACGGCTATTAGTGGGAGTTATTGGCGGGTCGAATGGGAAGGTGTTTTCGTTCGCGCGCGGGGAATGGGCTTTTTAGGTTGGCGGTGGCGGGTAGTGCAGGGGTTGGATTTGACGACCAAACGAACGCGCAAGCGGGGGTTCCTCGACGAGATTCCGTGGACCGGACGGCGTTATCCGGTTTGATGGACCCGGATCGATTGCGCCCATCGTGCTCGCGAGTGGGCGCTTCGTGTTCGACGACGTTCTTCCCCTTATTGATCAACTATGAAGCCGTCAAAATGCGGCCGCATCGAAATCGGTTTGGATAATGGCGGCCGGATTCTCTGTGCGTCCGGCAGCAAGGCCATGCCGAGTCCGGGTCCGTTCGGGATATCGACAAAACCGTTGTTCGGCAACGGCACCTTGTCGACAATATTGCTGCCCAGATGTTCCGGCCGTGATTCGAAGATTCCAGCTTCGAAACCCGTCGCGTATTCCTGGATCGCGAAGTTGGGGATTGCGGCGTCGAGTTGGAGGCACGCGGCCAACCCGATAGGCGAGAGGGGGTTATGCGGAACGACCTGGATGTGGTGCGCCTCGGCCATCGCTGCAACCTTGCGGGCGCCGGTGATGCCGCCGCACAGACACAGGTCGACGCGCGCGTATTCCACTCCCCCTCGGGCCATGAGTGTCTGGAATTCGTAGATGCTGGAGAAGCGCTCTCCGGTCGCAATCGGAATATGAATTTTCTCAGCAACGCGCGCCATGCCATCGGGTCCTTCCGGGCGGATCGGATCTTCGATGAACATCGGATGCGTGTCCTCGATACCGCGCGCGAACACAATCGCCTCGGCCGGCGTAAGTCGTCGATGCAGCTCGATGAGCAAGTCGACCCGATCGCCCACGACTTCGCGCATCTGATGCACATTACTGATCGCGTCGCGCATTTTTTTGATGTGCGTCTTGAAGTAAACCTGGTCATTGCCTTCATCGAGGAACGGATTCAGGTGGCCAAATGCATTGAAGCCGACTTCCATCTTCGCCTGGCACTCCACCAGGATCTTCTCGATGCTGCTTTCGTAAATGTGCCCGTAAATACGCGCTTTAGTGCGCACCGGACCACCCAGCAATTGATAGATCGGTACATTCAACGCGCGACCCTTGATGTCCCAGAGCGCAATGTCGATGGCAGAAATCGCGGCGTTAATCGCCAGCCCCTGGAAGTAGCTGAAGCGATGCATCACGTTCCAGTGATGCTCGATCGCAAACGCGTCCTTGCCGACCAGATACTCGGCGAAACGGCGGATCGCCGCGCCCGACGCTTCAATATGTCCCCATGCGCCGGCCTCACCATAACCGGTAATGCCTTCGTCGGTATCGACGCGGACAAACATGAACTGGCCAACATGCAGTGGTTCGACTTTAGTGATCTTCATTGAAAACTCCTTCTTGGATTCTGGTTAGTACCGTGTCGCCTGCACTGTGGCGGCGTCGTTTTCAGAGGCTGCAGGATCAGCGCCTGCCGAGGGTTCATCGAGATTGCGGCCACGCGTTTCGGGTCCGAGGAACACAGACACGGCCGTGATCACGCCAAGTGCCACGACGTACCACGCGACCAGATGCGGGGAACCTGCGCCAGCGGAAAGGAGACCGACCGCGATCATCGGCGCGATGCCGCCCGAGATGGGTGAGGTGACCTCGCGGGCGAGCGAGAAGCCGGTGTACCTGACACGCGAGGGGAACATTTCGGCGAGCCACGGGCTTTGCGCCGAGGTCATCATCGTTTTTGCTACTGATGAAACCAGGAAGAGTCCCGCATAGATCCACACGATGTCTCCGCTCTGCAGCATGCGAAAGAACGGGAAGATCGCAAGCCCGGAGATCAGAGCACCGCCAATGTAGACCGGCTTGCGTCCCACCAGATCCGAGACCCAGCCAAAGAATGGCACGGTGACGAATTGCAGCGCCGTGCTGAACATCAGGGCCGTCACAATGACATCGCGTGACATATGCAGTTGCTGCGTGACATAGACGATCACGAACGATTCGTAGATATAAGCAAGCGAGTTGTCGCCAAGACGCGCTCCCCAGGCGCACAACATGGGCCGCAGTGACGTACGAAAAACTTCCCGGATCGGTGCCCTGACCACGGCATTGCGTTTCTGGAGGTCGAGGAACGCAGGGGTTTCCTTGAGCGAACTACGCAGTACAAGGCCGAGGATCACGACTACCGCGCTCAGCAGGAAGGGGACTCGCCAGCCCCATTCCTCGAACGCACCTTTCGACAAGCGCGACGAAATATGGAAGGTGGCAAGCGACATCAGCAGACCGAGTGCAACGCCCACATAGGGCAACGATCCATAGAGACCGCGCCGCTTGGGCGGCGCATATTCGATCACCATCAGCACGGCGCCGGCATACTCCGCGCCGGAGCCCAGGCCCTGCAATGCGCGCAGCACGCACAAGAGAAGCGGTGCCCAGACGCCGATCATCGCGTAGGTCGGCAGGAGGCCCATCAGCGTCGTCGAGCCGCCCATCAGAAGCAGAGTAATGATCAGCACTTTCTTGCGGCCAATCCTGTCGCCGAGCCGCCCGAAAATCACACTGCCGACAGGCCGGACGAAGAACCCGATCGCGAAGCTCGCGTACGCGAGGAGCGTCCCGGTCAGATGATCGTATGAAGGAAAGAACAGCTTGTTGAATAGCGTGGCGGCCGCCGTCGCGTAAAGGTAGTAGTCGTACCATTCAACGGCCGTTCCCACGATCGCGCTCAGGATGGCGTTGCGGACCGCGCGGCGTATTTCGGGCGACTGCCGGTGTGTGCTTTGCAAGGCAACCTCTATTCTTTTATCGAAGGCCGCGCACGGGGCGCAGCGTGTCTCCATCGGCCGCGAACCGTGCCGCTCGCAGTGTTTGGCGCTTTTTCAGTGGCACACTGACGCGACCTCTCATGGGCCGGGCTTCAGTCAGTCTTTCGCAGCGCCACTTTTTGATACGCTTCGCGACTACGCCCGTTTGCTGCGTTCGCGACAGGGTTCCATCTTCCGAATTATCGTCTGGAAACGTTTCCGGAAACGTTTCCAGACGATAATTCGAGCGGTAAGAGGTTGTCAAGAATTGATTGGGGAAATTTCGAGATGAGCAACAAGACGGGGGAACCCGCCATCGTGAAGTCCGGCATCAAGGCGGTGGCCGAACTGGCGGGCGTGGGAATCGCGTCAGTGTCGCGGGTGCTTTCGGGACAACCCGGCTCGAGCCCGCAGATGACGCAGCGCGTGCTGGACGCGGCTCGCCAACTTGGCTACGCGCCCAACGTCCTCGCGCAAAGCCTGCGCCGGCGTGCGACGCATTCCGTGGGGTTTGTTGGCTCGGATATCAACAATCCCCTGGTTGCCTCCATCGTCAGCGGTGCGGAAAGCGTACTCAGCGTGGCCAAGTATTCGGTCCTTCTGACCAATTCAGGCGGCGACCCGGGCGTCGATGCGCAACGTATCGATGTATTGCTTCAACGTCAGGTCGACGGGCTGATCGTGTTGCCCGCGCTCGAAGACGACCCGGCTACGCTGGCTGCGTTGCGCGGCGCGCAAGGGCCGGTCGTGCTGATCGATCGCACCTTGCCTGCCGACATCGGCGCGCATTACGTGTTGTCGGATCACTTTCGGGGAATTGGCGATGCCAGCCGTTATCTGCTGCAGGCCGGTCACAGCAGGATCGGTCTGGTCGTGGGCCTCGACGTGCGGCCGACCCGCGAACGTATTCGCGCGGTGGAAGCCGCCTTCGATAGCCTTGGCATCGAGCGAAACCTGATCGTTCATCGGGGGCGTTTGTCACCGGAACACGGGGAGCAAGCCATGGATGAACTGCTTTCCGGCGATGCTCCGCCGAGCGCGGTGATTTTGGGCGGCAATCAATTGCTGGAAGGGGCGCTGCGCGTGGTGCATCGGCGAGGGCTGACGCTGGGCGTGGATCTGTCGCTGGTCAGTTGCGACGATCTGCCATTGTGCCGGCTTCATCACCCGCCCATTGCGACGGTGATGCGGGATACGGCACTACTGGGCCGCCGTGCCGCCGAATTGCTGCTTGCTCAGCTTCGTGAGCCGGGCGTAACCGAACCTGTTCTGTTGCCCACGTGGTTCGAACCGCGGGAGAGTTGCGGACCCTTCGCGACGCCATCGATCAAGGTCGCTCAACTACGGGGCTTAAAAAAGCGCGCGAAGTAGGGGCCACGAAGAAGCCCCGATGGAGTGATTCGGCCGGATCTCGCGCAATTCGGGGCTTGCGATCGGCTGCGCAGAGCGACGCACGGGAAGTTACTCGACCCACCGGGCTCGGGACAGCATATCGTCAAGCATTTCAATCCAATGCCGAACCGGAGTTTTCGATGCAGCGGCAAGATGGGAAATGCATCCAATGTTGGCAGAAACGATCAGTTCCGGTCCCGTCGCCTCGAGGGCAGCCACTTTGTCATTTCGTAGTTGCGAAGCCAGGGCGGGTTGCGAGATGGAGTAGGTCCCCGCGGAACCGCAGCAAAGATGCGCATCGGCAGGAACGCGTACGTCGATATCAAGCGAGCGCAGCAGGCCTTCCACAGCCCCCTTTATTTGCTGTCCGTGCTGCAGCGTGCAGGGCGGATGGAAGGTAACGCGGCGTCGTTCCGGTGAAGCGATCAAGGGCCGTAGCGTGTCCACATACCCTGGAAGCAGTTCAGCGAGATCTTTGGTAAGCGCGACGATCCGGTCGGCTTTTTCAGCATAGACCGGGTCGTCGCGCAACAGATGGCCGTATTCCTTCACCGTCGCACCGCAGCCGGACGCATTCATGACGATGGCTTCAATGCCCTGTTCGACGTAAGGCCACCACGCGTCAATGTTTCTGCGTATATCGTCAAGCCCGGAATCCGAATTGGAAAGATGCAGGCGTATGGCGCCGCAACAACCCGCGCTTGCCGGCGCGATCAGTTCTATGCCAAGCGCGTCGAGCACTCGACGGGTCGCAACATTGATGTTCGGGGACATCGCAGGTTGCACACAGCCCTCAAGAAAAAGCATTTTTCTTGCATGATGTCCGATCGGCGTGGGCCGTGGAACCTGACCGACAGGAATCTTTGCCTGAAGACTTGCACTCAAGAGCGGCCGGGCAAGGCGTCCAAGTTCCATGGCCGCAGCAAACAAACGACGCTCAGGTACGAAGTGAGCGAGCGAGTAGCGCAGCAAGCGCTCCTTCATGGGCCGCTCGACCTTGGTCTCGACGATACGCCGGCCGATATCGAGCAGGCGGCTGTACTGAACCCCCGATGGACACGTCGTTTCGCAGTTGCGGCATGTCAGACACCGGTCGAGATGCAATTGGGTCTTTCTCGTAACCGGTTGCCCTTCAACCATCTGCTTGATCAGGTAGATGCGCCCTCTGGGCCCATCGAGCTCGTCTCCGAGTAATTGATAGGTGGGGCAGGTGGCCGTGCAGAATCCGCAATGCACGCACTTCCCAATGATGGCCTGCGCATCGTCCCCGTCCCGTGTTCCAACCATGAAATCAGCCAGCTCGGTTTGCATACGATCACATCCCTACGAACATGCGTCCGTGGTTAAACACGCCCGCTGGATCAAACGCGGTCTTGAGACGTTTGTGAATTCCAGCCACGGGCGCGGACAGCGCGGTGAAAACATCGATACCGTTCTTCGCGTATCGAAACTGCGTTGCATGGCCGCCTGCAGCTACCGCGGCTTGACGCAAGGCGTCGTCATCGGCCGACGCAAAGAGCCAACGTTGGCTTCCGCCCCATTCGATGAGTTGGGAATCGGCATCGCGAAGTAAAGCGGGCTCGGTCGTGGAAGGAACGCAAAGCCGCCACAAAGCGGCGCCGGCCGGAGCCTTCTGGAAAAAAGCGGCGCTTTGTTCACGTAGCGATTGCCAGTACATTGCAGCCGCCGGATTTTGCATGGATTCACCGCCCAGGGTCGAGCAAGCTGTGCGCACTGCGGCCGTGGCTCCCTCCAGGCGAATCGTCAGCATTCCTGCGTGCCATGCACTGGCGGTGATGGGTAAAGGTTGACCAGCCCACTCGTTTAACTTGCGCACGGCGTTGCGTGCGCCCATCTCTTGTCTCAGCGTCGCGGATGCAGGAGGTATCGGCAATACCTTGACCGAGATGTCCAGCAACAAGCCCAATGTGCCCAACGATCCAGCCATCAGCCGGGCCACATCGTAGCCCGCCACATTTTTCATGACCTGACCGCCGAATTGGAGAAACTCCCCTCGACCGGTGAGAATCGACGCACCCAGGAGGAAGTCACGTATTGCACCAACACTCATGCGTCGGGGTCCGGAAAGACCGGTTGCAATACAGCCGCCGAAGGTGGCGCCCGGTCCGAAATGAGGCGGTTCGAAGGCCAGCATCTGCTGACGTGCCGAGAGCAACTGTTCAATTTCCGCGAGCGGTGTGCCGCTTCTTGCAGTAATGACAAGCTCCGCCGGGTCATACGCGACAACACCACGATACGCACGGGTATCGAGCACTTCTCCAGTAGTGGCCGCGCCATACCAGTCTTTCGAGCCTCCGCCGCGGATGCATAAGCGATGGCCGTGTGCATAAGCGTCTTCGATTTTCTCCCTGAACTGTTCCTGGACGCCTGCAACCGGGACGTTAAGCGTCTCCGTCTTCGTGATCTTCACATCTGCGGTCACATCGTTCATCAAAACCTCGGGATCTCGGGATGAGGCAACAGGCCACCGCGCACGTGCAGCCGGCCGTATTCCGCGCATCGGGCCCGGGTGGGGATGCCCTTATCCGGGTTAAGAAGCCGTTGCGGGTCGAAGGCGTGTTTGACGGCGAAAAACATATCGCGCTCGCCGTCGGAAAACTGGACGCACATTGAGTTGATTTTCTCCACGCCAATGCCATGCTCGCCCGTGACGGTGCCACCGAGTTCAACGCACGTCTCCAGAATGTCCGCGCCGAATTCCTCGGCGCGATGCCATTCATCGCGGTCATTGCCGTTGAACAAGATCAATGGATGCATGTTTCCGTCGCCCGCATGGAAGACGTTGATGCAACGCAGCTGGTAGCGCTTTTCCATCTCGCGGATACGCAGCAGGAGTGGGCCGATTGCGCGGCGAGGGACCGTACCGTCCATGCAGTAGTAATCAGGCGAAAGCCGTCCCGCGGCAGGAAATGCGTTCTTACGCCCGGACCAGAAGCGAAGCCTTTCTGCTTCCGAAGTCGAAATTTCGATACGCGTAGCACCTTGCGCCTCGAGCAGTGTGGTGAGCCGTTCGATCTCCTCGGCGACTTCCTCTGGCGTTCCGTCCGACTCGCAAAGGAGGATTGCGGCCGCGCTCGTGTCATAGCCGGCATGCACGAACTCCTCTACAGCTTGCGCCGCGGCGCGATCGAGCATCTCAAGTCCTGCCGGGATGATCCCGCTTGCAATGATCGCCGCCACAGCCGCTCCCCCAACTTCGACATCATCGAAACTCGCCATTACGACCTGCGCGACCTGAGGCTTCGGGATCAAGCGGACGGTCACCTCGGTCACGATCGCGAACATGCCTTCGCTGCCAATTAGTACTGCCAGCAAATCGAGGCCCGGGGCGTCGGGAGCATGAGAACCGAACTCACAGATTTCACCGTCCATCGTAACGGCGCGAACGCGCACTACGTTGTTGACGGTGAGGCCGTACTTCAGGCAATGCACCCCGCCCGAGTTCTCCGCGATGTTGCCGCCGATGGTGCACGCGATCTGCGATGACGGATCAGGAGCGTAATACAGCCCGAACGGTGACGCTGCTTCGGAAATCGCGAGATTGCGCACCCCGGGCTGCAGGGTGGCCGTGCGGGCGTAAGGATCGACATTAATGATCTTGCGCATGCGCGCAAGCGAGAGCACCACGCCTTCGCGAAGCGGCATCGCGCCGCCCGACAACCCGGTGCCCGCGCCACGTGGCACTACCGGAATGCCGTGGTGCGCACACAGCCTGAGGACGGCCTGAACATGCGCCTCCGACTCAGCCAATACGACTCCCAGCGGTAACTGCCTGTACGCGGCAAGACCGTCGCATTCGTAAGGCGCGACATCCTCCTTGTCCGTCAACAAAGTACAGCCAGGCATCTCGCGTCTCAATTCCCGCGCAAACGCGTCGATGCGTCGAGCCCGCCGGCCAAGCGCCATTGATTCGCTGTCGTCCGGCGAAATACTTCTGTCAGGTAGATACCCTGGATCCGCTATCAATGGGGCCGCCCCGTAAGGAAAAGTGCTTGATAAACAAATGTCGCTTGACGTGCATCATCGACATCAGTCTAATATGTTAGTGGGATATAAGCAATATATGGAGTGGATATGGACGTTGCAGCGGTGGGAGAAGGCGCCGCGATTGTCGTGGCCGTGCATGGCATTCAGGGAACGCGATCTGTCTGGATGCCGATCGCCCGGGAATTGCACCAGGAGGCGATGTTCGTATTGCCCAATCTGAGGGGCAGAGGCCAAGCTGCACGCGGCTTGTCGGCTGAAGACTACGGTCTCGGCGCATTTGCCGATGATCTTTCAGACGCGATCGATTCCGAAGTTCGGGGACGGCCTTACTGGTTAGCGGGCTGGAGCATGGGTGTATCGGTTGCGCTTGAATACCTGTCGCGCTCAACCATGCGGCCGCCGGAGGGTGTCATTCTGGTTTCCGGAACGGCCGCGATACGCGAGGTCCGCTGGTTCAGGGCAGAGGACGAAGAGTCGCTGCTACAAGAGATTGCAGCGCGGGAACAGCGCCTTGAGTTGAAGGAGGCAGCAGACCACGACGCGGTCGCGTGGACCTGGCAGGCGATTCGATCAACTGATCAACGAGCCATTCTCGAACGGCTTGATCTCCCGGCGCTGATTTTGCACGGCGCCCAGGACACCGACTGTCCGGGTTCATGCGCGGATTCGCTCGCTCAACACATCCACGGTGCTCAACGGCAGATGTTTATCGATGCCGGGCACACCTTGCCCGTCACACACGCCGACCTGGTCGCGAAAGCCATACGCCGCTTCGTTGACCATTAATTTCTCCACGGAGTTCATATGCGAACAGAAGACCTCATTCATTTTTGCCCGCCCGGAAGGTTGATTATCGGTGCTGGCTCACGCGCGCAGCTTCCAGCCCTGGTCGCCCACCTTGGATACTGCAAAGGCGTGCTTGTGACCGACAGGTTCTTTGTGAATTCCACCCCGTGGGTAGACGAGTACGTGAAATCGGCTTCCCTGCTCGGAATCGAAACGATCGTATTCGATGGAGGCGAGCCGGACCCTACCACCACACTCTGCGACAGCGCCACGCAGTCGGTGCGGAAAGCCTTGAAGGGCGCGGCGCCCGATCACGTCATCGCGCTGGGTGGCGGGAGCAACATCGACCTTGCCAAGGCGCTCTGCATCACCCTGCCATCCGGAAGACCGGTGCGGGACTTTGTCGGCGGCCTGAGCTCGGCGGACAAGCCGATTCCATTGATCGCGCTTCCTACGACCGCCGGTACCGGTTCGGAAGCGACTCCCGGTGCGATTTTGCTCGATCCGAACAACGCCACCAAGGTGGCCGTCATGGACAACTCGCTGCGTCCGCACATTGCCCTCATCGACCCCGAGCTTACGTACACCTGTCCACCGCGCGTGACCGCAGACGCAGGGATCGATGCCTTGACGCATGCGATCGAGTCATATCTGACGCTGGACTCCGCGCAATACGATCGAAACGGTCATCCTGATCCCGGATACAGCGGTCGCTCGTCTCTGACCATGCTGTTCGCGCGCGAAGCCATCTCGCTGTGCGCGCGATTCCTGAAACGTTGCTATGACCACGGCGATGACGTCGAAGCACGTACCGGCATGTGTTACGCGAGCATCTACGCAGCCTTGTCGTATGGAAGTGCCGGCCTGAATGCCGTGCACGGCATTGCTTACGCAGTTGCCGGCCTGACGCATCGCTCGCACGGCACCACGAATGCGGTGGTCCTCCCGTACGCGATGGAAGCGCTTGGTCCACATCGCTTAGTGGAGATGGCTGAGATCGCGCAGATCTTCGGTATCTCCGGCGAAAACCCCGAGGACACGTCGCGCGAGTTATGTGAATTTTTACGCGACCTCGTCGCCGACCTGGGTATCCCTACAAATCTCAGAGAACTTGGAGTCGGAGAGGGTTCACTCGATGCGCTGACCCGCGACGGACTCGCCGTGACGCGTCTTGCGAAGTCATTTCCGGTGCCCGATGTCGCCCAGGCGTACAGCCGGATTGTGCGAAACGCCTATCACGGCGATCTAGGGAAATTCCCTAGAAAAGCAGCTGATAAAACTACTTGATCCAATCTCATATTCAACTAATATATCAGTACCGGCTAACGCAACAGGAGACAAATCATGATGACCGAGCGACAACGAAAATTCCGTGAGAACTACAAGGCAAATATCAGTCCGATGTACAACGGGCTCCTGCACATTTCGGTGATGTATTTGACCGGCGCTGCGGCGATCTACTACTGCCTGTCGCATCTGAACGCGGCGCGGTGGGAGTGGCTTCTCGTTATCCCGATTTTTCTTGCAGGCAACTTTGTCGAATGGGGCATGCATCGCTTCGTGATGCATCGTCGCATTGACGTTTTTGCCCTGCGGGCGATCTACGAGCGGCACACTCGTGAGCATCACCAGTACTTCTCGGACATTGAACCGACGATTGATACGACGCGCGAGTTTCGCATCGTGTTTTTCCCGTGGCGCGTCCTGATCACGCTTGGTGTTGGAGGTACGATCCTGGGTTTCGCGGCTTCCCGTCTGATTGACCTGAACGCGGGATACATCGTCTTTCTGACCATGGTCGGGCAGTATCTGGTGTATGAGACGTTCCACTACTGCTGTCACGTTCACGAGAACTGGTTCGTCCGGAATATGCCGTTTATCAACACGATCCGGCGCCACCATACTGCGCACCACAATATGGGGATCATGATGAAGTACAACATGAACCTCACCTTTCCCATTGCTGATTGGGTGCTGGGCTCAAGCGACTTGCGTCGCGGTTTGCTTGGGACGCTTTTCAATGGCTATAGCGACAAACACGTCAAGGCAGAGCTGCGGCCAGTGATTGCCAAATTCAGAAATGACCACTCGCGTGTGACGCTCGACGGTCCTGATCTCTCCGAAAACGAACGTCAAGTCATGACAGCAATTTGAATAAGCGGCCTCGGTAAGCGGACTCGTTTGCGGGGCCGCCTGTAGTACCTGCATCAACCGCTGAATGACCCTCGCTCGATAATGCGCGATTGGAAGCGGATGGCCAAATTATAAGTATAACGAATCAATTGATTCCACAAAAACCTGCTCGACAGGCTGGAGAGAGACAATGGAAATGCATAACCCTGCCGTAGTCAACGTGAGAGACGGCGTAGCCGCGCGGCTGGAAAGGTTGCCCCTCACGCAATATCAGAAGTTGATTTTCACTGTTATTGCGACCGCGTGGCTGTTCGATTCAATGGATCTCGGCATCATGACGTTCGTGCTGGGCTCGATCAAGGCGGAGTTCGGCCTGAGTGCGACACAGGCCGGGATGCTCGCCAGTTCCAGCTTCCTTGGCATGCTGATCGGCGCGGCGATCGCGGGTATGCTGGCGGACCGGTTCGGGCGCAAGCCGGTGTTCCAGGTCAGCATGATATTTTGGGGAGTAGGGAGTCTGCTGTGTGGCTTCGCACCAAGCGTCGGATGGCTGATGGTGTTCCGGGTACTGCTTGGATTCGGAATGGGAATGGAGTTTCCGATCGGTCTGTCGATTGTCTCGGAAATTGTCCCAGCCAAAAATCGCGGCAGGTATCTCGCTGTCCTCGAAGGGTTTTGGCCGATCGGGTTCATCACCGCAGGCATTGCCACTTATTTCCTGCTGCCCATGATTGGCTGGCGAGGCATCTTCATCGCGCTTGCCGTACCGGCGGTCTTCGTCTTCGTTGTCCGGCGTTATGTGCCGGAATCGCCGCGTTGGCTGGAAAGCGCGGGCCGGGTGGTGGAGGCCGATTCGGTGGTTGCAGGTATCGAGGCGAGTGTGAGGAAATGCTTGCGCGGAAGGAATCTGCCACCTGTTGCGCCCGTGTCGTCTGCAACTGTCTCCGAAGTTCCCCGTGCGGCACGATTCGTACAACTATGGACTGATGGATATGCACGCCGCACCGTCATGACGTGGTCCCTGTGGTTTTTTGCGCTCCTCGGGTACTACGGCCTGACAACGTGGCTAGGCGCGCTGCTTCAGAGTGCAGGTTATGAAGTGACCAAGTCGGTGTTCTATACGATCATCATCTCCCTCGCAGGCATTCCTGGATTCATGTTTGCCGCGTGGCTACTGGAGGCGTGGGGCCGCAAACCGACGTGTGCGCTCACGTTATTAGGCAGCGCGGCGTTTGCGTATCTGTACGGGCAGGCGGCGGCCACGCATGCGCCGTTGATTCAGTTGATCGGCGCCGGCCTATGCATGCAGTTCTTCTTTTTCGGAATGTGGTCGGTGCTTTACGCCTACACACCGGAACTGTATCCAACGCGCATTCGGGCGACCGGATCTGGCTTTGCATCTTCGATCGGGCGCCTTGGCTCTTTGCTGGGCCCGTCCATCGTTGGAATGGTCTTGCCTTATACGGGTCAATCAGGTGTTTTCACCCTCGGTGCAATATCTTTCGTGATCGCGGCAGCCGTCGTGGTGATCCTGGGCGTGGAGACCAAAGGGCGGCCGCTCGAGGCTCTTTCGCAATAGCCGCATGCTCGCCACGCAAGAACACTGCGAAGCAACTGCTATACAATGCGGATATCTGATGAACGCATCTGCAGGTGTACCCATGGCTGAACAAATCGTTGCCCGAAAGGCCGCCGCTCAACCGAAAACGCTGCGTGCGCGGCCGTCGACGCCCGCACGCGCGCCCAAAGCGGGCAACAAGCGGCCCGGTGCCAAAGAGAGCTTGACTGAACAGGCTTATGCACAGATCGAGGAGGCCATAGTGACGCTGCAGCTTGCGCCGGGCTCTACGGTCTCCGAGCTCTCGCTCAGTGAAATGACGGGTATCGGCCGCACGCCAATTCGCGAGGCGATTCAGCGCCTGGCTCGGGAGCACCTGATCGTGATCATGCCCCAGCGCGGCCTGCTGGTTCCCGAGATAGACGTGAAAAAGCAGCTCAAGCTGCTCAGAACGCGCAGGGAAGTCGAGCGCTTGATTTGTCGAAGCGCTGCCAAGAGCGCCACGCCCCAGGAGCGCGACGTTTTCGCGCAATTGGCGGAAGAGTTCGAGGAAGCGTCGAAGGCGAATGATGATGTCAGCTTCGTGCGACTCGATCGCGAATTCAATGAGCTATGCTTGATCGCCGCGCGAAATGAATTCGCCGAGGCCGCAATGCGCCTGATGCACGGCTTGGCTAGACGGTTCTGGTATGTGCATTACAGAGAAGCGGCCGATCTTCCCGAGATGGCGCGTCTTCATGGCGCGGTTGCCAAGGCGATAGCCGAAGGCAACGTCGATGCGGCCGGGGACACACTCGACGCCTTGCTCGACAACATCGAGGCCTTTACGCGCGCGACGCTCGTGGAGTTTTAACGTTCGGTTGCCCTTCCGAGCCTCATCATGTTTAGGCGCCAGCTTGCCCCTATGCGCGATCCGTCGGTCGGTGATCGAGTGACGGTTCGCTCTGATGCCTCGCTCAGCCAGAGCGCGTATGAGTTGCTCGAAGAGGCCATCGTCACACAACAGGTTGCGCCCGGTTCGAGCGTCTCCGAGGCACAGTTAAGTGAATTGATCGGCATGAGTCGCATGCCGACCCGGGAAGCTGTGCGCCGTCTCGCGCGTGAAAACCTTCTCGAAGTGCGACCCAAGTGCGGCATTACTATCCGGCTCATCGACCCGAACGTACAGTTGCGGCTTCTCGAGACGCGCCGTGAGGTTGAGCGCCTGATGGTGCGACTCATCGCACGAGAATGTGATGCAGCTGCAAAAGCCACGCTGCGGGCGTTGTCCGCCGACTTTGAGACCGCCGCTATACGTTCGGACGTCTTGCTTTTCGTTCATGCAGACAAGTCGTTTAACGAACTCTGTCTTTCCATCTGTGGAAATGAATTCGTTGTAGGCGCGATGCGGCTCATGCAGGGGCCGTCGCGCCGTTTCTGGTTCCAGCGCTCGCGAGACGCTGAGATTCTGGTTGAATCCGCCACGTTGCATGCGGCCCTTGCCGCGGCCATTGCAAGTGGTGACCCCGACGCCGCCGCTCACGCCAGTGATCGCTTGCTTGATAGCGCAGAGCGCTTCGCTCGACGCGCGATTGAAGAAACCGGCGACGCGCTTTCTGTCCGCTAATCAGTCTCCTTTGTGCTTCCAATTCTAGGGTAAACATCGTTTGACCGACGATGTGACTTAGGTAGACTCGTTACTGATAAATATCAGTAACATATAAGTTGCTTAGCAGATGTGTGGCTGATTTTGCACAGCCGGTTGCAGACGGAATGCCAAAACCAAGGAAAAAGTCATGAAGCGGGATGTCCAAGGGCAGTGGAACCGGCTGGCTCTGAGCAAGTCGGCACGGCTCGAACGCGCCAGCACAGTCGTTGACGGGAAGCTGGTCGCGCCGGAGGCAATGGTGCGGCTCCTTGAGGCAGTGCTGGAACCTGAAGACCGGGTTTGCATTGAAGGCGACAATCAAAAGCACGCGGATTTTCTCTCGGCTTGCCTTGCAAAGGTGAATCCAGAAATCGTCCATGACCTCCACATCGTGCAGTCGAACATCGCGCTGCCACAGCACCTGGACGTGTTCGAGAAGGGCATCGCACGCAAGCTCGATTTCTCCTACTCGGGACCGCAAGGCGTGCGCATGGCGAACCTCGTGGAGCAGGGGAAGATCAAGATCGGCGCGATCCATACCTATCTCGAACTGTATGGCCGCTACTTTTGTGATCTGACGCCGCGTGTGAGTTTTATCGCTGCGCAGAGCGCCGATCGTCACGGCAACCTGTACACAGGACCCAACACGGAAGACACGCCGGCCATCGTTGAAGCAACGGCATTCAAGAACGGCATTGTCATTGCACAGGTCAACGAAATGGTCGACACGCTTCCGCGCGTCGATGTTCCAGCGGACTGGGTGAACTTCGTGGTGCGCTCGCCGAAGGCGCATTACATCGAACCCATCTTTACGCGGGATCCGGCCGCGATCACCGAGATCCAGATCCTGATGGCGATGATGGTCATCAAGGGCATCTACGCGCAGTACGGTGTGACCAGGCTGAACCACGGCATTGGCTTCGACACGGCTGCCATTGAGCTTCTTCTGCCTACCTATGCCGAGAGCCTTGGACTGCGCGGCAAGATTTGCAACTACATGTCGGTCAATCCATGCCCGACGTTGATTCCGGCGATTGAATCGGGCTTTATCCAGTCAATCCATTCGGCGGGCTCCGAACTGGGTATGGAAAACTATGTGGCTGCGCGACCGGATATTTTTTACACGGGTCCCGACGGAAGCTTGCGTTCGAATCGCATCTTCTGTCAGCTGGCGGGTCACTATTCCGACCTGTTCATCGGCTCTACGTTGCAGATAGATCTTCAAGGAAACAGTTCGACGGCGACCAAGAGCCGGATGACGGGCTTTGGCGGTGCACCGAATTTCGGCTGTGATTCCCGGGCCCGTCGTCATACCAGCGAAGCGTGGCTCAAGGCTGGCCGTGAAGCTTCCCGCGCGGGCGCCATGCCGCGCGGGCGCAAGCTGGTCGTGCAGATCGTCGAGACGTTTGGGGAGAAGATGCAGCCGACCTTCGTCGAGCGGCTCGACGCATGGGACCTGATGGATCGTTTCGGTATGGAACTGCCGCCTGTCATGGTCTATGGCGACGATGTCACGCACCTCGTGACCGAGGAAGGTATTGCCAACCTGTTGCTGTGTCGCAGCCCTCAAGAGCGCGAGCAAGCCATCCGTGGCGTAAGCGGCTTTACGCCGGTGGGTCTGGGCCGTGATCGTCAGGCAGTCGAGAACCTGCGGGATCGCGGCGTCATCCGGCGACCCGAGGACCTTGGCGTCAATCCGCTGCACGCAACGCGTGACCTCCTCGCGGCACGCTCGATCAAGGATCTCGTGCAATGGTCGAACGGGCTGTACGACCCGCCACGGCGCTTTCGAAACTGGTAAGCAGTCCGGAAAAACTATTGGAGTATCGAAATGGAGCAGTTGCGATTTGCTTATGACGGTCTGACGGCGAGCAACAGCGGCGCCTATGCCATTGCCGGGGTGGTGGCGTCGGGCGATCTGGAAGTCCTTGTGGAGCGTGAAGAGCTCGGCGGACGATGTGAGGTCATCATTCGCACGTCCGTTCAGGGCTTTGAGAAGACCTGGAGCGCCGTGGCGCAGAGCTTCGTCTCCGCCCGGGCGCTGGCCAACACGCGCATCACGATCAACGACAGCGGCGCGACGCCGGCGGTGGTGAACCTGCGACTCGCTCAGGCGGCGCGAACACTTGACGAGGGGAACGCATGAATGCCGACGACCTGTTCGCCGCCAGCGCATTGCGGCGGAGCTATCTCGAGTCGACGGCGCGGGCGCGCGCGCATGGCATGTGCGACGACGACAGTTTCATCGAATGGCTCGACCCGCGGGCGCGCCTGACAAGCCCGCATCTGGAGGCGCTCGATGTGCCGGTGTCTTTCGATGACGGCATTGTTATTGGAGAAGGGCGGCTGAAGGGCGAGCGGATCTTTGTCGCGGCACAGGAAGGGCGTTTCATGGGCGGCGCCGTCGGCGAGATTCATGGTGCGAAGCTGACGGGGATGCTCAAGCGTGCCGCGCTGGAAAAGCCTGCGGCGGTGCTGCTCCTGCTTGAAACAGGCGGCGTGCGGCTGCACGAAGCGAATGCCGGGCTTGTCGCGATTTCGGAAATCCAGCGCGCAGTGTTCGACGCGCGCCATGCCAGGGTTCCGGTAGTCGTGCTGATCGGCGGCGGTAACGGCTGCTATGGCGGCATGGGCATCGTCGCTCCCTGCTGTGATGCCATCATCATGAGCGAACTGGCCCGTTTGTCAGTGTCGGGGCCCGAAGTCATCGAAACAGCGCGGGGCGTGGAAGAGTTCGACGCGAAGGACCGCGCGCTGGTGTGGCGCACGATGGGAGGAAAGCACCGCTACCTGCTTGGCGAGATCGATCGGCTTGTCGACGACGATCTCCCTTCGTTCAAGGAAGCGGCGGCGGCATTCCTGCGGCGCCCCGTCGCGTTCGATCTTGACGCGGTCGTCGCGGAGCATGCGCGGTTGATCGAGCGCATCGAGCGATTTGGCGAATGCGAGGACGCGGTCGATATCTGGGCCGCGCTCGGTGTTGCGAACCCGGAAATGATTCCCTCACTCGAGCTCGAACAGTTCCAGGAAGCCGTTGCGCAATCACGCACTGGGAGCGCTCATGAAATTAGCTGACCTGTTGAACGCGCTTTTCCCCGCAGGACACGATGTGACGGTCAACGCGGATGTCGTCCAGGGCCTTGGCCGGTTGGACGGGCGAGACATCGCATTGATCGGTACGACCGGACACGCCGCGATTGGCGTGGAGACCGCGTTGAAGCTTGCCGCTCACGTGCTGCGTGTGATTCAGGAAAAGCCGGGCATGCCCATTCTCTTGCTCGTCGACAACGCTGGACAGCGCCTGTCGCGTCGGGACGAGTTGCTCGCGAACAATGGCTATCTCGCGCATCTCGCCAAATGCCTTGAGGTAGCGCGAGCGCGCGGTCATCAGGTGTTGAGCCTTGTCTACGATCAGGCGATTTCAGGTGGATTCCTGGCGGCCGGAATGATTGCCGACCGGACATACGCGTTACCTGAGGCGCTGATCTACGTGATGAACCTTCCCGCCATGAGCCGCATTACCCAGATTCCGCTGGAACGTTTGGAATCCTTGTGCACGACGTCGGCGGTCTTCGCGCCCGGTGTGCCGAGCTTCTTCAAGCTTGGCATTGTCGAAGGCGTTTGGGAGGGCGATTTGTCGGGCTCGCTTCGTGAAGCACTCATGGATCACTCCAAGGAGGATTTGAGGAGTGAAACCGGGTTCGCCCGCGGCGGCCGCACGCTCGCGGCGGGTGTGGCGAGACGAGTGCAGGAAGGACGCACATGAATCCTGCAGCCTCCATGTTGTCGAGATCGCCTGCGCGCCGGTTCACGCGGGTGCGTCAAGCCGGCGATGCCTTCGCGTGCGAAGTCGCGCGCGCTGCGATTCACGCGCTCTATGAGGAGGTCATGATCGGTCCCAAGCCGGGACTCGTCACGCGTATCGACAATGGCAGTCATCGCGACATGAATGCTTCGACCTTCGTACGCAGCCTGTTCTCGCTGCGGCACTATTTTGCGGATGTGACGAGCTGCGGCCAACAGCACGCGTCATTCCCTGTCTTGCAGAATTTCGGCGTGGCCGCCGAGCACCGGATGCTGAAAGCGACGCGCGGTGTCAACACGCATCGCGGGGCCATTTTCAGTCTCGGCTTGCTGGCGGCAGCGGCAGGCAGGCTTTATGCCGAAGGCACGGGTCTCGACGTGCAGGCGCTCTGCAATGTGATCAGCCGCTCCTACGGCGCCGATATTCTCGCGAGCGCGAATGTTGCGCCGCCGAGCCACGGAAAGCGGGCGGCGGCTCAATACGGTATCGAAGGCGCCCGGGAGGTGGCTGCGGGGGGTTACCAAATATTGGTTCGGATAGCTGTGCCAACTTTCGAGGAGTCCCTCGCGTCCGGCTGTCCGCGTTCTGTCGCCGCCGTACAGTCACTCTTCGCAGTGATGGCCGTGTTTGACGACACCAACGTGTTTCATCGAGGCGGCCGTGAAGGCATCGACTGCGTCAAGCGCATGAGCCGTGCGTTTCTGGACGAAGCCGGCGTATTTTCGCCTCATTGGCATCAGCACGCCATGGCGATCCACGCAAGATTTGTTGAGCGCAATCTAAGCCCGGGGGGCGCCGCCGACATCCTCGCCGCCACGCTCTTTGTGCACGCGTTACGGGGGCTTTGACGTCATGGGCCTCGCTATCCTCTGTTCCGGACAAGGTGCACAGCATCCTGGCATGCTTGCGGCCTTCCGGGCGGAGACGCTCGCACGGGATGTCATCGACGAAGCCAGCGAGTTCATGGATATGGACCTCTGGGACCTGGATACGCAGCCCGCGAGCGAACGGCTTTTCCAGAATGCGCTGGCGCAACCGCTCATATGCGCGGCGGCGCTCGCCGCCTGGCGAGGACTTTCGACTCGCGTGCCGGAGCCGGTATTGTGCGCGGGTTACAGCATTGGCGAGCTGGCGGCCTACGGTTGCTCTGGCGCATTGTCGGTTGCCGAAACGATCGGGCTTGCCCGCGCGCGCGCCGTTTTGATGAACGGCTGCAAGGACGCGTGCGGCGGCATGTTGGCGGTACGAGGGCTCCTTGAATCGCAACTGGGCAGAATTTGTAGCCGCTTCGGCGCCGAGATCGCGATTGAGAATGGCGAGGATCATTTCGTCATCGGAGGCTCCCGTGCAGCACTCGGACAGATCGCCTTGCTCGCGGCCCAAGAGGGTGCGAACACCGTCCGCATGCTGCAAGTTTCAGTCAGTTCGCACACGTCCGTCATGGAGCCCGCCGCGGCCGCGTTCAAGGAGCGATTGCGCGGCGTTGATGCGAAGGCTCCAGCATTTCCGGTGATCGCGGGTGTCAGCGGCGCGGCAGTGACCAGTTGGGCTGCAGCGGTTGACTCTCTGGCCGATCAACTGAGCCGGCCGATCCGCTGGAGCATGTGCATGGAAGCCGCGGTCGAACGGGGTGCGACCGTGTTTCTCGAGCTAGGCCCCGGTGCGTCGCTGGTGCGCATGCTGCAAGAAAGCCATCCTGACCTTGACGCACGATCACTCAGTGATTTCCGCTCAATTGACGGTGCAGTGCGCTGGGTCGAACGGGCTCTGTCCTGATTTGTCGTCTGCATTCATGCCGGGCGGCCACTGTGGTACTTCGCAAAACTAAGTATGAGAGGAGACACTCATGTATCAAGCGAAGCTTCAAGAGCCCAAGGTGGCGCATGCCAGAACCCGGTGGCTGCAATTGCTGATTGGCGTACTTTGCATGGGCCTCATCGCCAACCTGCAATACAGCTGGACCCTTTTCGTCAGGCCGATGCACAACACGATGGGTTGGCCCGAACATAGCATCCAGATAGCGTTCACTATTTTCATCATCGTCGAAACCTGGCTTGGGCCGGTCGAGGGAATGTTGGTGGACAGATATGGGCCTCGTCCCGTGGTCGCGGGCGGAGCGATATTGATCTTTATCGCCTGGACGATGAACGCGTATGCCAATTCTCTGCCAATACTTTATATAGCCGCCGTAATCTCGGGTGTGGGTGCGGGATCCGTGTATGGCACGTGTGTCGGCAACGCATTGAAGTGGTTCCCTGAAAAGCGTGGTTTTGCGTCGGGACTCACCGCGACCGGGTTCGGAGTGGGGGCTGCGCTGACGGTGATTCCGATCGCCAACGCAATCAAGGCGCACGGTTACCAGAGTGCGTTCCTGACTTTTGCCGCGATCCTGGGCGGGTCGATTTTGGTCCTGTCCATGTTCCTGGTGCGGCCCGCGCCGCCTAGGCGCGGCAAAGCGGCGCCCAGCCGTTTCGTGGAAACTCGACACGATTTCACCACTGGCCAGATGCTGAGAACGCCGGTGTTCTGGTTGATGTATGTGATTTTTGCCGCAGTCAGTACGGGGGGGTTGATTGCAACGGCGCAACTGGGATCCATCGCGCGCGATTTCGGCATCGCGAGAGTACCCATCGCCATTCTTGGCACGACGATTCCTTTGCTCACGCTGACGCTTTCCATCGACAACCTCGTCAACGGTCTTACGCGTCCCCTTGGCGGATTTCTTTCAGATCGATTCGGGCGAGAGAACGTGATGCTCGCCATCTTTCTTGGCGTAGGCGTCGCACTTCTCGGGCTCGCGCAGTTTGGACATTCTCCGCTTGCTTTCTTGATCTTTGGGCCGCTGATCTTCCTCTGTTGGGGAGAGACCTATGCGATCTCATCAGCACTCGCTGGCGATACCTTCGGCAACGCCCATGTCACGGCGAACGCTGGAGCCTTATACACGACGAAGGGCGTTGCTGCACTGTTGGTACCGCTCGGCAGCGTGATCAAGGAAATGACCGGCGACTGGACAACGGTTCTCCTTTGCTGTGCGGCGGTAAGCATAGTGGCCGCGCTCGCATCGAAATGGCTACTGAGTCCTATGCGGCGCTCGTTTATCGAGCGTAGTAATTTGCTCGACGATCCGGGCCAGAAAGTTGACGACCCGCAATACGCAGACCAATCGGCCCGTGTGGACGCGGCGCATTAAATTTGGTGCCAACGGATTGCAAAAAAGACCTAAGCGGGAGACCTCATGACCATCGGCCTTGCGGCAATCAGCTTGCACGCATGCGCGGGCAATTCAGCCACTACGGGCATGCCAAGCGTGAGGCCGGGCGTTTCGCGCTGCGTCGTGGCGGCGGTTAATGTGAAACCTGCGCAGTCAATAGTCGCTTCCAGCGTCGCGCCGACATCACGGATAAACGTAACCGTACCTGAAAGATAGTTAGGACCGCTAGTGGTCGAGACATGCTTCACGCAAACATCTTCGGGACGAATCAGCAGGCGGATGTCGGCCGCAGAATCGGGCACCCATGCGCCATCAGCCACGACAATCGCCTGGCCGCCCGGCAGCCTCACGCCGCCGCGACCATCCTGCGTAACCGGCAGGATATTGCCGAGCCCGATGAAGTCCGCAACGAATTCACTGACCGGGTTGCGGTAGATATCGAGCGGCTTGCCGACCTGTGCAATGCGGCCTTTTTCCATCACGACAATTTCATCGGCCATCGTCATTGCTTCGCGCTGGTCGTGCGTAACCATGATCGTCGTGATGCCGAGGCGCTTCTGCAGCAAGCGGATTTCGACCTGCATCGATTCACGCAGCTTGGCGTCAAGCGCAGAGAGCGGCTCGTCGAGCAGCAACAGTTTCGGCGACGACGCTATCGCACGCGCGATCGCCACGCGTTGACGCTGCCCCCCGGACAGTTGCGTGACCGGCCGGTTCGCCATGTGCGGCAGCTGGATCAGTTCGAGCAGTTCGGCCACGCGTTCCCCTTGCGCAGCCTTGCCCATTTTTCGCAGCCGCAACGGGTACGCGATATTTTCAGCGACGCTCATGTGCGGAAACAGCGCCAGCGACTGGAACACCATGCCGAAGTCGCGCTGGTTGGCCGGCAAATGAGTGATATCGCGGCCGGCGAAAGTCACGCTGCCGGAACTCGGTGTTTCAAGCCCCGCAATCATGCGCAGCAAGGTCGTCTTGCCGCAACCGGACGGCCCGAGAAAGCAGACCAGCTTGCCGTCCGGAACGCTCAGGTCGACGTGGTCGACGGCGTACGCGGCGTTGAAGCGCTTGGTCACGGCCTGGAGTGTCAGATGAGTCATGAGGATTCCTTGGATGCTTGCGTACCTGGAGCGCTCATAGCGCAACACCTTCGTCGCCGATCAATTTTTCAAGCAGCCATATCAGCGCAAAGTCGATGGCAACAATAAACACCGCGAACGAAAACACGGTCGGGTCGAGCGACGACACCGTGCGGCTGTAGAGCCATACCGGCAATGTCATGGTGTTGATGCCGTACAAAAAGAACGTCACCGTGAACTCGTTGAACGAGATGATGAACGCGAACAGCATGCCGGCCAGGATGCCGGGGCGCATCAGCGGCAATACCACGTCGAACATCGCGCGGCGCGGGCTCGCACCCATCACGCAGGCGGCTTCCTCGAACTCCGGACCAATCGATGCCGCCGACGCCGCGCAGTTCTTCACCGTAAACGGCAGCGCGAGAATCACGTGCGCAATGATGAGCCGGAACACGCCGAGTTCAACGGGCAACACGTTGAAGACCAGCAGCAGCGACAGCCCGAGCATCACCAGCGGATAGACGAGCGGCAGCGCCACGAGCTGTTCGACGGCCGACTTGCCTCGAAAGCGGTATCGGCTTAACGCATACGCGGCGGGCACCGAGACGAGCGTCGCAATGACCATCGTCGATACGGCGACGATCAGGCTCGTCGTCAGCGCGGTGCCCATGGAAAGCACGTCGCTTGCATCGGGCGCGACGACACTGTGCCATGCCGCGCGATACCACTGGAGGCTGTAGCCGGGCGGCGGAAATTCCAGCGTGTCCGAGGCGCTGAACGACATCAGGATCATCGTGAGGATGGGCAGCGCGGCAAGGAACAGCACGATGGCCGCGAGCAGCGCCGCGGGCCTGCCAAGCCGGCCCGGCATGGTTGCGGGCAGGAGCCGCGCACGATTGACTGGAGTGCTCATGCGGACGGCTCCTTGAGACGTTGGGTGCGGCGCACGAGGCTCTGCGAGATCGCCATGACGGCGAGCGTGGCGACCATCAGCACGACGCCGGAGGCAGAGGCCGCCGGCCAGTTCAAGAGCGGCGAGACTTCGTCGTGCACCAGCACGGCGAGCATCGGCACGCGCCGTCCGCCCAGCAACAGCGGCACTGCGAACGCGCTGGCGTTGTAAGCGAACACGAGCAGGGCGCCTGAAACCAGCCCGGGCATCGCAAGCGGCAGCATGATGTGGCGCAGCGTCTGCCAGCGCGTGGCGCCGAGCGTGGCGGCGGCTTCCTCGTACGAGAGCGAGACGGCGCGCATTGCGCTCGACAGCGGCAGCACGGCGAGCGGAAACGCGGTCTGGATCAACCCAAGCAGCACACCATGCTCGCGATAAAGCCATTGCATCGGACGCTGGATCACGCCGCTAGCGAGCAATGCGTGATTGAGCAATCCAGCCGGGCCGAGGATCACGAGCCAGCCATAGCCTTGCAGCAGCAGATTGACGAGCAACGGCAACAGCACGCCCGCCAGCAGCAAGCGCCGGGCGAGCCGCGACTCTGTGCGCGCCATGGCAAGCGCGACCGGGATCGCCAGCAGCACCGCACACACCATGCTTTGGAACGCGAGGCGCAGTGTCAGCCACAGCGCCTTCAGGAAATACGAATCGGCGAGGTTCGCGTAGTTCTGCACCGTGAACCCGTGCCACTCGTCACCCTGTGTACCGAAGCTCATGCGCAGGACCACGAGGGCCGCCGCCGCGAGCACCGCGAGAAACGCGAGGATCGGGGCGAGCGGCAGCCACGGCCGCGCGCGGGCGAGCGCGGCTTCGGATCCGGGGGCAACCGGCTGGTCCGGGGCCCCGGGGCCGGCGCGCTGCGTAGAAAGCTCGGCCATCGTGGTCACGCCGAAAATATCTCGGTGTAGCGCTTGATCCACGCAGCCTGTACAACAGCAAGTGATTTGTCGTCGTGCAGGACGGATTTCTCCGCAATCTGCTTCGGGCTCGGCACGAACCGCAGGCTCTCGGTGGGAATGACCGCCTTCGAATTTACCGGGCCGTTCAGCACGTCGGCGGCCATCTTGCCTTGCACGCCGGCATCGAGCGAATGATTGATGAACGCGTGAATCAGGTCGAGATCGCCGGGATGCGATTTTGGAATCACCGTGAACATCAACTGCGTCGCGAAGCCTTCCTTCATGCCGTACGTCACGCCCATCTTGTATTCGGGCTTCCTGATCTGATCGGGAAAAAACGCGGGAGAATAAATGCCGCCAATGTCGAGCGAGCCCGTGCGAAACAGGTCGGCGACCTGGTTCGGATTCTCGCCGAGCGTCATCACCCGGTCCTTCAATTCCGCGAGCTTCTTGAAACCTGGATCGATATTCTGCTGCGAACCGCCCGACATTTTTGCGGCGATGATCGCCAGATCGACCGCCTCTGCAAACTCGGGTGGCGGCAGGAACAGGCGGCCGGCGTACTTCGGATCCCACAGCGCTTCATACGACGACGGCGGCGTCTTGATGGTCGACGTGTTGTAAATCAGGCCGTCGGACCACAACAGGTAGCCGACACCAAAACCGTCCGCGCCGGTTCTATACCGCGCCTCCACTTCTTTGAGATTTGGCAGCTTGTCGAGGTCGGGCTTGATGAGCAGGCCCGCATCGCCGAGACCTGAGGCGCCCACGCCCGCGAGCGTGATGACGTCGTAGGTGGGACGGTCGCCCGCGGCTTTCACCTTGGCGACCATGCCGGAAGTACCGTCAGCGCGATCCGCGATCACCTTCGCGCCGGTTTTTGCTGAGAAGGTCGCAGCGATGTTGTGCAGTGCGGCAGTGCCTGTATCGTCTGACCAGGTCAGGAGGCGTAGCGTCTTGCCGGAGAAGTTGTGTTCCTGAGCCCTGAGATTGAGGAACGGAGCCGGCAATGCGGACGCTGCGAGCGCTGCGCCGATCGTCTTGACGGCTTGCCGCCGTCCTGTGCTGAATTTTTTCATCGCCGACTCCGTGGATATTAAGTGAGATGTCCGACCTATGCGCCGGGCGAACGGTCGTACCCGTCCGGCTTTGTCCGCGCACGAAAATCTTAGGAGCGCAAAATGGCCATCACAACTGATATATCGTCATGTCTGCCATGATTGAAGCACATGGCTCAGATGGAGGGATGTGGCCGGCATACCGTTAGTATTCAACGTCTGCAACCGGAAACCGATAGGCCGTCAATAGCTGCTCGAACGTAACGGGTCGTCCCCACAGGAAGCCCTGTATCTCGTTACAGCCGGCCAGGCGCAAGATTTCCAGTTGCTCCTGCGTTTCAACGCCTTCAGCCGTCACGCTCAGGTTTAGTTGGTGCGCAAGCGAGATAACCGCTTCAACGATGGTCCTTGACGCAATGCTCAAAGCGATTTCATCGACAAACGATTTGTCCAGCTTCAGGATATTAGGCTGAAACCTCGCCAGGTATCCCAAGCTGGAATACCCGGCGCCGAAGTCGTCGATTGCGATTTTTATGCCCATCGCCTTGATGCGCTCAAGCATATCGCGCGCTCCGTCGAAGTCGCCAACCAAAGCCGATTCGGTGATTTCCAGCGTGAGCTTTCTTGGGTCTACATCGCTCGCTTCAAGCGCCTCGATCAGCGTGGGAATCAGTCGGTTATCGGCAAGCTGCTTGCCTGACACGTTGATGGACATCGACGCGTTCGTCATCCCGCCTTCACGGAAACGTCTA
This sequence comes from Caballeronia eucalypticola, assembly GCF_047608185.1. NCBI lineage: Bacteria > Pseudomonadati > Pseudomonadota > Betaproteobacteria > Burkholderiales > Burkholderiaceae > Caballeronia > Caballeronia eucalypticola. The sequence goes on from NZ_JBLKRU010000022.1 coordinate 105,091, forward strand.
AGATCGGCAATCGCCTGCCTGATCACCCAGTGACCCGTATCGACAATCAATCCGCTCTCTTCAAGCAACGGAATAAACGCATTGGGAGGGATCAGCCCAGACCTGGGATGCTGCCATCGGATGAGCGCCTCGAAGCCCAGCATGGCCCCTGTTGAAGCGTCGAACTGCGGCTGATAATGCAGTACAAAAAGATTGCGCTGCACCGCATCGCGCAACTCTCCTTCGAAAAAGGCCCGGGACAGTTCCTGTTGCTCGCTTTCGCCATAAACTTGCGACGTATTTCGTCCCGCGCGCTTCGCGGAGTACATGGCAAGATCGGCGCTTGTATATAGCGCTTCAGGGGTATCGCCATGTTCGGGAAAGAGCGCGACGCCAATCGAATAAGTGATCGATATCGACTGGTTGCCCACCCTGACCGGCATCAGGCACGCGTCCTTCAGGCTTTGGCAAATTTGTTCCACCGCGTGCTCTTCGTGAAGCCCTGGAACAATGACGGTGAACTCATCACCCCCCGCGCGAGCAACAATACTGTCAGGGGCCAACACACCCAAGATCCGAGTCGCGATCGCCTGCAAAACCTTGTCCCCGACAGAGTGCCCGGCTATGTCGTTCACAGCCTTGAAGCGATCGACGTCGAGGAATACAAACGCAAAAGGCTGTCCGTCGTCACAGTGCGCCTTGAGCGCCGCCGTCATGGCACTGCGGTTTGCAAGTCCCGTCAGGCTATCGAAGTGAGCCATTGCGTGCAGTTGCATCAGCCGCTCACGCTCGCTCGTGGCATCGACGCAAACGCTGACCACTCTTTCCACAACTTCATTTTCAACGACCGGATAGATATCTGCCCTTACCCAACGTGTCCGTCCTCCCGACAGATGCAGGCGAAAATAGCTTTGCGTGGGTGCCATCGAACCCACTGCCTGCTTCATCTTCACTCTTAGTTCGACCAGGTCGCAAGGCTCGACGCGGCGCGCCCAGATCGTATTGTCCTTCATGATCTCGGCTACGGGCATTTCCCACATGCGCTCGAACGCGGAGCTCACATGATGCAGGTGCTTGAAATCCGGACTGGCAGACCAGAAGACGGCGTCTACATGTCCTTCCATATCTCGCTGAAGTTTGGCCGACGCGCTCAGTTCATTGATGAGCGAGGTCTCTGCTGTGATGTCACGCGATTTGCATAGGACTGCGACCACCTCGTGATTGCGTCCGAAGACAGGAGCAAACGCGGAAGTCCACCATTTCAAGTTTCCAGCGAGCGAGTTGCAGGGCCCCGAAAAAGTGACGGCCTCACCGCCCCGTGCTCGCGAAAAAGCAGCTCTGGCGTCAGGGCCTTCCCAAAATGCGAGCCAGTCCTGACCGATAAGCACGTCGTCAGGAGCAGCCTCGACAAGCACCATGCCTACGTTTGAGATGAAGAGGATGCGCCCTTCCACATCAAGTAACTTGATGCAGTCCTCCGCCATGCCAAGAAGGTTGTGAGCGAGTTGCTGCGAGGAGGTTTCTGCCCGGCTCAATGCGCGCATGCGCCAAATCAAGGTACCAGCAAGCATGCACGCGACAAAACAGATGGAAGCGCCAATCTGGGGTGACGTAACGAGGGCAGTGGTTGCGGCGACCAGACTCACGGCAACGATCGGAATGGCTGCAAGAAGATCCTTCTTGCGGTCAACCGGATCAATGCGTTGCTTAAACTCCTTCAGCAACTCGATTGCAGGAATGTTCGCCATTTGTTCGCTCAGGTTTTTATTAAGCCTTTAGTCTGCAGCGCCGAGTGGTCCTTGCTGATGAAAGGCTCATCCGTCCAGAAAACACATCTTGATACGATCAATCAATCGCTTACTCTACGCTACTGAAATTATCGGATGCTGTCATTTCAGTTGAATTCTCGCGGTGCGCGGAGACTGACGTTGGCTAAGCTTAAGCTGGCCGAAAGCGGACAGATGCCTATGTCCGAGTATCGAGGACGACGATCCGGCCCGATTTTCAACCCGCGATGGCGAGGATAGATAACGATGAATCTGACTGTCGGAGATTTCAAGGCGTAGTTACATAGGGTCTACCGCCGCGCGTATTTATTCCAGGAGGAGTCCATGTTCGAGCGATGCAAATGGTTGAACGAGCCCGGCGAGTGGGCTTTGAAAAGCGGTCGCTTGTGGGTCAAGACGGACCCGGAAACCGATTTTTGGCGCGAGACATACTACGATTTTATCCATGACTCGGGGCATTCATTCGGAATCCAAACCAAGGGTGATTTCTCGGCACAAATTCATGTGCGTGGAGACTTCGCGTCGCTTTATGACCAGGCTGGATTGCTGATTCGCGTTGACGAGCGCAACTGGGCGAAGGCCGGCGTGGAGCTTACGGATGGCGCTTTGATGATGAGCAGTGTCATCACGCTTGAGCAGTCGGATTGGGCATTGGGATCGCCGATCGCGACGGCCGACGGATTCTGGCTGCGCGCGACGGTCGAGCGGGGAGCCCTGAGAATACAGTTTTCTATCGATGGCATGACGTGGCCCATGTTACGGCTGGCGCCGTTTCTCAAAGCGGCGAGTTACTTCGTAGGAGCTGCTTGCTGCAGCCCGAAGCGCGGCGGTTTGACAGTCGAGTTTTCCGAATTCCTCCTGATGCCGCCGCAACAGAAGGATCTACATGATCTTACATAAACGCATTGATTTGGTCCGCAGCAGGCTGGAGCTTAGCGGCCTCAGGCGCCACCCTGTCGCGTACGCAGTTCGACTGGACGATCCGGGCTCATTGCCTCCTCTGCGAGCCATGCGGCGACTTCGGCCATTGGCGCGTCGCTGCGAGCGCGTCGCGGTGACACCACATAGTAGTCGGAGCCTGTGCGCAAGACCTGCGGCACCACTTGCACCAGGCGGCCGGCGACCAGATCAAGCGCGACGAAGAACGGACTGGCGAGCGCGAACCCCTGGCCCGCGATCGCCGCATCGATCGCCAGGGCGGTCTGGTTGAACCGGATGCCCTTCGACGGAGAAAGCGTCACGCCTGCCTGCGCGAGAAACGCCGGCCACGAGTCGTGTGCGTCGTGTATCAGTGGACTGTTTGCCAGCTGTTCTGGCGCCATGGCCGCCGCTCCGGCAAGCAATGACGGACTACCCACCGCGATCAGGGTGTTCTCGAACAGCAGTTGCGTCTCGACGCCCGGCCCAAACGGCGGGCGCCCATAACGGATCGACAGATCGACGCCGTCCGTGTGAAAAACGGACACGCGGTCCGTCGCCAGGACGCGCAAATCGATGTCGGGATGGCGCGCGGTGAAGCGAGGCAATCGCGGCAAGAGCCACTTCGCTGCGATCGTCGGAGCCACGCTGATCGTGACGTGCTGCTCGCCGGGACGAAGCAAGCGCGTGGCTTCGGCGATCTCTTCCAGCGCGCGTCGTACCCGGCCGGCGTAGGCACCACCGGCCTCGGTCAGCGCCAGGCCACGCGAATGCCGCTCGAATAGCTTGATGCGCAGATCGGCTTCGAGTGCGCGCATCAGCTGCGCCACGGCGCCTTGCGTCACATCGAGTTCGTCAGCGGCAAGCCGGAAATTCAGACACCGCGCCACGACCTCGAAGACGCGAAGCGCTTTCAGCGACGGAAGCCCGTGCAGGGGGATATTCATGAGCTGACTGTAGATTTTCTACTGAGTGGATGTAGGTGTTCGGGCTCGACTGATCGCCGTCTTGTGACTAGTCTATCAATCGACAAGCGCCAGTGCCATTTGGCATCAGCGCGGTACCAAAGGACAGAGAGGACATATCGTGACAGTAGAAAAGGTTGCCATCATCACGGCAGGAGGCAGCGGCATGGGCGCTGCTGCGGCGCGCCGGCTTTCGAAGGACGGCTACCGGGTCGCCGTGCTGTCTTCCTCGGGCAAGGGCGAAGCCCTCGGCCGCGAGCTGGGGGGAATCGGGGTCACCGGATCCAATCAATCAGAAGCGGATCTGCGAGGCCTCGTCGATCAGGTGCTGGCGCGTTGGGGACGCATCGACGTGTTGGTCAACAGCGCGGGGCATGGCCCTCGTGGCGAGGTGCTTGCAATGTCCGACGACGACTGGCACCGAGGCATGGACGTCTATTTCCTCAATGTCGTCCGTGCATCGCGGCTCGTGGTGGAGACGATGAAGCAGCAGAAGTCGGGCGCGATCATCAACATCTCGACGGCATGGGCCGTCGAACCCTCCGGCATGTTCCCGACCTCCGCCGTGTTCCGGGCGGGCCTGGCTGCCTTCACGAAGATTTTCGCGGACACTTACGCAGCGGACAACATCCGCATGAACAATATCCTCCCCGGCTGGATAGACAGCCTTCCCGAAACTGACGAACGCCGGGACAGCGTGCCAATGCAGCGCTACGGCCGGAGCGACGAGATCGCCGCGACTGTCGCTTTCCTGGCTTCCGAGGGGGCGGGCTACATCACCGGTCAGAACCTGCGTGTCGATGGCGGCGTGACGAGATCCCTGTGAAGAAAATCACGTTTCGGCAGGACCATATGGGGTATCCATGCACGCTCTAGTCTTTCATCAATTCGGCGATGCCGACGTCCTCCGCTACGAAGCGGTGCCAGATCCCGCTCCGGGCTCCGGGCAGGCGCTGGTGCGCATGCGCGCCATCGGCTTGAACTTCGCTGATGTTTATCGGCGCAAGGGGAACTACCACCTTGCCGGGGCGCCGCCGTGGATCCTCGGCTACGAGGGCGCTGGCGAGGTCGTCACGGCGCCTCAGGGCAGCGGCCTGCAGCCCGGTCAGCGTGTGGGTTTCGCCGACAGCCCATTCGCCAACGCGGAACTCTGCGCGGTCGATGTGAGCCGCCTCGTTGCGTTGCCGGATGAAATTTCCTTCGAGATGGCCGCCGGCAGCCTGCTCCAGGGCCTGACCGCGCAGTACTTGTGCCGCGACAGCGTCGCGTTGCGCGCCGGGGATTGGGCCGTTGTGCACGCAGCGGCAGGAGGCGTGGGGCTGCTCCTCGTCCAGATCCTGCGGCACTTGGGGGCGCGCGTCATCGGCATCGCTTCGACGGAGGCCAAGCGGAAAGCCGTGCGCGATCTCGGCACGGAGTTTGTGATCCCCACCGAGGGTTGGCTTGAGGCCGTGAAGTCGCTCACGGGCGGGCGCGGCGCAGACGTGGTGTACGACTCGGTAGGCACGACGCTGCGCGAGAGCCTGGACGTCGCGCGCACCGGTGGCACGATCGTTTTCTACGGCATGGCGGCGGGCGATCCGGCGCCCGTGGACCCGCGGCTGCTCATGGACCGGTCGCTGGCGCTGGTCGGCGGTGACCTGTGGAACGTGCTCACCACGGCTGAAGAGCGCCAGGCGCGCACCACGGAATTGTTCAACTGGATCCGGTCAGGCGACGTGACGCCGCGCGTTTCGCGAACGTACGCGTTGCGAGACGGCGCGCAGGCCCACCGGGAACTTGAAAGCCGCCAGAGCATCGGCAAGATCGTGTTGCTGCCTTGAAATCGGCGTGAGATGACACGTACTCATCTGGACGACGTGCTGAGTGGTCCAGTGCAATGCGGTGGAATTCGTTTTTAGGCGGAGATTGAATTCCTCCGCGCTCTACAGCCGGCTTGACGCGCTCCTCGACCAGACGGTCAGGCGGCGCTGGCGATCGGCGCCTCGAGAAGACAGCCAAACTCGCGGGCAAAGTCGACAGAGACGCGCGCATGGACTGCGCCCTGCTTATCAAAAAACCGCTGCGTCCCGCTAAGCGTGAACACACCTTCATGCCAGACGTTCGGGTGGATGTAGAGACCCTGCTGGCCATTGAAGCGAAAGCACACGAATTTCTCGGGTGTAATGTCGTCCCCGGGCAACGCGAGTGGAACGTAGAACGGACGATGGTCGAGAGGAAAGAAAAGTTGTCCGCCGTCGGGGTGATAGTTCGCATGCCAAAGTAACAAGAGTTCCGGGGCATTGGCGTTGTCGTCGCGCGCTGCTTCAGGCTCCTTCGCGTATGCAAGGATGTAGTTCCCGCCCACGGCCTCGTTTCGGCCGTAGAGAATATCCCCGCGCCATTCGCTCACGAATGTCCCTTCGGTCGTGCCTGCCTCATCACCGGTTCCGGGGTCGATTGGCCTTGTCCCCACTGCCGGCCATTGCACGATCTCGATCGAGCACTCGCTCGGGTCTGTCACAAGCCTGCCGAATCCATCAAGTGTGGCGGGAGTCGCGTCGACCACAGGCATCGACACGCGTCGGAGGCCACGGGGAAGGGCGGGGTTGAGGTAGTCGATTTCATGGGTCATCGGCACAGTTTATACGAGTCGACAATTTGAACGAAGGTGGGGCATTGTTCGATTTTTTAAACGTCGCACGCGTCCCAAGGAAGCCGCTGGCGCCTGATCCAGCTTTGTCATGCCTCAACGAACAGCCTCACGCGGTCAGAATGGCCTTCGTGCCGTCCCGGCCCTCATAAGTCATCGCCGCGTCGATTTGCTCATAGACGAACGTTTCGCCAATCCGGGTCCGGTATAGCCGATCCTCGATCACCGGTTCGAGCGCCCGCAACGCGGCCCCGAGTCTTCCCCGGTCCTTGACGGTCGCGCTGTCGAAGTTGCTGAAACGCCGGATGACGAGGTTCTTCATCATGACCAGCGCGCTCGGGAACGACACCGGCGACGCCGCGTCCAGAAAACCGTAGCACCAGATTGTCGAATTCACCGGCAAGGCCGTTGCCACGTCGCTGAGCAACCGGCCACCCACGCCGTCGAATACCGCCGTCGCTCCCAGTTTCGCTGAGAGTTCGGCGAGCGTCGCCGTGAACCCTTCATGGGTCACGATCACATGTTCGATACCTGCGGCATGCAACGCGTCGCGCGCTGCGTCCGTGCGAACGAGGAAAGCTGCCGGCAAGCCGCGTTCGCGGGCAAGCGCGGCGATCGCGTTGCCGGTCGCCGAATTCCCTGCCGTGACAAGGATGCCCCGATGCCCCGCCGCGATAATCTCATCGATAAACGCGTACGCCGTCATCACGTTGACCAGCGAGCCGCTGTAATCCAGGGCCGACACATGGTCCGGCAAGATCAGGCAGTTGGTGTAAGGCATCTGCGCCCGCTCCGACCATAGCCCTATGCTTTCCGCGCTGCGTCCAAGCGACCGGTAAATGGCGACCTGTCGACCGGCGTACCGCGATGGCACCCCGTCTCCGACCGCGATAACGGTACCCGCACCCGATGCCCCCCAAACGTCGTGCCGAACGGTAGGCAGCGCTACTCCCAACAACGCGGGCTGTTTGAGGAAAGTCTTGTCGCCGTGATTGATCGCGGATCCTGCCATTTCAATCAGCACATGGCCCGCTGCCGCCTCGGTGGGCGTCGGCACCTCGCGCACTTCCAGGTCTCGCGGGGCCGTTACACAAATTGCTTTCATCGTTTAACTCCTTGATTGGAAAGCGCTACCTTAAGCGTCCTGATCCATTGCGAAAATGGCTGTAACGGGCATACCATTGATTCCAATTCGGAATTGATGAAAGGGGAGCGGAACAAGTGGATCGACTCGACGCAATGCGGCTCTTCGTAAGGCTGGTCGAAAGTGGCAGCTTCACGGCCGTGGCGCGTGCCGAAGGGATGGGGCAGCCCGCCGTGAGCAAGCAGATCCGCGCGCTCGAACGCTATCTGGGCGCGCAACTGCTTGCACGCACGTCGCGCCAGGTGAGCGTTACCGAAGCGGGGCAAACGTTCTATTCCGCGGCGAAGACGCTGCTGGAGGATTTCGATCTCGCCGAGTCATCGGTGGGCGACAGGCAGCAATCGCCGCGCGGCTTGATCCGTCTGAGCACGTCGCCCGCGCACGGACGCCTGTGTATTACGCCGCTGCTGCCCGAGTTCTTCCGACGTTATCCGGACGTGGAAATCCAGATGTCGGTCTCGGAGCGTCAGGTCGATCTGATCGGCGACGGGATCGATCTCGCGATCCGTCATGGCCGCATGCAGGATTCTTCGATGACCGCGAGGAAGCTTTGCGACTCGCCTTTCCTGCTCGTCGCAAGCCGCACTTACCTCGCGACGCACGCGATGCCGACGCGTCTCGACGATCTCGATGCGCACGACTGCGTGGTCTTCGCCCATGGGCGGGAACGTCGTCCGTGGGTATTCGGGTCGGGTGACGAGACGGTCGCCTACACGCCGCGCGGACCGTTCATGACCGGCGACGCCGAGCAGATTCGCGCGGGCATATTGTGTGGACTCGGCATCGCGCAGGTACCAGCGTGGGTCGTCGCGCCGGAGATTGCCACAGGCGAAGTGCAGGTGCTCCTGCTGCAGCTCCAGCGTGAATCTGTTCCCACCTACCTGGTTCATCCCGCCGGCAGACGAGTGCCAGTGCGTGTCAAGCTGCTGTTGGACTATCTTCAGGCGGCTTTTGCATTGGCCGTCTGAATTGACGACAAGAAAAGGGGCACAGGATATGCGTTACCGACTTGCGGCCGGGGGTCGTTTTTTGAATCAACGCGTGCCGACGTTATCCGGAAGAATCGGATCACTTGCCGCACTTCTTACAAGGAAAGGTTCATGCTAAAAATCCATCACCTTGGTCACTCACAGTCGGAACGGATCGTCTGGCTCTGTGAAGAACTCGAGGTTCCTTACGAGCTCGAAAAATACACGCGCGACCCGGTCACGCAGCTGTCACCGCCGGAACTCAAGGCGCTGCATCCGCTCGGCGCCGCACCGCTCATTGAAGCCGATGGGATCTTGCTTGCCGAGTCGGCCGCGATCGTCCAATTTGTTCTCGCCCGATACGGTCACGGACGCCTGCAGCATGGGCCCGATCATCCCGATTTCGCTTCCTATCTTTATTGGTTTCACTTCGCCAATGGCAATCTTCAGCCGGTAATGGGCCGATCGATGTTCATTGGGCGCTGCGGGCTGGCACGGGACCATCCGATCCTGACGTCGGCGCAGGGACGACTGGACAAGGTGCTCGCGCTGATCGAAGCGCAGCTTGCACAGAACGACTATCTTGCTGGCAGCGCGTTCACCGCGGCAGACATCATGAGTGTCTTTTCGCTGACCACGATGCGTCTGTTTCATCCGCTTGATCTGAAGCCATATCCTCACTTATTGGCGTATCTTCAGCGAATCGGCGAACGAGCCGGGTATCAGAGGGCGATGGCCAAAGGCGATCCGGACCTGACGCCGATGCTGACATGACATGACATGACATGACAGCGCGGCGATTCGCTCTTCATTCAACTTACCTTTGCGAGCACTTATGCATCTTCTTCACGTAATTGGTTCGCCGCGCACAGGGCGCTCAGCGTCCCGGCAGGTCGCTAACGCCTTCATTGACGCATGGAAGGAGGGACATCCTGACCGGACCGTCGACGAACTGAACGTTTGGGAAATCGACCTGCCTGTTTTCGACGGGCCGGTGCTCGAAGCAAAATACGCGGGCATCGAGGGCCGGCCGCTCGATCCCGTGCAGGCTGACGCGTGGCGCGCCGTCAGTACGCTTGCTGAACGGTTCCGGCAGGCAAACGTCATTCTCTTCAGCGTACCGATGTGGAATTTCGGCATCCCGTATCGGCTCAAACATCTGATCGATGTCATCTCGCAAAAGGACGTGCTGTTTACATTCGACGAAAGAGGATTGAACGGCCTGCTTGGCGGAAGGACGGTCGTCACGATCGCGGCGCGAGGCGTTCAGCTTGGGGCGGATTTTCCACAGGATCAGTTCGACTTTCAGACCGCTTATCTCACCATGTGGTCGCGCATGGTTGGGATCACCGACGTACGGGTGATCAGCGTTGAAAAAACGTTGGCAGGCCCCGAGCAGGACCATGCGTCCCGCAATGAGGCCAGCGAAAAAGCTCGCGAGCTTGCCCGCGATTTGTAAGCAGGGAATTGCCGTACTTCTGTTCGCTTCAAGCATGCATTTCGTCATTAACGGCAATGAGCTTGAATTGGACTTTGACCCCCAGGACGTCGCTTCTGGAGGACCCTCACACGCCAATGGGCGCGCGCGGCGTTGGCGAGATCGGAACCACGGAGCGGGCGCGGCCATCGCGAACGCGGTTTTTAATGCCACCGGCAAGCGAATTCGCGATCTTCCAATCACGTTGGATAAGGTGATTCGTTATCCGAAGAGGCGCAGCCGGTCGTCCGCGATTCGCCATGGCAGCTTCCGAACTGGAACTGCCACGGGGCTGACTCAGGCGGCGATCTTCTGCTCCCCGGCAGCCTGTTCACGGATGCGACGAGCTTCGTCGCGCAGGAACTGCTGGTAATCGTCCAGATCGCCGTCGAAGGGCTCGACGCCACCATCGGTGACGAGCCAGAACTCATCACAGACCGCGCGCAGCAGGGACCGGTCGTGACTGACCAGCAACACCGTGCCTTCGAATTCGTTGAGTGCCATGCCCAGCGCTTCGCGTGTGGCCAGGTCGAGGTGGTTGGTCGGCTCATCGAGCAGCAGCAGGTTGGGGCGCTGCCACACGATCATGCACAACACGAGCCGCGCCTTTTCGCCGCCGCTCATCGTGCCGACCTTCTGATGGACCATGTCGCCACCGAAGCTGAAAGTGCCGAGGAAGGTGCGAAGCGATTGTTCGGTGCCACTCTGACCGGGGGCACGCATGTTCGGCGGCGTGTCCTTGGCAAGGCGGATCATGTGTTCCATCGGCGTGTCGAGTGGGCGCAGCACGTCGAGTTCCTGCTGTGCGAAGTAGCCGATGTTCAGCCCTTTGCCTTCGCTGATCTCGCCCGCAATCAGCGCCAGCTCGTGCGCCACGGTCTTCACCAGAGTGGACTTGCCTTGACCGTTGGCACCGAGAATGCCAATTCGCTGTCCGGCCAGCACGGATCGGTTGATGCCCCGCACGATGACCGTGGGCGGCGTGTCCGGCGGTGCGTCGGCTGGCGCCGGGTAGCCGAAGCTCGCGTCCAGCATCGACAACAGCGGGTTCGGAACGTTAAGCGGTTCCTTGAATTCGAAGGTGAACTCTGCGTCGGCAAGCACGGGGGCGATCTTCTCCATGCGTTCGAGCGCCTTGACCCGGCTCTGCGCCTGCTTCGCCTTTGAGGCCGTGGCCTTGAAACGGTCGATGAATTTCTGCAGGTGGGCGATCTTGTCCGCCTGCTTGGCCATAGAGGCCTGCTGCAACAGCATCTGCTCAGCGCGCATGTCTTCGAACTTGCTGTAGTTGCCGCCATAACGCACCAGCTTGGCGTTGTCGACGTGCACCGTCACCTGCGTCACCGCGTCGAGGAATTCGCGATCGTGACTGATCACGACCATGGTTCCTTGATAGCGCTTGAGCCACGCTTCGAGCCAGACCAGCGCGTCGAGGTCCAGGTGATTGGTCGGTTCGTCGAGCAACAGCAAGTCGGATGGGCACATGAGCGCGCGCGCCAGTTGCAGTCGCATGCGCCAGCCGCCGGAGAAACTGTTGACCGGCTGGCTAAGCTGCGCAGCGCTGAAGCCCAGACCCTGGATCAGCGCCTGAGCGCGTGCGGGCGCATCGTGTGCACCAGCGTCGTGCAGGGCCATGTAGGCGTGCGCCATGCGCATGCCATCGTCGCTGGCCTCGGCGGCGGCTACTTCGGCCTGCGCGGCCAGCATGACGGTATCACCTTCGATTACAAAGTCGGTCGCACTCTGCTCGGTCTCCGGCATGTCCTGCGCAACCTGGCCCATCTTCCACGCAGTGGGAATCGAGAACTCGCCGCTGTCTTCGTGCAGCGTGCCGTTAAGAAGGCCGAAGAAGGATGACTTGCCGGCGCCATTGCGGCCGACAAGGCCAATTTTTTCACCGGGGGTGAAGGTGACGGACGCGCTGTCGAGTACGACATTGACGCCGCGGCGCAGCGTGACATTACGGACGGAAATCATAGGGAGCTACTTCGAAGAGGACACGCATGATAGCCGACCGACGTACAGCGCTGTTTCTTTTCTGGCCGCACGACTGAAGAGCCGCTTGCGTTTTGCGGCGTCCCTTGGCCACAAAGTGAGGCGGGTACTGGCGCTCAGCGCCGTTCAGTTTGTGGGGCCAGAAGCAGACGGTGAGTGACGGTTTTTTGGGCGTGCGCCAGCCTTGGCAAGTGGCACCACTCAAGCCACTTCAACGGACTGGACTGAGGGGCAGATCACATTGGCAGTATCTCTGCAGCGATGTAACGCCCCGGGAGTTGTCTCCAATGTTCGCCGAAGTAATGCGATAAACGCACTTGCGCTGTCGTAATTAAGCTTAAGCGCGATTGCTTTGACAGGCACGCAAGCGCCCCGCAATGAGAGCGCTTTCGCAGCAAGATCCCTTCAGCATGCGCGGCGGGGGAACCGCACTTACTCGTCGAGGCGAATGCCGACCTTGAGCGTCACTTGCCAGTGCGCAACCTTGCCGCCTTCAACATGACCACGGGTTTCAATGACTTGAAACCAATCGATGTTGTGTAAGGTTTTGTTGGCTCGTGCCAGCGCAACCGACACCGCGTCATCACTCGATTGCGTTGACGAGCCTGTCAGTTCAATTTGCTTGTAGACGTGATGAGGCATGGGAAAAGTTCCTTGGGTTAGGTTGTACTGCGGTCAGCCTACGAATCGGCCTTCGGTGGCGATTTCGCCAAGTGGTTTGCGCGGACTGGGCGTTTCCCGCGCCTGTAGCCCCTCCGGCAGTGAAGCCCTGTCGCCGAGGCGGCCTATCGCGATTCCGGCTTCGATCGAGTAGGTATCCGGGATTTTCAACGCAGTCCGGATTTTGTCCCGCTCAATCCCGGCTAGCCCGTGCGTATGCCATCCAGCCAGACTTGCCTGCAGCGCAAGATAGCCCCACGCGGCGCCACTATCGAAAGAATGGCTGATTGACGGCACTTCGTCCGTCGCGCCCGGCGGGGCAAATGTACTCTTTGAAAGAACGATGACCAGCGCCGCCGCCTGACTCGCCCAACTGCGGTTGAAGTCGTTCAGGAAGCCCAGGAATTGCGTCCAGTGCTCGCTATCGCGAGTTGCGTAGATGAAACGCCATGGCTGTGAGTTATATGAGGAAGGCGCCCATCGGGCGGCCTCGAAAAAGGTCAACAGCGTGGCTTTATCGATAGATTCCGGGCTAAAGGCCCGCGGCGACCAGCGATTGATGAATTGCGGATCGATAGGGTGATCCGCATTGCGAGGGTTCGGCGTTGTCATGGTGGTTAGTCGCTCACTAGGTAGTCGTTCACTGGTTTGTCGCACAAGCGCCAGGAGAGCCGCTAAGAAACGGCACGGCGAAGGGGTTGAGTCACTCGATTCAACTCAAGGACGAATCAAGAACAAATCAATCCCTCACCCGAGCCAGTATAAGAATGGCGAACGGTTTGATCTAACAAGAAATCGGTTGAACCTTATCGCGTTAGCGTGGCAACGCAATTTCCGACGCGGATGTAAGGGTTGAAAATAAGGGTTGAAAAAGCGGCGGCATGGAAACGTCTCGATGCCCCATTGTTTTCAGGACGAGCTGACGCATCGTCTGTCCGAGACCGGCGTGACGTGCATGTCTCACCGGCTTTGCCGCTTTAATCCGAGGGTGCAGGACGGGCGCGCTGGTTGTAAAGAATCTTGCGGCGGCGTTCCTGTTCCTCGAGGGTGACGCTGGCGGGATCTTCCGGCTCTCCGGCCGTCACCGCCAAACCTCGTTGCACCGCCGGCCGCTCGGACAGTTCCTCGAACCAGCGTTTGAAGTGGGGGAATTCGGCCGGGTCGATGCCTTGTTGCTGCCAGGAGACCGTCCAGGGGTACGACGCTATATCCGCAATCGTGTATTCGTCGCCGGCCAGGTAGCGGCGATCATAGAGGCGATTGTTCAGCACTCCATAGAGGCGATGGACCTCGTCGTTGAATCGGCGCCGGGCGTACGTTTGGTCGCCTGCGCTGTCCGGGACCCGCGAGAAGTGCCCGCGTTCGCCGAACTTCGGCCCCTGGTTGGCCATCTGCCAGACCACCCACTGGGTTACTTCATACTTGGCCTGAACATCGTGTTGGGCCCAGAAGCGGCCTTCCTTTTCGGCCAGATAGAAGAGGATGGCTCCGGACTCGAATACGCTGACCGGCGAGCCATCACGCTTCGGGTCAGTGTCGATAATGGCCGGCATCCGGTTGTTGGGGCTGATCGCGAGAAACTCATCCTTGAATTGATCGCCTCGGCCGATGTTCACCGGAACAATCGTGTAGGGAACACCCAGCTCCTCGAGGAGAATGGCGACCTTCTTGCCATTCGGAGTTGGCCAGTAATGAACTTCAATCATGAGCTGCCGCCTTTTCTTGCAGCGCCGCCGACGTGCGGCTGCGTGCTGCGCTGATCGCCAGGTCGAACGCACGTTTTGCGATGCCGAAGTACACCGCACCAAGCCCTGGCAGCACGGCGCCCAGGATGCCGTCCACGAACGGGTCGTTGGGGATCCCGGCGGGTAGCACGCGCGTCACGTGTTCTCGTGCCGCGATAGCGCCTTCAAGATAGGTATCGTCGCTGCGCGTGGCGCGCAACCCAAGCGCGTCCCAGGTCTGGACCGTGCGATGCCCCGGTGACTCGCGCCGGATAAACGCGTGCACGATCTTCGGATGCGCCGGATCGGAGTTATCTAAACCATGCACGCCGAGCCAGTCCCATGCAGGTGCAAGCGAGGTCAGGACCTTGCGGCCATCGAAACGATAACTGCCGTCGCGTAGTGGCGTCGCCGTAACGAATGAATGCGCCAGACCCAGGTCGTTGCCGGGTTCGCCGTGTCCGGCGGCGAACACTTTGCCGGCGCCGGCTTCTTCGAGAATCCATTGCGCGGAGGTATCGCCCTTCCTCAACAGATGAAGCGCCGCCCCGATCCAGTATTGATGCATGTTCAACGCCAGCGCAGTCGCCGGCGCGCGATACGCAAGCCGGACTTGTTCGTGCAGCAACTCCGGCAGCGTGAGGCCGAGTCCGCCCAGTGCGACGGGGACGGCGGCGTGGAGAAAGCCGATCCGCTGCAGGTCGTCCAGGTCTTCCGTGAAGAAGCGATTCTCGAGGTCATAAGCGGCGGCGCGTTCGCCGATACGCGAGAGTAATGCGTCGCTTAGCAACGGGGCACGCGATGCTGCCGGCGCCTTCACTTGCACAGGTTGTGACACGGGCAAAACGTCGACTTCGCTTGGAAAATTTGACATCCACCGGCTCCTTTGATGAACCATTGCGTTCAGCGATTATGGCGACGCGCCGCTTGAGTGCGCCACCATCGATTGTTGATTTGCAAATCAGGATGTCAGCTGGCGATCAGCGTGATTCCGCCCCCTCCCGAACTAATCTCGATCGCAGATAAGCAATTTCCATTTTTGATAGTAGGCCCGTGTCGCCGGCGCTGTTCCAATTGAGAACGAGGACCCGTTTGGGGACTTCCTCTTTGCGGTAATTGCACCGCTTCGGTGATTGGCAGAAGACATTGGCAATAGCCAAAATCGAAAGCCTGCAAGCAATCTTTCAATCTGGAACATTCATGTCGACCCGTACCGTCGCAGGCGCTGAATTGCGCTTGCCCAACCTTCCCGATCCAGAGCGCGTGCAGCGTATTTCCAGCGACGCACAAGCGCTGGACGCAGCTCGCCGCCTCGCCGATCAATTCGCACCTGGCGCCGCGAGCCGGGATCGAGAGCGCTTGCTCCCTTGGGCTGAGCTCGATCTCTGGTCCGAAAGCGGCCTCGGCACCATCACGGTACCGCGCGAATACGGCGGCGCTGACGTGTCGCTTGCTACGCTTGCCGAAGTATTCGTCATACTGTGCGCGGCCGATCCTGCCTTGGGGCAGATTCCGCAGAATCATTTCGGTGTGCTGGGTGTATTGCGCGAGATCGGCACACACGCTCAGAAACTGCGACTGTGCAACGAGGTAATGGCTGGACGGCGGCTAGGCTTATCGCTCTGGTCTCTATCGTGCAGATCGCCGGGGAATGGATAGCACGTCGCACTGACCATAAGCGTTGAGCGAAGGGTCCTGTCGAGTGGAGCATGCGAAGGCGTACACCGAATGAATCCGGGAATAGATAGGTTCATAAGTCGCTTGGAGCGGGTCATGACCCGCCACTAATATCGTTAGGAAACCGACTTAGTTACAGGATTAGTCATAGGATCCGCAATGAAGCTCACGCAAGTTACCCTTCTCAGCCGCATGCGGATTGGCCGCGATTACAATCCAACCTATCTGGCGCAACATTTCGACGTGACTACCGCGATCTTGCGCGACACTCTTTGTGCACTTGCCCAAGAGGGGTTCGTAAAAATGATCAACAAGGCGGACGGAAAAATAGCATTTCGCCGGGTAAAAACTGAACTGCCGGTGCAAAGCGACAATCCCACTGAACCATCCAGGAGTACCGCAACCTTTCCGGTTACGCGTCGCGTGACGGGCATTCTCAGCGGTTATGGCGCCTCATTGGCAAGCGTGCGAGATCTCGCGTTATTGACACGAAGAGCTTAGTTTTATGAAGACACGTGATGTCGCCGTAGAGTATCTCCGGAGCAGCGCGCACGGGGCCGCCTTACATCAATGAGCCCGGGTACTTTGCAATCATCGTTCACACCGGGCAGGCTGGTGCCCGAATTACTGGTTACGGATATCAACACCAGCTTGCGGTTCTGGCGTGATCTATGCGGTTTCAAGGTTGTTTATGATCGCCTGGATGAGGGCTTTGCCTATCTTGATCACGATGGCGCGCAAATCATGCTGGACGAGCGAGGGCGCGGGCGTAACTGGAAATAGAAACGAGAAGGACCTGCGTGGAAGCCGCGCGGAATACGGCTCACAGCCGCGTTCCCGCTATCACGTTTGCCGGGTAAGAACGGAAACGAAGTTCGCCGTTTCGGCCTGCTTCGGACGGTTGAAGACATCTTCTGCCAAGCCAGATTCGATCACGCTGCCACCGCTGAGGAAAACGACCTCGCGAGCAATCGATGCAGCGAGACGTAAATCATGCGTTGCAAACAGCATGGTCATGCCTTCTTTTGCGAGCTGGCTCAAGACGTCGATCACTTCGGCCGCGAGCCCAGGGTCGAGCGCCGAGGTCGGTTCATCGCAGAGAAGAATATCTGGCGAGGGCGCCAGCGCCCGCGCAATGGCGACCCGCTGCTGCTGCCCGCCGGAGAGCGTGCTGGGCCAGGCATCGGCCTTCTGCGAGATCCCTACCTTCTCCAGCAGTGCGCTTGCTCGCGCCCGTGCGCGCTCCTTGTCCCATCGCTGCACGGTGATCAGACCTTCCATCACGTTCTGTATCACGGTCCGGTGCGGGAACAATTGAAAACTCTGAAAAACCATCCCCGTCTTGCGACGTATCCTGAGTACCGAATCGCGAGACGGTTTCTCCGTGGGACTGAATTCAACCCGTTCGTCGCCCAGCGTCAGCGATCCGGTGTCCGGGATCTCAAGCAGGTTCACGCAGCGCAGGAGCGTGCTCTTGCCGCTGCCCGACTGCCCGATCAATGCCGTGACCGTCCCCTGCGCGAGCTTAAGGTCGACTGATTTGAGCACATGATGCGTGCCGAAGGATTTCTGGATTTTATCGAGGGCTATCATCAGTGCCCTCTCTTGAAGAGCGCATGTTGGCCAAGTCTTCTTTCAAGTTGAATCTGAGCCGACGACAGCACGGAACTAAACACCAGGTAGATCAGTGCCGCTTCCGTGTACAGGATAAGCGGTTCATAGGTTACTGAAGCAATCCGCTGCGCCGCCTGAAATATCTCGGGCACTGTGAGCACTGCCGCAAGCGACGTGTCCTTGATCAGTGCAATGAACGAGTTTGCCAGGGCGGGCAGGGCAACGCGTGCAGCCTGCGGCAGGACTGTTCGCCGCAGTGCTTGCGAACGCGTCATGCCCATGGAATACGCGGCTTCCCATTGTCCGTTGGGAATCGATTCAACCGCGCCCCGGATCACTTCCGAGTTGTAAGCGCCCACGTTCAGCGAGAAGCCGATAATGGCCGCGGTGAGCGGGTCGAGCACGATCCCGACGTTGGGCAAGCCGTAGAAGATCACGAAGAGCTGCACGAGCAACGGCGAGCCCCGGATCAACCACACGTAGAACTGTGCAATCTTGACCGCCCATTGCGGTCCGAACAGCCGCACGAGCGCGGTGACGAATGCCAGCGTCAAGCCGAGTGCAAACGACGCGATGGTGAGCGGCACCGTGAACACGAGTCCCGCGTACAGGAGCGGCCAGAGTGACTCGACCATCAAGTGGAGCCATGCTGGCATAGTGTCGGCTCTCTAGAAGTTAAACAGGGGCGCTGAGTGCGCTGTTACTTCGATACATCCTTGCCGAAGTATTTCTGGGAGATCTTGTTATAGGTGCCGTCTGCCTTGATCTCGGAAAGCGCTTTATCGATGGCGGCCAGAAGCTCAGGATTGCCCTTCTGGATGATGACGCCGGAGTACTCGCTGTCAGCCGAATTGTCGATTGCCGCGATCTTCACCTTAGCGTCCGGCTTGTGCTTCTTGAAGTCGAGATAGGAGAGGCTGTCGTTCACGGTTGCATCAACACGTCCGGATGTCAGCAAATCGATTGATTCGTTAAAGCCCTGTACACCGACTACGTCTGCGCCATGATCCTTGGCGATCTTGCCGAAGTTGCTGGTCAGGGTATTCGCCGACTTCTTGCCCTTCAGGTCGTCGAAGGTCTTGATCGTCGTGTTATCCGAGCGCACGATGAGTGCCGCATGGGACGCAATATACGGCTGCGAGAAATCGTACTTGGCTCTGCGGGCATCGGTGATGGATACCTCGTTGATCACCGCGTCGTAGCGGTTAGCATCAAGCCCGGCGATCAGCCCGTCCCACTTGCCTTCAACAAACTCAGGTTTAACACCAATCCGTTTTGCAATAGCCTGGCCGATTTCAACGTCGAAGCCTGTCAGCTTGCCTGATTCGTCGTGGTAAGTGAAAGGTGCATAAGTCCCTTCGGTTCCGATCTTGATGACGCCGGCGCTCTTGATGTTTGCGAGATCGTCAGCTGCGAAAGCCGGTGAGAGAGCGGTCAACTGTACGATGCCGGCAAACAGCATGGCTTTGAGAATCTTCATAAGGGTGACTCCTTAAACGTTTATCTATTGTCTATTTCGTCTTCGACCAAGCGAAGGCGAAATGCTTTGGCGCGACTGTAACAAGGGGGTTTGGTTTCGCAAAGCACAACGGTGTCGCAGGTTATGCCTGAATCGAATAAGGGCGCGTGGGCCGGTTAGTTAAGCGGTGGTTGAAAAATCCAGAGACGTTTTGATGCAAGCTCTAGTAGCCCCGGTTGATATCGACGAGATCTTCAAGCGTTGTACCGTGAGTAAAGGCGCTGAAATTACGGACAAACTTCGCTGCCAATTCAGCCGCATTGTGTGGACCGATCGCCGACGTATGGGGTGACAGCCGGACGCGCGGATGCGTGTAGAACGGATGCCCGGCCGTTAGCGGCTCCGGCTCGGTAACGTCAAGCGAAGCTGAACCAACACGACCATCGGCAAGCGCCACAAGTAACGCTTCGTTGTCGATTAATGAGCCGCGTGCAACATTGACTACGTGTAGTCCCGGCTTTGCCTGAGCAAGCAACTCGCGACTGACAATATGACGCGTTGCTGCGGTGGCCGGGGCTGCGAGTACGAGATGGTCCGCTTCCCGCACCAGTTCATCGATACCGGCAACGAGCGTGACCCCGGGCAGGTCCGGCGCGGCAGAAGCTTGCCGCCGCACAGCAATGACGCGGGCACCGAGTGCTAGCGCTTTCTGCGCGAGAGTCTGACCAATCGAGCCGAAGCCGAATATGCCGACCGTGCTGCCTTGCACCGTTGCGAGCGGTGTCAGGGACCATTGCTGCGCGTCGTGAATCCAGATGTCAGCAAGGCGCTTCGCGTGGGCAAAGATTGCGGCTATAGCGAATTCGGCAATCGAGGTGGAGGAGGTGCCGCGCGCAGTCGTAACCGGTAGTCCTTCAAGGAACCAACGCGGATAGAAGTCGATTCCTGAAGAACCGAGTTGCACCCAGCGCAACCCGAATGGCCACCCGGAGGGGGCGCGTTCCGGTGCATGTGCACCCCGTATGATGATCGGGGCAGCGATCAAGATCGAAGTCTGCTCGGGCAGGCAGGCCGGCACGCCGCGCGGTATGCCTACTACCTGAACATCGGGTAGCAGCGCGCGTACTGCATCATTGAATGGCTCGGCGAGCTGGCTGGCTATGGTGACCATGGATTCTCAGAACAGGAAGTGACGGCCCGCCCAAGCATGCAGAGCGGGAATATTAGTCAGTAGTGCGGGAATAAAAGAATCAGAAAGCGTAGAGCTGGTGAGCCGCGGTATTGTGATGCCGAAGCACACGTCGGCGCGTCTAAAACTGGACGCGCCGACGTGCTTACGTACTGCTGTGACTACAGGTGGGCAAGTACGGGTAGGCCGAGGCTCAGAAATCGAAGCCCGGTCCGCCAGCGCCCGGTCCGCTTCCAGGCGCGGCCGGGGCCGCATTCTTCGGCGCTTCGGTGATCGTTGCGTCGGTCGTGAGCAGCAGGCCCGCAATCGACGCCGCATTTTGCAGCGCAGTGCGCGTGACCTTGGTCGGATCGAGCACGCCCGATTCGACCAGATCACCGTATTCGCCGGTCTGCGCGTTGTAGCCAAAATTGCCTGTGCCTTCGGCCACTCGCGCGACGACCACGCTGGCTTCCTCGCCCGCATTCGTGACTATCTGGCGTAGCGGTTCTTCCAATGCGCGCAGCACGATCTTGACGCCCGCGTCCTGGTCCGCGTTAGCGCCTTTCAGGCCGCTGATCGCTTGCTTGACGCGAATCAATGCAACGCCGCCGCCCGGCACAATGCCTTCTTCGACGGCCGCACGCGTTGCGTGCAACGCATCGTCAACGCGGTCCTTCTTCTCCTTGACCTCGATCTCGGTCGCACCACCCACCTTGATCACCGCGACGCCGCCCGCCAGTTTCGCCACGCGTTCCTGCAGCTTTTCGCGGTCGTAGTCGGAGCTTGCCTCTTCGATCTGGACGCGGATCTGCTTGACGCGTGCCTGAATATTCTTCGTGTCCCCGGCACCGTCGATAACGATGGTGTTTTCCTTGCCTACTTCAATGCGCTTGGCCTGGCCCAATTCCGCCAACGTCGCCTTTTCCAGCGTAAGACCGGTTTCTTCAGCAATGACTTGTCCGCCAGTCAGGATCGCGATGTCTTCGAGCAGCGCCTTGCGACGATCGCCAAAGCCCGGCGCTTTGACTGCCACCGTCTTCAGGATGCCACGGATGTTGTTCACGACCAGCGTCGCGAGCGCTTCGCCTTCGACGTCTTCCGCGATGATCAGCAGCGGTCGTCCCGCCTTCGCCACCAACTCCAGCACCGGCAGCAGATCGCGAATATTCGATACCTTCTTGTCGTGCAGCAGCACAAACGGATCTTCCAGGACGGCGACCTGCTTATCCTGATCGTTGATGAAATAGGGCGACAGGTAACCGCGATCGAACTGCAGTCCTTCAACCACGTCGAGTTCGTCGTCGAGCGACTTGCCGTCCTCGACCGTGATCACCCCTTCCTTGCCGACACGATCGATTGCTTCGGCAATCCGCTGACCGATCGACTCCTCGCCATTCGCCGAGATCGTCGCGACTTGCGCGATTTCCTTGCTGGTCGTGGTGGGTTTGCTGATCTTTTTCAGTTCTTCCACGGCGGCGATAACCGCCTTGTCGATGCCGCGCTTCAGGTCCAGCGGATTGAGACCTGCAGCCACGTATTTCAGCCCTTCGCGTACGATCGCCTGGGCCAGCACGGTGGCCGTGGTGGTGCCGTCGCCAGCGTCGTCGCTGGTGCGCGACGCAACCTCCTTCACCAGTTGCGCGCCGATGTTTTGCAGCTTGTCGACCAGCTCGATTTCCTTCGCGACCGAGACGCCGTCCTTCGTCACGATCGGGGAGCCGAAGCTGCGCTCCAGCACGACGTTGCGGCCTTTGGGCCCAAGCGTTACCTTCACTGCATTGGCGAGGATGTTGACGCCTTCGACCAGCTTCGAACGCGCGGTGTCGCTAAAGACAATTTCTTTGGCTGCCATTTCTGAAGCTCCGTTATTGTTGGGTGACTACGGCGACAATATCTTCTTCGCGCAGCACGAGCAGTTCGTTGCCGTCGACCTTGACCTGCTGGCCCGAGTATTTGCCGAACAGCACGCGCTCGCCGACCTTCAGGTCGGGTACGATGCGCTTGCCATCGCTATCACGCTTACCGGGGCCGACGGCAATGACTTCGCCCTGGTCCGGTTTTTCAGCGGCGCTTTCGGGAATCACAATGCCCGATGCGGTTTTTGTTTCCTGGTCGAGACGCTTGATGATGACGCGGTCGTGTAGCGGACGTAGGCTCATGGTTGGATTCCATTGTGGTGGATGACTAGCACTCCTCTAAGTTGGGTGCTAACAAGAATCGAGTATAAGAAT
>NZ_JBLKRU010000023.1:0-124586 GCF_047608185.1 Caballeronia eucalypticola
ATTTCTGATATGACTTTCCGTGTCAAGCGTCGATGTTCAGATTTTTATTTCACTCATATTCGAGTGGGCGCTGCAATTTCCTGAGGGCGGCGTAGCAGTAAAACTCGACGGTGAATCAGGCTGATATTCGCGGGTTGGTTACCGCATTACAGAGATCCGTTTCGTGAGTCTGCCGCTAGCTTTGTGCGCAAGTCGGAATGAACCGTTGCCAAGAAATGACGCGGATAACTCGAATACCGGGCTACGCCGCCTTCAGGAAACTACCGTTTCATTGCGAACTGCTTTTTTGCTGCCTTCACCTGCCTTACTCCGAGCGCGGGCTCGCCTGCGCCATGCCCAACCGGCCGATGTCCCAGATGAAGCCCGCCAGTTCGCGAGCCACCGCGACGATGGCCACATTGGTGCTTTTGCCGCGCGCCACCAGCTTTCGATAGCGCCGGCACAGGCGCACCTGCGCGTCCCACGCCCGATCGACGATAACCTTTGGCAAGCCCTCATGACGACGCTGGATCTCGGGGCTCACTTTGGCCGTATGCCGATAACTCCAGGCCGCCTCGATGAGCAGTTTGCGGGCAAAGGAATTGCCGGTCTTCGTGATACCGCCTTGGCGCCGTTTGCCTCCCGAGGAATACTCCGAGGGCGTCACGCCAAGCCAGGCCATCAACTGTCGGGGGTGCGCAAAGCGACTCAAATCGCCTAACTCCGAGAGCAAGCCCACGGCAGCGGTGAACTGGATACCGCGCATCGATTGCAGAGCAAGCACGGCGGGATAAAAGCCCCAGCGTGGCACGGCATCGCGCATGGCCGATTCCAGACGCTGGCATTGTGCAAACCGATCCTCGATGGCGCGGCGTAACTCGTTAAACGCGAAATCCTGCCACTCGTTGCCAAACGAGAATTTGCTTAACCAGTTGCGGTGCGCCGGTCCCCAATTGGCCACCCCCACGTAGCGCACGCCGTGCGAGAGCAAAAATGCCTTCAGTGTCTGGCGCGCGCGCTTAAGCTCGTCGCGCGATTTTGCCCAGGTTCGGGCGAGATCGCGAAACGCTTCGTCTTCGACGGTGGGGATGTTGACGGCGCTGAGATCGCCGGCGCGCAGCGAGCGCACGAGCTTGATGGCATCGCGCCGGTCGGTCTTCACGCGATCGCCGGGTTTGCGCGGTATCTGCGTGGGGGCGCACACCATGCACTGGATGCCTTTGTCGCTCAGGCGCCGCTGCAAGACGTAGCCAAAGGGGCCCGCCTCATACACGACACGCACGTGCTTGGCCTTGGACAACAGCCGCTTGCACAGACGATCAAGATCGGCCTGAGTGGTGCCGATCTTGCCCAGCACCTCCACCTCACCGCCGTCCAGCGCGTAAGCGACGGTGATGGAATCCTTATGAACATCCAGTCCGACGAACAATGTGCTAACGTTTTGCATGCTGGCCTCCGGGTTGTAAATGAACACTTCGAGTGAGCGGTTCGCCCTCACTTTTACGGCTCTGGCTTTATGCTAACCCGCGCGGTTCAACTCTTCCTGTGGGGCCAGCCCTTACTTCCACGGAAGTCATACTGACTTAGCGGACAATTGCCCAGGAAGAACGGAGAGATTGAGTATCGAGGCAAGGTTGGCGCTCAGGTCGACGTGGCTTCGGCTCGCGCCGCCGCGCGGCTTTGCGCCGAGGCATGTGTTGCAGCGCTGGAAAGAGAGTTGGGGGGGCGAGACCGGATCGTTCGGATTCTGAAAATCACGGGCTTCGTCGCATCCGCGCCAGGGTTCAATGGCCAGCCTAATGTAATCGACGCAGCATCGGAAACGTTTATTGAACTGCTCGGCGATGCCGGCCGGCACGCGCGCAGTGCCGTTGGCGTGGCGGAGTTGCCCCACGACGCTTGCGTTGAAGTGGAGTTGATTGCCGCCATACGCTGATCGGTTATGCAAGGATCTCGTTCAACTAACTTTTCCGGCAATAACGCCATAATGTATGATCCAATCAAGCCGCATCGCAGCGTGAAACACCGGGGAAATGGTTATCGCTAAAACGATTTCGCTGCGAGCCGAGTGCTTCCTCAATCCCTTGGAGCGGATGCTCGGTCCAACAGATCGCGTGCTGACGACAGATCGGGACGGCGGAGCCACTTGTAACGTTCGGCGTGAAAAATCTACGCTACGGTGAAGTGCAGCGAGGCCTGGTCGCAGAAGAGGAAATTATGGCAACACGCAAAGCCGCTGTATCCCGCACCAAACCCTCTCGCGTTAAAGAGGTTGCCAAGACGAGCCCCGATGTCCGTGCCACGAAACGCGCGAAGGCAGACGTGGAAGAGGAGGCCGCCAGCCCCGAGCTCGGGATGTCGCAGACTGATGCAGCGCTCAATGCCATTCGGTCCCGTATCATCGATCTGACAATTCCGCCGGGAAGCCGGATCGATGAGCCGCTTCTGCTCAACAATTTCCTGCTCGGCCGAACACCGGCGCGCGAGGCGATCAACAGGCTGGTCGCGGAAGGGTTCGTCAATATTGTGCCAAACCGCGGTGGCACATTTGTTCGCAAGCTCGACTTCGAAGAGATAGGTGAGATTCTCGTCGCGCATCAACTGGCAGAAAATATTCTAGGGCAATTGTTGCGTTTCGAGGCGACGCTTGCCGACGATCTTTCCGCTATCCAGGAGCGGTATCGCAAGGAAGTGCGGGATCGCCGGTATCTGAACATCACGGCGTTGAACGAGCAGTTTCATATGCGCATGAATCAATCAGTTGGGAACAGTTTTTTTTATGAATTCGCTCAATCGACGCATCGGCATGTCCGGCGACTTCTCGTGCATCTTTACAAGCTCGAAGCAGCGGCCGAACCAGGCCAGCAAGACGAACAGTTCAAGCGCAACCTGGACGAACACGACCGCATTATCGAAATCGTGAGAAACAAAGACCGCGCCGCACTGGTCGAGCTTCTTCCCGATCACGCGCGCGCGACACAAGAGCGGTTCGTCCACATTCTTGCCGGTAAGACGGTCGATCCATTTCCCATCCTGCTTCAGCCGCTGGAAGAGCACAGCTAAAGCTCGCTCTTAACCGGGCACGGCATTCGCCGCCCGGCCGTTTTCTCAGTCCGTCCAAAGCGTCCGCATGCCCTCCTTGTGCTTCCACAAGGAGGCTGACCTAGGTCATCTTTCAATCGTAAAAACCATAGCAATTTCCGTCACTTAAAGTGTTGACCGCGATTTTGACGCGTGCCAGTATATGTCACGGATACGTCACTAGGGAGCACCATGTCAACCCCCGCCAAGTCTGGCAATAACGCGGTTTCACTTTTGAGTGCATTGGTCATCCAGGGTGTCGTAGACGAGTTCATCGTGCCTGCCTATACGGACGCGACGAAGATAAAGCTTATCGTCAAGTTCGATCCGACATCGATTCTGATGACGAGGATCAAGAGCGGCGAGCGCGGCGATGTGATCGTCGCAATCGACAGGAACATCGACGAACTCATTGAGGCGGGAATAGTGAGCGAACGGGGGCGTGTGCCGCTAGTGCGTACCGGAGTGGGTGTAGCGGTGCGCGCAGGTGCGCCCAAGCCCGACATCTCTACGGTGTCGGGCTTCACGCAGTCTTTGCTCAATGCGCGTTCAGTTGCCTATTCGCGCACTGGTGCGAGTGGTATCTACTTCGCGGCACTCATCGAAAAGCTGGGCATTGCCGACGAAATCAATTCGCGATCGACAATTATCGACAAGGGGCTGATAGCCGAGGCGTTGTTGACAGGAACCGCCGATATTGCCGTGCAACAGTTGAGCGAACTCGCAACCGTTGCTGGTGTTGATGTGGTCGGACCGTTGCCCGCGGAGATTCAGCACACCACCGATTTCTCGGTCGCGCTGTTTTGCACTGCTCTGGACAACCAGGCAGCGATCAAGCTGGTCTCCCTGCTGGTCTCGGAAGATGCGCAACGCGAGTATCGCCGGTTCGGTCTTGAGATTTTTTAGATTAAATATCAGTTATTTAAATAGCAATCCTGATAATAAGCCGATGAGGTAGTCATGATCTACAAGTTTGATTTCAGTTTCTTGCTGCAGTATTGGCCCGAACTACTGCGCGGTGTCTGGCTGACACTACGCATGACCTTACTCTCCATATTGCCGGGTTTTGCCGTGGGTACGCTGTGCGCGCTCGGGCGTATCTACGGACCGGTCAATCTCGCCAGAGCCATCAAGACCTATGTGGAACTGATTCGAAATACGCCGCTGATCATTCAGGTTTTCTGGCTATTTTTCGGTTTATCGGCTTTGCACTTTCGGATCTCCGCGTTGGCGGCAGCGGTCATCGCTCTGGTTGTCAATGTGAGCGCTTACACCGCGGAGATCATGCGCGCCGGATTCGAGGCTATCCCTAAAGGCCAGCTCGAGGCAGCATCCTGTCTGGCGATGAGCCGCCGCCAGATGATCTGGCATATCGAGTTGCCCCAAGCGGTGGAACGCGTCTATCCAGCCTTGGTCAGCCAGTTCGTCTTGATGATGCTGGCGACCTCGATCATGTCCCAGATCTCCGCTGACGAATTGACGGGCGCGGCGGACCTGATTCAGTCGTTCACGTTCCGCGGCTTTGAAGCTTATATCGTGGTCGCGGTGATCTACCTGATCATCGTTTCACTGATGCGCCTTGTGATGCTGGCGAGCGCAGCCATGCTGTTTCCGCGCCTTCGCGCGCTCCGCTCCCCGCTGTGAGACATCATGCTATTCAATCTGACTCCTGAACAGTTTTTTTATATCTTCAGAGGCGCCGGCTGGACGATTGTGCTGTCCATGCTGGGTGTTGCAGGAGGTGTGCTGCTGGGCATTCCAATCGCGCTTGCACGCGTGTCGCGGCATACCTGGCTCAAACGCGCCTCAGGTCTGTATGTGCAGATCAATCAGGCAATTCCTCTGCCGGTCACCATGTTCGTCGTGTATTTCGGCATGAGCATTGGCGGATATACTGTGCCTGTTCTGGTGGCTGCGGCACTTGCGTTGACGGTGAATGCGGCGGCCTATCTCGGTGAAATATGGCGGGGATCGATCGAATCCGTGCCGTCGACGCAATGGGAAGCGAGCGAGTCTCTGGCATTGAGCTATGTGCAACGCATGCAATACGTGATTCTTCCGCAGGCGTTGCGGATCTCCATCCCGCCCACCGTGGGATTTGTGGTGGCGCTGGTCAAGAACACTTCGTATGCGGTCGTCATTGGCATGTCGGAGCTCACGTACTCGTCTCGAGTGGTCAACAACACAACCTTCCAGCCGTTCGTGATCTTCACGATAGCAGCCGGACTCTATTTCATGATGTGCTATCCCTTGTCGGTCCTGAGCCTCAGGCTCGAGCGAATCGTAAGGCAGGCTTGAACTCAGGAGATGTCATGGCAAACGAAGAAAACGAAGCAACCGATTCGATGGTTCGGTTCGAGAAGGTCAGGAAATTCTACGGCGAAATCGAAGTGCTCAAGGGCATTTCCCTGAATGTCTCGCGCGGCGAGGTGATATCGCTGATCGGTCGCTCGGGCTCCGGCAAAAGCACGGCGCTACGGTGCATCAATGGTCTCGAGGCTATTAACGAAGGGCAACTGCATGTATGCGGCCGCGCGCTGCATGACGCCCACATTGACCTGCGCGCGCTGCGACGGGACGTGGGTATCGTATTTCAAAGCTATAACCTGTTTCCGCATCTGACCGTACTGCAAAACATCACGCTTGCGCCGAGAAAGGTACGGCGTTTACCGTTGAAAGAGGCGACGGATCTGGCGTTGCGCGTGCTGAATCAGGTCGGATTGTTCGAGAAGGCGAATGCCTATCCATCGGAGTTGTCGGGCGGCCAGCAACAGCGCGTTGCGATCGCACGCTCGCTTGCCATGGAGCCGCGCCTGATGCTGTTCGATGAGGTGACCTCTGCCCTTGATCCTGAACTGACGGGCGAAGTGCTGCGCGTGATCGAGAAGCTCGCAGCGGACGGCATGACGATGGTGATCGTCACGCATGAAATGGCCTTCGCCCGCTCAGTTGCGGATCAGCTAGTGTTTATGAATCAAGGCATCGTTTGGGAAACAGGCAATGGCGACATGTTGCGGCAACCGAGAACCGAAGAGTTGCAGCAGTTTGTGGGCAGCGGTCTTTGAATGAAACTGGACCATCATTGGAGTGGACCATGCCGCGTCTATGCGCGAACCTGAAGTGGCTATTTACCGAGCGCCCGTTTCTCGAGCGATTCAGCGCTGCCGCGAATGCGGGATTCACGGCCGTTGAATATGCCTCACCGTATGAGCATTCCGTTCCCCGGCTCAGGGAGCTGCTTAAAGCGTATGGCCTGACACAGGTTCTGATCAATACGCCGACTGGCGATCCGGCAAGCGGTGCGGGATCCGGACTTGCCTGCCTTCCGGGACGTCAACAGGAGTTCCGTGACTCCGTTAAAAAGGCGCTCGATTATGCGGTCGGACTCGAATGCGGCCTGGTGCATGTGATGGCCGGAATCCAGCTGGCTGGAACGTCCCGCGACGCTGCGTTCGCGGTCTATTTGACGAATATCGCGTGGGCCGCCGAACTCGCCGGACAGGCGAACGTGCGGTTGTCGCTAGAGGCAGTCAATCAGCATGACGCTCCGGGCTTCTTCCTCCAGACGCAGGAGCAGGGAGCCGCTGTTATCGCGGCGATTGGATCGCCGTATCTCGGCTTGCAATTCGATGTCTACCACTGCCAGATATCGCAAGGCGATGTGACGCGTCGAATGGAAGCAGTGATGCCCTTGATTGCGCATATGCAGATCGCGGACGCGCCGCTACGCAATGAACCCGGAACCGGCGAGATTGCGTGGGACTACGTGTTTCGACGTATCGACGAGCTGGGGTATCAGGGTTGGGTAGGCTGTGAATACCGTCCGGCGAGCGATACCGAGAGCGGCTTGAAGTGGCGCAATCGCTACGCGGTGTAACGGTCACTTGCTTGGCCAGCCTCGTCGCCGGTAGTTTGCTCCGACGCCAGTTACGATTGAACCTCAGCGAACAAGGCGTGACCCTCGGCAGGTGCAAGTCTCAGGCCGGTGACGTTCCGGCCTTTTCGTTCCTCCACGGCAACCATCGTCGCTTCAGTCTCACTCGTTTCCCCACCCTCCAGGCGTACCTCGATCGGCCGCATAGCGACTCCGATCGGTTGGCAACGTCGCCAACTTAGCTGATACAGCGAGCGTGCCAAGGCGGAACAGCCGGGCTCTTTTTATTGGAAGCTTCGCAGATTCCACACGCAGTATCCCATCGGATAGAGCGTGGTCTCGCCGTCTATTACTTCGTTCAAGTCTAAGGAAATAGCCTCCCGCGGTTTGGTTCACGCTCGTCTGCGCTGGAAGGCGGAAATCCGTTGGCGAAAAAAGCGCCTTGGTTAAAATTTTTTTGAATTATGTGCGCTCGGGGTGTTTCATTTTTGGATGAGAACAGTTATTGGTCGGCGAATGGTCACGGTTTTATGCTCGATTACGAGTTTGGTTTGCGATGCTGCCTGATTCACTGTCTGTCTATCTGTACGCCTGAAAGAGCGTGAACGCATCGGACGGGAGACCGGCGAACTCATGTCAGAATTGTGGAGTCCCGCGACTCAGGTAGCGCGGACCTATCGCATTTGCCCAGGAGCTTCGTTTCTCATGATCCTCATTGCGCTATTCGGTTGCGCCTTGTGCAGGGACCGGGTACGAAAGGCAGCTTGCGGAGAGGGCTGCTTGTTGCCGCGCTGCCAGTGACGGTGGCGCTCTCGCTTGCACTGATATCGGACATTGACAGTCCGGGTGGGGGATCGTCCATGTTCAACCACGGAATCCGGTGAGACGTCTCCTGTCATTGGGGAAATGATGCATGTTGACGTTATCAATGAGGCACTGATGAAAGACGTTGCAAGCGGGCCGGGTGAACATCAGTTTTCAGGGTTGATTTCAATCTCAGGCGCATATCGGGTCACGAAACACTGGTCTGCCCGACTCACGTGGAATCATGTGGTCTCGCGGTATGACCGTGACACTGACGTCATTTTGGCTGGTATCGGTTATCGATGGTAAGCAAATTCGAGCTCGTGGCTTTTAGCGATAAAGGGCCTGATATATGCGCCGCATGGCTCGATAGATTCGCGGACGAATTCGACAAGCGATGTATCGAGGACTTGAACGCGTAGACCAGCTCTTCGTGCTGACGCAGGTCGGCTACAACTTGACGCGTATGCGCACACTTGCGGGTTGAGGGGTAGGAAGCAACGAGTAACCCCGATATCGTGAACCCGCGAGCAACGTGGAGGGCCCGAAAACGTGTTCCGCGTTTCAAAAGTGCGAACCCGGCATCCGTCGTAATGCATCTGAGCGCATCAACGACCGATATTTCACCGGCCTGTTGCTCATCACATGAGCAAGGAAACCCCGTTTTGCAAACGGAAAGCATCGCGAATTGTATGAAGCTAAAATTTCCAGATTCGGGCAAAGATCTATCGTCTCGTGGTAATTTTTTACATTGAAACCGGTTGAAAAACAGTTGCAAATTGCCTGCGAAACTACTATTGGTACCTTCAGGTGAACCGTCGCGGGTGAAACACAGTGATGTGGTTAGTTACCTTTCTGCTTAAAGTTATCTGCGCCCTATGCGACGTTCTACTTGATTTCATCGATTGTGGAATCAGGGGCAGCGGTCTCCTCTCGTCATCGCCGACCGTTAAAGCGACGTGACCACGTGCCAAGGCATGTGACACGCTGGTCAATTTGAAGGCGTCATTACCTCGCGCAATGAGAACTACATAGGAATACTTCATGAAAATTGGTATGCGCCTCCTGAGCCAGCTTGAACCGCCGTTACGGATCTCGATGACACTTGTCGTGGCTAGCCTAATGAGTGTTGCTATTCAAGCACGCGCCATGACGTCAAATTCAACACGCTGATCGTGGGCGCAATGCTCAGGCGGCTCGCTATTCAGGCTTCATAGGGTACGGAACGTATGGCAGCGTTCGTCGATCATCCAGCGGTTCTTTTCATAGTGCTTTTCGCACTGTTTGTCTCCGCAGTTGCGTTTGGTGCGTTTGTCCTACGGCGTATCGCCGTGCTGTCCGAACAGGACCGCGAGGATTTCACCATTATCCAGACCTCTACGTTGACGTTGCTCGCGCTCCTCGTTGGATTTAGCCTGTCAATGGCGGTAGGCCGCTACGATCTGCGCAAGACGTTGGAGGAAGGCGAGGCCAACGCGATTGGAACCGAATATGCGCGATCGGATTTAGCTGACCCTATTGTCAGCGCAAAGATGAAGGCCCATCTCATCAGCTACACGAAGCTCAGACTAGCCGACTTCGGGACGCGTAACCCGCAGGAACTCGCCAGCATTGGCCGAGATACGGCAGCGCTTCAAACGGAACTTTGGCGCCTCGCCACTCAGGTAGCGCAAGACAAGCCAACGCCAATTGGAGCGCTTGTTGTCGCGGGGATGAACGACGTGCTCAATTCTCAAGATTATTCCGAGGCAGCACGCATAAACCATATTCCCCTCGGCGCATGGTTTCTCATGATCTTGATTGCACTATTTGGCTGCGCTGTGCAGGGATACGGTGCCAAGGGAAATGTGCGCAAGGGCCTGCTCATTACCGTTCTTCCCGTCACGGTCGCGTTATCGCTTGCCTTGATAGCGGATATCGACAGTCCGCGAGGAGGGATCATTCGCGTTCAAGCGCAGGATCTTACGAGGCTTCTTCATTCGCTGGAAGGGTAGCAGTTAAACACGCTCCTACTGGTCGCCGCGATGAATGCCGACTTTCGCCGGTCACCATTGGAGGCAACATGCTGCTTTGGATTTTCGCACTTACACGCTGCGTTGATTGGCACGGCTCGGGCTTTCGATGTGACAGGTTACTTGACAGGACTGCGTCGTGACTACCCTGATAATCAGACTCAAGGACGAGTTCAAAAAGGCGATCCCGCCGACGATCTTCTTCTTCGTCATTCTGCACATTGTTGCACTCATACGCGCCCTCATGATCAGAGGGACGGGCGTTTCGATTCCCGCATCAGCGTCTGTATTGATCGCATCTCTTGTGCTCGGCAAGTCCGTGCTGGTCGCTGACATGCTTCCTTTTATCAACCGCTTCCCTGACAAACCGCTTGTATGGAACGTCGGATGGAAGACTTTGATTTATACACTTGTCGCACTTGTTGTCCATTTCCTGGAGCGTCTCTTCGATTACTGGAAGGAAGCACCGAGCATTGCGGCGGCGAATCACAATTTGTGGGTTGAATTGAGCTGGCCGCGCTTCTGGGCGATCCAGATCTTGCTGGCTACCCTCATCCTCATGTACTGCGTGATCGTGGAATTGGCACGGGTCATTGGCCGTCAGAAGCTGAAGTCGATATTTTTTGGCCCGCTTCCAACCCGGCCTGAATAGTCGCGCGGCCGAACGGAGGTGATCTGCTGCGTAGGTCAGGCCGGTGTCGAGAAGACACCGATGGCTGCTTTTGAATGAGCCTGGCAAATCACGAAGCCCAAAGCCTCCCTGACATGTGATTGCAAGCTGAAACGAGTACGCTCACTGCGTGCAGCCGCTCAACGGGAGCCGCGCACTGTCACTCATTGCATATCACGGGACGCACATGTTCACTCGCTCGACAATCGGCATCGCAATCATCGTCATGGCGGTCTCCAGCACCGCCGCACTGGCGCAGGCTCCCGCGCCGAAGATCACCCGCATCCGGGGCGACATCGTCTCGCTAAACGGCAATACGCTGGTTGTCCATCGCAACAGCGGCGACACGGTCTCGATCACGCTCCCCCCCGATGTGCAGATTGGCGCCGTGAAAAGGATCAAGTTATCCGACATCAAGCCCGGCTCCTTTATCGGCACCGCGGCCACGACTGGCGTGAACGGCGAGATGACGGCTACGGAAGTGCACGTGTTCGACGAATCCGCGCGTGGTACCGGCGAGGGGCACCGCGCGTTCGACCTGGGTCCGAACAGCACGATGACGAACGCCAATGTCGATTCCGTGGTGAAGTCGACGAGCGGAAATGTCCTGCAACTATCGTACAAGGGCGGCACGAACACGGTGACCGTACCGGCCAACGTACCGGTCGTGTCATTCATTTCCGCGGATCGCTCCGACCTCACCGCCGGCAAGAAGGTCATTGCCACGGCCGCCCCAGCCGCCGGTGGCCAATTTACGGCGCAACGGATCCTCGTCGAGAAAAACGGCGTCGTACCGCCCATGTGATTTGCGATTTGGGTGAGCCGCACAGCCCGTGATACAACGCTCGAAGGGCGCGCACCTTCGGGCTTGAAGTCTAATCTCCACCTACGTCTGTAGGTCCTCGCGAATACGCCGTCACTATTCGGATAATCGTCAAGGTGAAAGGGCGGGGCTCAGCCTGTGTCGCCGCCGGCGACCGGCAACACCGAACCGGTGATGTACCCAGCCTCGTCTGAAGCCAGGAACAGGATGGGCGCCACCTGTTCATCGAGGCTGCCGTAGCGCTTGAGAAAAGTTGATTCGGTGACCTGCTTCACCGCTTCGCTCATCCAGGCCTTTTCCTGCTCGCTGTCGCCCGCGGTGTTACGCGGGACAAGGCGCGGCGGGGCATCGGTCCCGCCCGGGGCAGTCGCAACCACGCGAATGTTGTGCTCAGCGTATTCCATTGCTAACGACTGCGTCATGGCGTTGACACCGCCCTTGGCAGCCGAATACGGTATGCGGCGAATGCCACGCGTGGCATTGGAGGACACGTTGACGATGGTGCCGCCGCCGCGCCTGAGCAGATGCGGCAGCACTGCATGGCAGGCATACAAGGTGGGCATCAATGAGCGGCGGATTTCGGCGTCAATCTGCGCGGGCTCGAACTCGGCGAAGGGACGCATGCGAATTGCACCGCCTACGCCGTTCACCAGGATGTCGATGCCCCCAAATTGCTGAGCTGCGAACGCCAATGCTGACGCCGCCCCTTCGTATGTCTCAAGGTCTGCGACGAAACCTGCTGTCTCTGCCCCTTTCGCCTCGGCGGCGACCTCGGCGACGAAGCCGGCCCGGTCAACGAAGAGCACTCTGGCACCTTCCGCGGCCGCACGCAGTGCCACGCCGCGCCCGATGCCCTGGGCGGCGCCGGTGACGACCATGACCTTGCCCGTGAATCGTTGCGTGTTCATGCGGTCTCCGGCTCTGCATTAGGTGTGAACTTCTCATAGTGGAAACTATGAGGCTTCACGCCGTTGTCGTCGAAATACTTACGCACCGCGTCGACCATGGGCGGCGGCCCGCAGAGATAAACATCAACGTCCCCATCATTTAACGCGTCGGCCGGCATGTGCTGCGTCACCCAGCCTTTGCGGGGATGGGTCGAGTTCGCCTCGGCTACGACGGTGGCGTAACTGAAATTCGGCAGCTTCTTGGTATAGGCATCGACTGCTTCGACTTGTACCAGGTCGAGGTCGCGGGTCACACCATAAATTAGGTGGATCCTCTGTTTCGAGTCAGCTCGCGCGAGCACCTCCAGCATCGACAAGAACGGTGCGAGTCCCGTACCGCCAGCGAGCAATAACAGCGGCCGCTCAACGGCGCGCAGATAAAAGCTGCCAAGGGGACCGGTCAGCTCTGCCTTGTCGCCAGGCTGTGCAGAGTCGAGCCAGGTAGTCATGACACCACCGGGAATCTTCTTAATCAGAAAGCTGATTTTTGTCTCGCCAGGCGCCGATGAGAAGGAATACGAACGATGTTGGCCACTGCCAGGAACATCGAGGTTGACGTACTGGCCCGCCAGGAACACGGGTGCCGCGGTGTCCACGTCCAGCTCGAGAACGACAGCCGCGTCGTTATGCGGTTCGACCTTGGTTACCGTCGCGACAAACTTGCTTTTCTCGGTCTTGCATACAGCGGAAGATGCCGGCACAGCAATGACACAGTCGCTTTGCGGAACCATCTGGCACGTGAGCACTAGGCCGCTATTCTTTTCATCGTCGCTTAGCGCGTCTTCAATATAATCGTCGCCAAGGTCGTAGCGGCCGCTCTCGGCGCGGCACTTGCAAGTACCGCACACGCCATCGGAGCAATCCATCGGCAAGTTGATTTTTGCGCGAAAGGCCGCATCAAGTACTTTCTCACCCGGCTTGCATACGACGAAGCGGGTAACGCCGTCCTCGAAGTTCAGTGCAATGTTGTAGCTCGACATAGTGTCTCCTCTACTGCTAATAGCTTGCCGACGCGCAAATCAGACGTGGTACACGTCCAGTACCTGACGGATATAGTCGTTCTTCAACGCAATCCGCTTGTTCGAAATCAGCAAGTTGTCTCCAACCTGGCGCAAGGTAACGAACGTGGTGCCGAAGAAACAGTCGGTCATCTTGTAGCGGTGGCTTTGCGTGTTGAAGTTGTAACGCACGTCAACTTCGTTGCCGCGTTCGGCCAGCACTTCTACATTGGTAACGTTGTGACTCGTCCGGGGTTCAGGCATCGAAGCGCCACTGCGTTCGGTCTTGATGCGAAACACACGGTCTTCCAGGCCACCACGGTCCGGGTAATACATCAGCGAAATCTGGCTCTCATGGTCATCGGTCAGCCGGTCGTCGTCATCCCACGCCGGCATCCAATAGGTGACGTCCTCGGTGTAGCAAGCGAGCCAGTCATCCCACTCCCGGTCATCGAGCAGGCGCGCCTCGCGATATAGCACGGCGCATATCGTGTGATAGTCGAAGCTCATGCCACTGCCTCCCCTTGTTCTTTCTTCAGGGCGTCGCGCATCACCTTTACCCAGTACTCGTGCTGGGTGACGAAGAGACCTTCATCTTCACTGCGCTCGCCCGAGATGAGGGGCGTAAGACCCATGTTGTTTGCGTTCTTGTCCGGACCCTCGACCCACAATGGAGCGCCGCGAGACAGGTCGTTCCACAACGCAGTGGTGCCGGCGTAGCCAGCCTGGCAAGCGCGGAATTCCTCGAGGTCATCAGCGGTGCCCATTCCCGAGACGTTGAAGAAGTCTTCGTATTGGCGAATTCGGGTGGCGCGGTCGGCTGCGCTCTCGCCCTTCGGCGCGAAGCAGAAGATGCTGACTTCAGTCTGGTTAACGCTCAATGGGCGGACCACGCGAATCTGGGTACTAAATTGGTCCATCAAAAACACGTTCGGATACAAGCACAAATTGCGAGTTTGATTGACGATGAACTCTGCTTTTGCTTCGCCGACCCGCGCCTTGATTTCTTCGCGTTGGTGATAAACCGGACGCACTTCCGGGTTCATCGAATTGGTCCAGAGCAGGATATGCCCGTGGTCGAAGCCATACACGCCGGCTACGGACTTGCTCCAGCCATTCGCATCGACGGCCTTGGTGCCATCGTCTTTACGACGCCCCATCGTCGCAGCGTAATTCCAATGCACGGTGCTGACGTGGTAGCCATCGCAGCCGTTCTCCATCTGCATTTTCCAATTGCCATCGTAGATATACGAGGAATTGCCACGCAACACTTCCAGCCCGTCAGGCGCCTGGTCAACGATCTGGTCGATGATGACTTTGGTTTCGCCAAGGTAATCCTCAAGCGGTATGGCGTCGGCGTTGAGGCTGCCGAAGAGGAAGCCCCGGTAGCTTTGGAAACGCGGGACTTTTTTCAGGTCGTGCGAGCCGTTTAAATTAAATTGAATCGGATACTGCGTGGTCTTCTCATCCTTCACCTTCAACAGCTTGCCGGTGTTGGCGAAAGTCCAGCCGTGGAACGGGCAGGTGAAGCTGCCTTTGTTGCCATGCTTGCGCCGGCACAACATCGCACCCTTGTGAGCGCAGGCGTTAATAACAGCATGCAATTCGCCGCTTTTATCGCGGGTGACAACGATGGGCTGACGGCCGATCCATGTGGTGTAGTAGTCGTTGTTATTGGGAATTTGACTTTCGTGCGCCAGATATACCCAGTTGCTTTCGAAGATGTGTTTCATCTCCAGCTCATACAAATCGGCGTTGGTGAAAATATCCCGGCGGCAACGAAATACACCGGTCTGCTTATCATCCTGGACGGCGGTATGAAGCAGTTCATCCAACTGCCTGGACTTTTCAATAATTGCGGACATGCGGGCTCTCCCTATGCGAGCTCCAAACAGGGAGCCCTTGCATCGGCGACAATGATTTCTGCAGAGAAATAAGCGGCGGCGCTATTAAACCGCCGCTTATGGCAATTACGCCGTGACTGATACGCGGGGGCGCAGAACAACCTGGTTGTCCTTGCCCTGAACCAACGGACTCAACACGAAGTTGAATTCGATCTCCTTGTACGCGTCATCCTTCAAACCGAGCGCGCCGCCGCCGCTCTTTTCGACCACATGCGGTATCAAGTCCTCGCGAGTAGCGTAGGCAAAGTCGTCCCAAATCAGCGGGTCGCCTTCAATATTGATTTGCGTGGTCAGCTTGCGGTGATTGTCACCGCTGACGAAGAAGTGCACGTGCGCCGGCCGGTTGCCATGGCGACCGAGTACGTTCAGCAGTTGCTGGGTCGCGCCGTGCGGCGGGCAGCCGTAACCAACGGGCATAAGCGTACGGAACTCGTACTTGCCGTCGGCGCCGGTCTTGACCGCGCCGCGCAAATTGAATTCGCTCTGCGCCCCCGTCGGGTCGAAGTGAGAATAAAAGCCCTTCGAGTTGGCGTGCCAGCACTCCACAATTGCATTCGCCACGGGTTTGCCGTCCGTGCCGGTCACGGTGCCGCGGATGACCAGGGGCCCTGCGTCCTGATCGGGATTGATGTCAATCCTGGCGACGCCATCAAGTACCGGCGCACCGGCGACATACAACGGACCTTCGATGGTCCGCGGCGTGCCGCCATTGATTTCGGCTTCTTGGTCCGCGGCATCCATGCGAATGTCGAGGTACTTTTCTAAACCGAGGCCAGCAGCGAGCAATGCCGCTTCGCCATCTTGGCCAAGCTTATTGAAATAAGTGACGCCGGCCCAGATTTCATCGGGCGTCATATCGAGGTCGTCGATCGCTTTGAATAGATCACCTAGCAGGCGACTAACGATTTGTTTGGCTCGAGTATTGCCGTCCTGACTACCGACGTTTGTCGCAGCCTTCAGCAAGTCCTGCACTTCCGTCGTATCGAAAACTTTCGTCATTGTCTTCTCCAGAATCTTTGTGCTTTTGTGGGGGTTAACCCCTGTTTCAACGTGATTCCCTAAATGCTCGAAAGGTATAATCGGGCGTTGAACAGAGCGTAAAAGCAGGATAATTGACGTCAGAAAGGCTCGTCCAACACTGATTTAGTATCGGGCTATATCTAGGGGGTATTGAAATGGAACTCCGGCATCTTCGCTATTTCGTAGCGGTCGCCGAGGAACGCAATTTCACGCGAGCCGCTCAGCGACTCCATATGGCTCAACCGCCTTTGAGCCGGCAGATTCAGCAGCTCGAGGAGACACTCGGGGTGCAGCTCTTCGAGCGCAACTCGCGTCCGCTGAAGCTGACGGAAACGGGCAAGTTTTTCTATTCTCATGCCGTTCAGCTGCTCGCTCAAACGGCCGAGCTTGAATCAATGACCAGGCGGGTGGGCAATATCGAGCGAAGTTTGTCGGTCGGCTTTGTGGGTTCAACCTTGTACGGAATGCTGCCCAAGATTATCCGGCGCTTTCGCGATGAAAATACCACCGTCGAACTCAGCCTTCACGAGATGTCGACGATGGACCAAATCAGGGCGCTCAAAGACGGGCGCATTGACATCGGCTTCGGCCGTATTCGACTTGAAGACGCCAACATCCGTCGCGTGGTGCTTCGCGAGGAAAAAATGATCGTTGCCCTGCCGGAGGGGCATCCACTTTCCTTGAGCAAGCCGGTCCTTGCCCTTCGAGACCTGGTGAACGAGACGCTCATCATCTTTCCGAAGACGCCGCGGCCGAGTTATGCCGACCAGGTGTTGTCCGCGTTCCAGGACCGCGCTCTCAAGCCTCAGCGAATTTACGAGACGAGGGAGTTGCAAGTGGCGTTGGGACTTGTTGCGGCGGGCGAAGGCATTTCTATCGTGCCAAGCAGCGTGCACGGACTCAAGCGCGGCGACGTGAGCTATAAAGAACTGGACGATCCTACCCTCGTGTCTCCAATCATCATGAGCACGCGCTTGCTCGACGAGTCGCAGGACATCAGGGAAATACTTGAGCTTATTTATCGTCTGTACGAGGAGGAGCATATACCCTACGTTCCGCGTACTGACCTTGGGCGTTGAAGTTCGTCATACCGCAGGGGTATGACACTAGACGTCGACGGTGTTGGACAGGTCTTATTCGGGCGGGCAATACTTCAGCAGCCCAATAACTCCTTCATTTCAGGTATGAACGCCCAAATCACCTCAGTCGAAGCGATTCTGGTTGATCTTCCGACCATTCGCGCGCATCAGCTAGCCATGGCAACGATGCAGCAACAAACCCTGGTCATTGTCCGTCTGCGCACGAGCGACGAGATCGAAGGTCTTGGTGAAGCCACCACGATTGGCGGTTTGTCGTACGGCGAGGAGAGTCCCGAGGGAATCAAGCTCACCATCGACACGTACCTCGCGCCCGCGCTTATCGGCCTGGATGCGACCAATATCAACGGTGCAATGCTGAAGTTGAACAAGGTCGCTCGTGGAAACCGATTCGCGAAATGCGCCATCGAAACAGCTCTGTTGGACGCGCAAGGCAAGCGCTTGGGTGTGCCGGTATCGACCTTACTGGGCGGCGCCGTTCGAAAGACACTTCCGGTCCTGTGGACGCTTGCCAGTGGAGACACCCAGCGCGATATCGATGAAGCTGAAAAGTTACTTGCGGAACGCCGCCACAACACTTTCAAATTGAAGATCGGGCGTCGTGGCGTTCGCGAGGACGTTGCTCATGTTTCGACAATCAAGGCTGCGCTTGGCGACCGGGCCAAGGTCACGGTCGATGTGAATCAGGCGTGGAGTGAAACTGACGCCGCGCTGGGAATCGCAGCGCTTGAAGCGGCGGGCATCGACCTTATCGAGCAGCCCACGCCACGAGAGCAGCGAGGAGCGCTCGCCAGACTTGCATCACGGTTCATCGTGCCGATCATGGCCGACGAGGGCGTGACGGGCCCTGAGGACGCCCTTGAACTCGTGCGTGGCGCATGCGCGGACGTGTTCGCGCTGAAGATTGCCAAATCGGGTGGCATCTACGAAATGATGCGTACCGCCGCCATCGCCGATGCAGCCGGCGTGTCCTTGTACGGTGGCACGATGCTCGAAGGCAGTATTGGCTCGATTGCGTCGGCGCACGGATTCAGCGCGCTTCCACAGCTTGACTGGGGCACGGAACTATTCGGGCCGCTTCTGTTGAAAGATGACATTGTCACCGCACGGCCTCAATACCTGGACTTTGACCTGCATTTACCGGAGGGGCCGGGTTTGGGCCTTCATATCGATGAAGAAAAGCTCGCGTTTTATCGTCGTGACAAGAAAATTTGAATCCATGGTCAAGACGGTTTTAGCCGTATAGAACCATCCAAATTTCAAGCCTATGGACCTGAGAGACCCATACTTTAATGAGGGATGTTTATGCTGTATCTCGTAAGAATGGATGTACACCTGCCGCTCGATATGCCGACGGCTCAATCCGACGAAATCAAGGCACGAGAAAAGGCCTACTCGCAGGCGCTTCAACACCAGGGGAAATGGCAACAGCTTCATCGTGTGGTGGGTGAGTACGCGAACTACAGCATTTTCGACGTCGAATCTCATGACGAGCTGCATACGATTCTGTCAGGTCTGCCGCTGTTTCCTTATATGAAGATGAACGTGACTGCACTTGCGCATCATCCATCGTCCATCCGCTGACGTTGCGCGTGATGGCGCTGGTTTGCCTAAATTCCCAGCATCTGCGCCATCGCCCGTACTGCATTCGACGTTGAATTCAGCAGGCCCGATGCTTTCATCAGGTCTTGTCGCATGGCGGCGTCGCCATCGTGAAAAAACCGGTTCGGACCGGTCACGACGATAGCGCCCAGCGCGCGGCCGGACGGCGCGGTCAGCGCCGTTCCCACTGCGCTGATACCGGCGACGTTCTCGTTGTCGTTAGTCGCCCAGCCCCGGCCCCGTACCAAGTCCAGCTCCGCAAAAAGCGTGGTCCGGTCCGTGACGGTGCGTTCCGTGCGCGCCGCGTAGGGCTCCGGTCCGATCAGCGCGTCACGTTGCTCGGGTGTCCGATGACTCAGCAGAATCTTTCCTGAAACCGACGCATGGAGCGGCGCGCTAACCGTTGTGTCGAAATACGGCGCGACGCTGTAGTTGCCCGCGACGCATTCCAGTGTCGCCCGCAGATTGCCAAAGAACACGATCAACAGCACGGACGGACCATGGCGCTCCTGCAAGTCACGCATGAGTGGCGTCGTGTCCCGGCGCAAGCGGCTCAACGGATGCTCAAGCGGCAGCAGGCACGCCGCGCGGGGTGTCGGGCAATACAGCGGACCTTCCCGGTAGACATAACCGGCGAGATCGAGCGACTGAAGCAGCCGGTGACAAGTGCTCGCGGGCAAGGCCACGCTGTCCGCGATCTCCTGAAGGCTCAGCGGCCGGGCCGCCTCGTGCAGCCGCGAAAGGATGTTCAACCCGCGGGCAAGCGCGCCGCTGTCGGTATCGCGTCGCTCGGTGACGCCTTCGTCCCGGATAACGTCCGCCATGTCTAGCAAACTCCGGCCGAACAAGGGATAAGCCGGCAGTCTTGCAGGTACGCGCCAAAGCCGATTGAGCAGAATTGCATATATGAATTGCTTGGTTGGTGAGCTGGGGAAAGCCCCATAGAATTCAAAAAACGGAAAAAACATTCCGAAATATTGTACAGCCTAGTTTTCTTTCCGACAGCGTACAACGCCTGCTAATTCGCTGAAACAGTGCATACGCGTCCCCCGCGGGGTGGTGAGCGCCATGTGAATGGGCAGCGGACGAGTGACGTCTACTAAGTATGCCTAAGCAGATGGGTGCCTGTTCGTCACTCGCGCTTCTGCGCGAAGCCTGACGCCCATTAGCGCTTCATATGCCTACTCACGCTTCACCTTTCTATCCGGTGTGTCATGTCGATTCCGTCTCCCGCCAGTTTCCCTGATAGCCCGCTGTCCCGTGCGCTCGCCCAGCCGCTGATGCTGGGCCTCTTCCTGCCGATCCAGAGCGGCGGCTGGTCCATGTCGACCCTGCCGCGCACGACCGACTGGACCTTCGAGTACAACGCGCGTCTCACGCGCCATGCCGAGGCGCTCGGCTTCGACCTGGTGTTCGGTCTCGCGCAATGGCTGGGCAAGGACGGTCATGGCGGCGACATGCGCTACCGCCGCGAATCGCTCGACTCGTTCATGACGATCGCGTCACTCGCGTCAATCACCGAGCGCATCCTGCTGATATCGACGCTGCACATTCTCTATGGCAACTGGCATCCGCTGCATCTCGCGAAATTCGGCGCCACGCTCGACCATATCTCCGGCGGCCGGTGGGGCCTGAACATGGTCACGGGGCATTCGATCGATGAAGCCGAGATGTTCGGCCGCGACGGTCACTTCGAGCACGACACGCGCTACGAGATGGCCGCCGAGTTCGTGGACCTGATGCAGAAACTCTGGTCGCTTGACGACAACCTGACCTTCGACGGCAAGTGGTATCGCACGCGCAACGCTTTCGTTTCGCCGAAGCCGCGCTTTGGGCGCCCGGTGCTCGTGAACGCGACGAGTTCCGCTGCCGGGATCGACTACGCCGCGAAGCATTCGGACCTGATCTTTATTACGAGTTCCGCCGGCGCGCAGATCGACGCGGCGCTGGACGTGCTACCCGCGCACACCGCGCAGGTTCAGGCGGCGGCGCGCGCGAACGGCCGCGAGGTCCGCACGCTCATCAATCCGACGATCGTCTGCCGCCCGACGGAGCGCGAGGCGCACGTCTATCTCGATGCAATCGCGTCGCACGCGGATTTCGGCGCGGTCGATGGTTTTACGGGCCGCCGCAGCGACGCAAAAGCCTGGAAAAACCATCAACGCGAGCAGCGCGTGCTGGGAGGCAACATCCAGATCATCGGTTCGCCGGAGCACGTGGTGGATGACTTGCTGCGGTTGAAGGCGGCGGGTATCGACGGCGTCCAGCTGACTTTCTTCGATTTCGAGCCGGATCTGAAATATTTCGGCGAGGCTGTCTTGCCGCTGATGGAACAGGCCGGACTTCGAGTGCGCGTGCAATCGGCTGCGTGAACACCATATTATTCGTTAAGGAATCCTGCAGATGGGAATGACCGATTCGACATTGACGGAAGCATTGCGTGACAGCGCCGTGCAGCCCGGCTCGCCCGCGCTGCGCGAACTGGTGGCTGCCATCGCGGCGGGCGCCGAAGCGCGCGAGCGTGGCGAGGCCGACGCGCGCGAGCCCATCGCACTCGTGCGCGCGGCGCGTCTGGGCGTGTTCCGTTTGCCCAAAGAGGAGGGCGGGGCAGGCGCCACGCTGCCGCAGTTGTACGAACTGGTGCTGGATCTGGCCGAGGCCGATTCAAACATTCCGCACATCCTGCGCAATCACTTCGCGTTTATCGAAAAGGCGTTGCGCGCGCGCCATCTACCGCAATACCAGCGATGGAACCATCTCGTGCAGGACGGCGGCCTCTTCGGTCTCGGTGCGAGCGAACTCGGTACGCAGCATATCGGCGACGGCGATGGCAACACGCGCCTCGAGCCTGCAGAAAACGGATATCGGCTGACGGGGACGAAG
This sequence comes from Caballeronia eucalypticola, assembly GCF_047608185.1. Taxonomy (NCBI): domain Bacteria; kingdom Pseudomonadati; phylum Pseudomonadota; class Betaproteobacteria; order Burkholderiales; family Burkholderiaceae; genus Caballeronia; species Caballeronia eucalypticola. The sequence goes on from NZ_JBLKRU010000023.1 coordinate 21,695, forward strand.
TACTACAGCACGGGGAATCTTTACTTCGATCACATCATCGTGAATGCCAAGACGCCGAACGGGAAGTTCGTCGGCGCGCGCGTGTCGGTCGGGCAACCGGGCGTCGATGTGCGGGATGACTGGGATGGCATCGGCCAGCGCAACACGGCGAGCGGCACGACGGTGTTCACGAATGTCGATGTCGCAGCGGAGGATGTGCTGGTCCTCGCGGACGATACGAAGATCGCGCATCAGGCTACCTTCGCGCAGCTTTATCTCACGACGATCGTCGCCGGCATCCTGCGGCGCATTGCGAAGGATGCCGTGACGCTCGTGCAGAAGCGCGAACGCAACTATTACCACGCGGTGGCCGCGCGTCCCGCCGACGATCCGCTGTTGCAGGAAGCCGTTGGCGAGCTGCAGAGCGCGGCGTTCGTGGCCGAGGCCGCGGTGCTGAACGCGGCAAGCGCGCTTGGCGCGGCGTTCGACAGCGTGCTGGCGGGCAAGCCCGACGAAGCGTTGTTCGTTGAAGCCGCGCTGCGCAGCGCGAAGGCGAAGGTCGTGATCGATCAACTGGCGCTCCAGTCGGCGACCCGGCTATTCGATGTCGGCGGCGCGTCTGCCGCGCGCCAGGCGGCGCAACTGGATCGCCACTGGCGCAACATCCGCACGATCGCCTCGCACAACCCAGGTCTCTACAAGGCGCGCGCCATTGGCAACCATGCGGTCAACGGCGTGCCATTGCCTTCCGCAGCGTTCTTCTGAGCCGTCATCTCCCTATCGCCAAATCAAACAAGGCTTCCTTACGATGAGTCAAACGAACACGCCATCGATCACTCCCGCTGCATTGCGCGCCGCGCTGGCCGAACGCCGCGAACTTGCCATTCTCGATGTCCGCGAGGAAGGTGTCACGGCACGCCGCCGCCTGTTCTATTCGTCCATCGCGCCGGTTGGACGCCTGGGCCTGCTTGTCGCGCAACTGGTGCCGCGCTTTGCCACGCCCATCGTCCTGGTCGATGAAGCGGGCGAATATACGTCGCGCGCGGCGGCCTTGCTGGCAGGCTTCGGTTATACGGATGTCTCGATACTGGCCGGCGGCGTGAGCGGCTGGGAAGCGGCTGGATTCGAAGTGTTCAGCGGGACCAACGTGCCGGGCAAGGCGTTCGGCGAGGTGATCGAGCATCGGCTGAAAACGCCGAACATCGATGCATTGACGCTCAAGCGCTTGCAGGACGCGGGCGAGGATCTCGTCGTGCTCGACAGCCGTCCATTCCCCGAATTCAAGACGATGAACATTCCGGGCGGCGTCGAATGCGCGGGCGCTGAACTGGTCTATCGCGCGCTCGCGGCGGCGCCGTCGCCCGAGACGCTGATCGTGGTGAATTGCGCCGGGCGAACGCGCAGCATTCTGGGCGCGCAATCGCTCGTGAACGCGGGCATTCCGAATCCGGTCGCCGCGCTCTCCGGGGGATCGATGTCGTGGCTGTTGTCAGGCTTCGACCTTGAACACGGCCAGATTCGCACGGCGCCTCGTGCCGAGGGCGCTGCGCTCGACCAGGCGCGCACGCTGGCCAAGCGCACCGCCACGCGAGCTGGTGTGGTCGAGATCGATCGCGCCACGCTGACGCGCTTCGAAGCCGAAGCGAGCGTGCAGACGCTGTACCGGTTCGATGTCCGTGATCCGCTGGAGTACGTTGCGGGTCATCGCGCGGGATGGCGTTCGGCGCCCGGCGGCCAGCTCGTTCAGGCCACCGATGAATACGTCGGCACGCTCCACGCCCGCGTCGTTCTCACCGACGACGACGGCGTGCGCGCACGCATGACGGCGTCGTGGCTCGTGCAACTGGGCTATCTCAACGTGTTCGTGCTGGCCGACGACGACGCTTACCGGGCGCTCGAAAGCGGCCCCGAACCCGTGTCGGTATTCGGTACGCCCGAGCGTACGCGCTGGATCAACGCCGACCAGCTTGCGCTCGCACTAGACGCTGGCGGCGCGCAGGTCGTGGACGTGGACAGCAGCCTCGCGTTTCGCACCGCGCACATTGCCGGGGCACGTTTCGTCGTGGCGAGCGCGCTGGAAGACTGGCTGGAGAGGCTCGACCCGTCGCGACAGCTTGTCCTCACGTCCTCCGACGGCGTCCTCGCCGGGCTGCTGGCCAGCCAGTTGCGCGGACGTATCGACGGGGTGGCGGCGCTTCTGGGCGGCACGCAGCGCTGGCTGTCGCTCGGTCTACCTCATACCGCCGGCGACGAAGGCAACCTCACCGGCGACGACGACGCGTGGTACAGCCCGTATCACCACGCCCCGGATCAGGCGGCGAAACAGATGCAGATTTATCTCGCGTGGGAATTGCAACTGGTCGGGCAGCTCGAACGTGACGGCATTGCGTCGATCGACGTGATCGATTTCGACACGCCTACGCACGCTCGCAGCGAGCAGCGCCTCGCGGCGCTGCAAGGCTCGCCCAACCTCTTGTAAAGCGATAAAACCATGCGTGCGCCACGAACTCTGCATCTAAACACCAATATCACCGGCACGGGCCGCCATCCGGCCGGCTGGCGTACGCTCGACAACGCGAAGTCGATCATCGATCTCCAGTTTTTCACCGAGATCGCGCAGACCGCGGAGCGCGGCAAGCTCGACGCCGTGTTTCTCTCCGATGCCGTTGCGTTAAGCGGGCACGCGCACGGACCGGCCCAGTCGCTCGAACCCACCGTACTCCTAACCGCGCTCGCGGGCGTCACGCAACACGTCGGCCTGATCGGCACGGCGTCGACTACGTTCAACGATCCATACAACCTCGCGCGGCGTTTTGCGTCGGTGGATCATGTGAGCGCAGGCCGGGTTGCCTGGAACGCCGTGACGACCTACGACCCGAACGCGGCGGCGAACTTCAGCATGTCGGGCGCGCTGGACAAAGCGGCGCGTTATGCGCGCGCCGAGGAATTCGTCGATGTCGTGCTAAAGCTGTGGGATAGCTGGGAAGACGACGCGCTGATCGCCGACCGCGCGAGCGGACGCTACGCCGATCCGGCTCGCGTGCATGCAATCGAACACGCGGGCCATCACTTTCAAGTGCGCGGGCCGCTTAATCTTCCGCGCAGTCCGCAGGGACGGCCCGTGCTCGTGCAGGCTGGCGGATCGGAGGCAGGCGTCGCGCTCGCCGCCCGTTACGCCGATGCGGTCTTTACCGCGCAGACCACGTTCGAGAGTGCGCAGGAATTTTATGGCGACATCAAGGCGCGTGCCGTGGCACAGGGACGTCATGCCGATCATCTGCTCGTGCTGCCGGGGCTGTATCCCGTCATTGGCGGGACGCTGGCCGAAGCGCGCCGGCGCAAGGCCGACATGGACGCGTTGCTCGATCGCCGCGCCGAGCTGGCCAAGTTCGCGCGCGCGCTGGGTATCGACATTGACGATCTGCAACTGGACGCACCGTTGCCCTACGCATTAATCGACAAAGGCAACCGCGCCGATGTCTCCAACGGATTTATCCGCGCGACCGTCCTGCTCGCACGCAGCGACAACCTGACGGTGCGCGATCTGCTGGACCGTAATCCCGGCGCGCATCGGATGATCGTGGGCACGCCGGAGACGATCGCCGACGATATTGAACGCTGGTTCACCGGCCGTGCCGCCGACGGCTTCAACCTCAACGCGGACGTGTTCCCTTCAGGGCTCGCGGCGTTTGTGGATCACGTGGTGCCGCTATTGCAGCGCAAGGGCATCTTCCGCCGCGATTACGAAGGCACCACCTTGCGCGAACACTATGGGCTTGCACGTCCGGCAAGCCGCTACGCCGATCCCGATGCACGCCTGGTCGAGCACACGCCCGAAGCGCTCTCGTGAACGCTATTGAGCGCCATGCCTCGTCTTCGTATCCGTCACTCATTTCCTTTATTTCATTTCAAAGGTGCTTATGTCTAGCAGAGAATCCACTTTGAAGGCGACTGCCGCACCGGATATTGCTCCACCGGCGTTGGCGCCGGCGCCGCGTCGCGTGATATTGCGCGAGCCGCTCTTGCGGGCCGTCGTACCGGTGCTGTTGATCGTCGTGTGGCAACTCGTTTCGTCCCTGGGACTGGCCAGCGAGTTCGTGCTGCCTGCGCCCGCGTCGGTGCTCGCGGCTTATCGCGAGTTGTGGCAGTCCGGCGATCTCCAGGATGCGTTGAAGATATCGCTGGCGCGAGCGGCCGTGGGTTTGCTGATCGGTGGCGGTGCGGGCTTGCTGCTCGGCGTGGCGGCGGGTCTGAGCAAGTCCGCCGAACGCGGCTTCGATACCGTCCTGCAGATGGTTCGGACTATTCCCTTCATCGCGCTCGTCCCTATTTTCGTGGTGTGGTTCGGCATTGGCGAAGTGTCCAAGATCGCGCTGATCGTGGGCGCGGCCATCTCGCCGATGTATCTCAGCACTTATCACGCCATACGCGGCATCGACCCGAAGTTGCTGGAGCTCGGGCGCACGTTTCGCCTGTCGCGCGCGCATCAGATCCGGCTCATCATCTTGCCGACGGCGTTACCCGGCATTCTCGTGGGCGTGCGCTATTCGGCAGCCATTGCGCTGCTGGCGCTGGTCGCGGCCGAACAGATCAACGCGAACGCGGGCATTGGCTACATCCTGAATAACGCGAATCAATTCCAGCGCACGGACATCATCATCGCGGGCATTCTGGTCTACGCGGTTCTCGGGATCGGCGTGGATGCATTGCTGCGTTTCATTGAACGCAAGGTTCTGGTCTGGAGGGCGGCTCATGTCTGAACTCGCTTATCAAACGGAGCATGAGGCCGCGCCCGTCGTTGCGAGACTGTCCGGCGTGCGGAAGCGCTATGGTGAGAACACGGTGCTCGATAACGTCGATATCACCGTTCGAAAAGGGGAGGTCGTCGCGCTGGTCGGGCCGTCGGGTACGGGCAAGACCACGGTGCTGCGCCTGCTCGCCGGGCTCGAATCGGCATCGGGCGGCAGGACGGAAGTGACGGGCAACACGTCGGTTGTGTTTCAGGAGCCGCGTCTGATTCAGGCGCTGCGCGTATGGAAGAACGTCCTTCTCGACGATTCGCTCAAGCCTGATGCTCGCGAACGGGCGCTCACCGCGCTGCAGGACGTCGGCCTCGAAGACAAGCTGGAAAGCTGGCCCGTGAGTCTTTCGGGCGGACAGGCGCAGCGCGTGGCGGTTGCGCGGGCGCTGTATCGCCGTCCCGATCTCATGCTGCTTGACGAACCGTTCAGCGCGCTCGACGCGTTCACCCGCCGCAGCATCCAGAGTCTCGTGCTGAAGCTATGGGCGAAATACCGCTTCGGCGTTGTGATCGTCACGCACGATCTTGATGAGGCGCTGCTGCTTGCCGACCGCATCGTGATCCTGTCGAAAGGGCGGATCTGTCACGAGACGCACGTCGATCTGGCGCGCGAGCGCGACGTGACATCGCCAGAGTTCAATTCACTTAAACGCGACCTGCTCAGACAGTTTTCGCTCAGTCTCTCGTGACGTTTTTCAATCGATTTTCTCCATAGCTCATTTTCCACAGCTCAACCAAGGTATTTATGTCGCTGATGAAATCTTTGCTCGCCGGCCTGACGGGTCTCTTCGCCGTTACCGCGCTGACGCTTTCCGGCACGGCCGGCGCCCAGAACGCGCCGGACTTGAAAAGCACCAAGCTCGTGATTGCGTATCAAGACCCGGCGTTCCCCGCGATGATCCGCAAGTCCGGCGTGGTCAACGGGACGCCATACCAGATCGAATGGGTACTGCTGACTGGACCCGCCGCCAATCTGTCCGCGCTGTATGCAAACCGCATCGACCTGGGGCATATGGGCGACACGTCGCTCACGATCGAACAGGCCAACGCGCGCACCGACTGGACGAAGGATTCGACGCCGCTGCATATTGTCGCCGCGTGGCGCAACGCCTATTCGAAGGATTATCCCCCGGTCATCACGGCGGTTCGTTCGAGCGCGAACATCAAGAACGTGCAGGAGATCAAAGGTCACAAGGTCGGCTACAACTATGGCGGCTACAACCATTCGCAATACCTCGCGACGCTGGTCAAGGCCGGCGTGACGGATAAGGACATTGATGCCATCAAGTTCGCCGATGGCGCGACGTCCGCGGCAGGCTTCAATGCAGGCGAAGTCGACGTGTATTCAGGCGCGCTCGGTCCCGTACTGCCGACCATCAAGTCGGGCGCGGGCACTATTCTGCTGCGCGACCGCGACACGCAGATCCCGGCGCTCAACGTATGGACCACGACGTCGGCGGTGCTGAAGGATCCGGCGAAGACGGCTGCGCTTCAGGATTTTTTCTCGCGTCTTTCGGGTTATTGGGCGTGGCATGACGCGCACCGCGACGAGGTGATCGGCATTCTGAAGGACACGCTGAAAATCTCCGACGAGCGCGCGGCGTTCGAATATCAAGTGCGCAGCGGCAGCTTCGTCAAGTTCGACAAAGGTCTGATCGATCAAGAGCAGAAGATCGCCGACATCCTGTACGACGGCCACGCAATCAAGAAGAAGGTCAGGGTCGATGTCGAATACGATCCGCAATTCAACGCCGCGCAGAAGGCGGTCTGGCCGATCAAATCCAAGGATTGATTGTTCTTTCTACGCCTCGCGCTTGCTGCGCCCATACAGCAGCAGCATCGCCGCGATCACCACGCCATAGATAATCTGGCGCCCCGCCTCCGGCATCTGCGCAACCGAGAGGATCGACTGCAGCAGCGTGATGAGGATCGCGCCGGCAACTGTACCGAGGTACGAACCCCGGCCGCCCAGAATCGACGTGCCGCCGAGCACGACTGCAGCGATCGCCGGCAACAGGTAGGCATCGCCCATCGACTGCGCCGCTTTCGACGCATAACCCGCGAGTAACACGCCGCCGAGCGCCGCGAATCCGCTGCACACCGCGAACGCAGCCACCGTCACGAGCCGCGTATTGATGCCGGAAAGATACGCCGCGCGCTCTGTGTTGCCGATCGCGTACAGCGTGCGGCCGAAGGTCGTGCGCGCCAGCAGGAACATCGTGGCGCCGCCGATCAGCACCCACAGCGCGACGGCATTCGGTACGCCCGGTACGAGCCAGCCCGAGGCGAGCCATCGCATCACGAGTGGCGCGGAGTCCTGCGGCGACGATCCTCCCGTGTAGACGATCATGATGCCCTGCGCGACCGCGTTGGTTGCGAGCGTGGCGATCATCGAAGGAATGCGCAGGAGTGCGACGAGGATACCGTTGACGATGCCGATCAGCACGCCGCAACCGATCCCGACCGGAATCGCGAGGACGTAGCCGAGTTGGCCGTGCCCCGCGACGGCGCACGCCATCATCGCGCCGACTGTGATCGTCCACGGCAGCGACAAGTCGATGTGTCCGAGCAGGATCACCATCATCAGGCCGGTCGCGATGATGCCGAGGAACGCGCCGACCTTGAGCTGCAGCAGGATGTACTCCGGCGACATGAAGTTGCGCGAAAACATCCCGCCCACGAGCAGCAGCGCGACGATGCACCCGAACGCGATAACGATCGGCGGGTCGATCTTGCGCTTGAGCCGCGACACGAACGTGGTCCGGCTGGTTCCGGAAACGTCACTCATTGGAACCACTCCAGACGGTTGCGGACCCTGAACAACCCGCACGCGCCGATCGAAACAGCGAGCAGAAGAATCACGCCCTGGAACAGCGGCTGCCACAGTGCGTCGACGTTGAACACGAACAGCAAGTCGCCAATAGAACGGAACGCAAATGCGCCGAAGATTGCGCCGATCGCGCTGCCCTTGCCGCCGAGCAGCGACACGCCTCCGATGACCACGGCGGCAATCGAAAACAGCGTATACGAGTTGGCGCTGCCGAGGCTCGCCTCGCCGGTGTCGGTAAAGAACGTTAGAAAGAGGCCGCCAATCGCGGCGAGCAGGCCGGCCAGCGTATAGCTCGCGAACTTCGCGCGGCGGATTGGCATGCCGGACAGGAACGCTGCGGGTTCAGACGAGCCGGTCGCGTACGCCGCGCGCCCGACCACCGAACGTTTGAAAGGAATCCAGACGATCACCACAGTCGCGAGCAGGATCAGCAAGCTGGCCGGCACGCCGCCCGCGACCTTGCCGGTCAGCGCGTCGGCCAGGTCCTCGTTGATCGATCCGCCGGGAACCGGGCGCAGCAGCAGCGCCAAGCCGTAATAGACAGCGCCCGTCGCGATCGTCGTCACGATCGGCTGCAGACGGCCGTAAATGATGATGATGCCGTTGAGCGCGCCGCACAGTGCGCCGGTCGCGAGCACGCCAACGATGCCGAGCGTGCTATGCAGCGCGTCGCCCGTCACGATCCACGATCCAACGCAATTCGTCAGCACGAGCGTCATGCCGATCGACAGGTCGATGCCGGCTGTCAGCACGACGAGCGCCTGGCCCATCGATACCAGCGCGAGCAGAACCGCCTTGTTCGCTGCCGTCTGGAACACGTTCGCCGACAAGGTCGACGGATAGTTGCAGAGGTAGATCGCGAACATCAGGACGAACAGACCGAACGCGAACGTCGTCCCGCGATTTTCAGCGTACCAGTAACGCAGCCCGCTCATAGCGTGACTCCCAGGGAAGGAGAGACCTGTCCGACGGGCAGATCCAGTGCACTTGCAATCAGGTTTTGCTCGGTAATCTCCGGCCCGGCAAGTTCCTTCTTGATCCGGCCTTCATACAGCACGAGCACGCGGTCGCAGCAGCCGATCAGCTCGTCATAGTCGGTGGAATAGAAAACGATCGCGGCGCCTTTGTCCGCGAGGCGCCTGAGCAACTGATAGATCTCCTGCTTGGTGCCGACGTCGATGCCGCGCGTCGGGTCGCTGAGGAGCAGGATTCTCGGCTGGCGGATCAGCCACTTCGCAATGACCACCTTCTGCTGGTTGCCGCCCGAGAGCGAACTCACGGGCGCGTCGACGCTGAATGACTTGATTGCGAGGAGTTCCATCATCCGGTCGACAAACGATTGCTGGCGGTCGCGATCGATCACGCCTGCGGTGGACATGCGATCGAGCGCGGCAAACGACAGGTTCTCGCGCACCGACATCGGCAGCATCAGGCCTTCGGTCTTGCGGTCCTCCGGAATCAGCGCCATACCGATTTCGTTGGCGCGTGCGACCACGGGGCTCGCGATCGACACGGCCTTGCCGTTGATCTCGATCTTCCCCGCGCAACCGCGCAACACGCCGAACAACGCGAGGAGCAGTTCGCGTTGGCCTTGCCCATCGAGGCCGCCTAGTCCGAGGATTTCACCGGGCTTCAACGAAAAGCTGATGCCCTGCAGCGTGTCGTTCCAGGCGAGATCACGGCAGGCGAGAACCGGCTGAGCGGCGAGGCGGTGCTCGGGCGTGTTCGCGGGTTTGTCCGGGAATACGTGCTGGTACTTGCGGCCGATCATCATTTCGACAACCTCGTTGTCGGAGCGCGTGCCCGCATCGAAGCTCATCACATGACGACCATTGCGGTAGACCGTGCATTCGTCCGCGAGCGCTTTCACCTCGTGCATCCGGTGCGAGATGAAGAGCAGCGCGAGCCCCTCTTCGCGCAGGCGTTTGAGCACCTCGATGACGCGCGCCACGTCGGCCGCGGTCAACGCGGACGTAGCCTCGTCGAGGATCAGGATGCGCGGCTCGCGCGCAAGCCCCTTCGCGAGCTCGACCATCTGCTGGCGCGACAGCGGCAAGTCCCGGACTTTTGCTAGCGGATTGATGTCGCCCGCGCCTGCTCGTGCAAGCGCGGCTTCGGCCTGGCGGCGCTGGGCCCGGCGGTCGATCATGCCGAAGCGTCGCGGTGGGTTCGAAGCAAAGATGTTGTCCGCCACGCTCAAGTCAGGGATCAGCGACAGCTCCTGATACACGCAGACGATGCCGGCCGCGTTCGCTTCGGCGGGCGACGCGAACGAGACTTGATGACCATCGAGGTGCATCGTTCCCTCATCCGGCTGCACGACGCCGGACATCACCTTCAGCAGCGTGGACTTTCCCGCGCCGTTCTCGCCGAGGATCGCGTGGATGCGACCGCTGCGCACTGTCAGTTCCGCATGATCCAGCGCGATGGCGCCGCCGTAGCTCTTCGACACGCCGGACATCTGAAAGAACGACTGCTCTTCGCCCTGCCGCATGCTTCGTCTCCTGTCGATCGGAGTTAGCGCTTCAGCGCCTACTCCGATCCCATGCAGTTGCGGTCGATCGGAGTTAGCGCTTCAGCGCCTGCTCCGGTCCCATGCAACTACCATTACGCCGCCGGTCAACCCGATCACTGATTGCCCTGGTCCTGCTTCATGATTTCCTGCGCGGAGAAATTGATGCCGCACGTCGGAAACGAGTTGCCGACAAAGAAGTTGTCGGACTCACTCGGGAAATAGTTGACGCCCGCCTTAAGCTGCGAATCGTCGGTGACGTCGAGCGGCAGCTTGATCGCGACCGGGATTGTCTGGCCGTCCAGCGCAGCGAGCGCCGTCTTGATCGCCACGGCCACCTGCCCGGGTCCGCTGCCCGCTGACGTGCATTTCAGGCCCTGGCTCCCATACTGTGCACAGAGCTTGCGAAAGCCGTTCTCCGTTTCGCCACCGAACGGCACGAAAGGATGTTTCGCGTCGATCATCGCGCGCACGACTCCCGTGTCGCCACCCTGCGCCGACATTCCATCGAAATGGCCCTGCACGGCAATCGCGTCGGCGACGGCCTTCTGCGCGACCCCGTCGTCCCACTTGCCATAAACCTGGACGTTGTCCCATTTCTTGCCGGTCGCGTTCAACGTATTCTGGAAACCATTGTGCCGGTCAGTGTCGACCGACGTGCCCGCTACCCCGCGGATCTCGAGCACCTTGCCTCCGTTCGGCAAGTGGCCAGCGAGCCACTTGGCCCACAGCACGCCGAGCCCGTACTGGTCGACATCGACGTTGATCGCATCTTCGCTGTCTAGCGTGTTGTCGAACGCGATCAGCACGACGCCGGCTTTCTTCGCGCGGCGGATCGCGGGTCCGAATGAAGCGGGATTCTGCGCGTCAACGATGATCGCGTCATAGCCGGCATCGATGAAATTGTTGACGGCCGAGATCTGCGCCGGGACGTCCTCGCCCGTTGAGACAACCTTGAATTCCTTGAGCTTGGCGGCGACGGCCGGTTGCGCCGTATAGGCCTTGGCGGTCTTGATCATCTGGATCCGCCAGGTGTTCGCGATATAGCCATTCACGAGCGCGATGCGGTAGGGCCCGCTTTTCTTCGGATACTTAACGAATTTCGTATCGCTCTTCCATGGGACCATGCACGTGGGATCGCTGGGCGGCCCGGAAACGATCGATGCCTGCGCGAAAGACGTGCTTGCACACAGCGCCAATGTCGCGGTCGCCGCCGCTCGAAGCACCTGGATTCCTGAAAGCATGTTGTCTCCTGTTTTTTTGGATTGAACTTACCGGTTGCCGGCGCACATTGCTTGACGTGACTGACCGGCTCGGCGTGCGCAACGCAGGCAATCTTGCGGATGCTGCAGCGGGACCGAATCGGACTTGCCGAACCAGCGGCTTGGCCCCTTCAAAGATGCCCCTTCGAAGCGAAACCGGGGGCATACGCGGACGCCTCCCGGCCTGACAGTACTGGCATACCAATCCGCCCGCGATAGTGGTTTACCAGTGAGAAAGGGGCACTGCGCGATAGGGCTGAAACCCCGCCATTCCCTTGCTTGATGGGCGAATACAGTCCTGCGGCAAGCAGGCGCGGTGCTGCGCAAAATTGGTGTACCATTTCCGCGAACTTCAACCGCCGCCGGGCGGCTTCAACGATTTCGAGAATCCTGGATGGCCGATCTTTCGCACACGTCAACCGGCCGGGCCGCCGATGCGGACGCGGCCGACCGTACCTATGTCGGGCTGGCGAAACAGATATACGAACTGATCACGGCTGGCGGCGTCGGGCCCCGTGCCCGACTGCCTTCCGAGCGAACTTTAGCCGAGCGTTTCGGCGTAAGCCGCACGCTGGTGAGGGAGGCGATCATCGCGTTGGAAATGCAAGGCGTGGTCGAGGTGCGTGTAGGGTCGGGCATCTATGTGGCCGAAGCGCCCGAGGCGCGCTCGGTCACGTTCGAACTGCTGCGCGGGCCAGGCCCGATCGAGACGCTGCGTGCGCGGGGCGTGATCGAAAGCGGAATCGCGGCGCTCGCTGCGACCGAACGCAAGGATTCTGACCTCGACCTGCTCTTCGCTGCGTTGCGCGCAATGCGCGAAAACATGGATGACAAGGCGGCGAATGAGGCTGCTGACCGCGAGTTCCATCTGGCGATTGCGCGGGCGACGGGGAACGAAATGCTCTGGCTCGTGGTGAGCGCGATGTGGGACAACTCCCGGGCCGACCCGTTGTGGAAAAAGATTGAGGAGCACTTTCATACGCCGGCGTTGCGGTCGGCTTCACAGGAAGACCACCAGCGCATCTTTTCAGCCATCGTGGCACGCGACTCGGCCGCTGCGCGCTCGGCGATGCAGTCGCATCTCGCGCGCGTGATCGGCGAATTCACGAAGGCCTGGCGTTAGCTCAGCTTTGGCTATTCGAAATTCTGGCCTGGTTAAGCTTTCAAGCGAGACCGACGGGGCGTTTTTGCGCGGCTTGAGCGAACATATCGCTGAATTGATCGAGTACGACGAGCTCACCGCGGCCGGCGCGCGTGATGCGATAGAACGAGAACTCGACGGCGGGATGCATCTGGTCGACGCGCACTTGATAGTGCTGACAAATATGTTCGCAGAACGAGGGCATGACGGCGACGCCGAGCCCCGCGTGCGCCATGGCGATGGCAGTCTGCATATGAGCGACCACGATCCGCTTTCCAGAGGTCACCTCTTCCTTGGCAAGCGTTGCCTCGATCAGTCTTTGCAAAGGATTGTCCTTCGGCAACGTAATCAACGGCACACCTTCGAGCGCACGCCAGTTACCCTGAGTGGCATGACCCAGCTTGGCGTTGTCCAGCGCCGAAACCGCCACCAGCTGCACGGGAAAAAGCGGCACGCGGTCGATACCCGAAAGCTGGGAGAAGAAGATGCCAAACGCCGCATCCAGGTCGCCTTCCTCCACCATCCGGTGCAACTCCGACGGTGGCCGGTCGACGAGTTCGATCTGCGATTGCGGATGCGCTTGTGCGAAGCGGGCGAGAACGGGTGGCATTAAGCTGGCGGCGATCATCGGGGTACATCCGAGCAGCAGGGATGCCTGCTTCTGCCGGCCCAGCTCGTTCAGCTCGATCACCGACTTTTCGAGGGTCTCCACGATCTTGACCGCAGTCGGGAAAAACATCCGGCCTGCATCGGTCAGCGCCACCGTGCGCGTGGTTCGCTCAAGCAATCGGCACTGCAATTGCGTTTCAAGCTCACGGATGATGGCGCTGAGCGCGGCCTGGCTCAGGTGCATGCTCTGCGCGGTCTTGGTGAAGCTGGATGCGTTCGCCACGCCGAGAAAAACCTTGAGCTGCTTGAGGGACAAATTCATCTGCGACTTTTCCTTCGTATATCGGACAATCCGAGCGTAGGTGAATTCTACTCGTCCCGCCCGCACACGAACCGCTCAAGGCCGTGGCGCAACCAGCGCGCCCCAGCCTTGCATATCACCTCTTGACAGGCTCACCGCCCCTTCATGCGAACCCGTAACGCCCTTCTTCATCGCGGATGAGCGGGCGCTTCGCTGCAACATCTTCCAGCCAGCGGACGATTTCCCGGCCATCCCGCGTGCCGGTTGCGGACATCAGATCGACGAAGCGCTTGGGTCCATCTTCGAGCGCAGCCTCCAGTGTTTCAAACCGCGCGCCGGCATAGGCCGGCGGCGTCGGCACGCGGTGTTCAAGCGAGCGTTGCGTGCCTGGCTTGAGCAAGGGCAAGGTGAGGTCGAAGCCGGCTTTCGCGGTCTGCGTGGCGCCGTTGAGCGAAGGATCGAGCGGCATCGCGCGCAAGCCGCTTTGCAACACCAGGTCACGGTCCGCCTGGAAACGGGTAGCGAGCGCCCAGTCCATTTGTTCATCGGAGAAAATATCGATATCCGGATCCACGACGAACACATGCTTCACGTTTGCAAGCGATGCAAACACGGCGGCGATCGCGTTGCGTGCCTCGCCCGGCACACGCTGCTGCATGGCGACGCGCACGTTGAACATGCCGCCGGTCGCGGGTCCGGCATAGACCGCCTTGACTTCCCGCACGGCGGTTTCGAGCGCGCGCCAGACGGTCACCTCGGTGCGCAATGCCGCAAGCTGGGCGGTGTCTGTGCGTGCCATGCTGCGGCCGCCGATGGTGCAAGTCTGAAAGATCGCGTCGCGACGATGCGTGATGGCGGTGAGATGAAATACTGGATTCGTCTTGATGCCGCCGTAGTAGCCCAGAAATTCGCCGTATGGCCCTTCGGGCTCTGAATGGCCGCGTTCGTCCAGATAACCTTCGAGGATGAACTCGGCATCGGCGGGCACGCGCAGGGCGCTGGTCACGCATTTGACGACGCCCATTGGCGCGCCCCGGAGCGCCGCAACGAGCTCCAACTCGTCGGCGGGAATTCGCATGGTGGCGCCCACGTGATCGATCGGATGCGTACCGACGGCGAATGCAATCGGCAAGCGTTCACCGCGTTTGGCGTGCGCGATGGCAATGGCGCGCAGGTCCGACGGCGCGACCAAATCGATCCCCGCGGTGCGTCGGCCACGCAGCATCAAACGCCGCACGCCGACGTTAGTCCATCCGGACTCCGGATCAACGACAAAATCGATCGATGCCGAGATATAGGGGGCGCCATCGAGATCGTGCTGAAGGTGAACCGGCAGCTTGGTGAAATCGCATTCATCGCCGGTGAGCACGACTTGTTGAACCGGCGCTTGCTCGCGGCTGACTTCCACTAGTTGCCCCTTGGAGCGCAAACGCTCGCGCACGACGTCGAGCAACTTGTCAGGCTTGGTGCCGAATGCCCTGGCGAGGCGCGATCGGCTCGCGGTCACATTGCCTGCGAGGGAAGTGCTGTCGCCCGATGGCCGCTTGATCCACACCGCCCGTGCGTTGCCCTCCATCAGCGCTGCTATGTCGGCGAGTTCGACCGGGTTGTCGTGACGCTCGAGTTCGTCCCCATCGAGTGATTCAAGGAAGCGGCGTAGTCCGAACTGTTCCAGATCGGGTGGGCTCGCGCCGGTTGCGGTGTGTGGAATCTCAGCGCTGGATTTCAATGTCGTATTCCTTTCGTTCAATGTCGAGTACGTGACCGGTCATTCAGAAACGTGCCGATAGAGCCGTGGCCGCCAGGTGGGCGGCAAATCCGCTAGCGCTCGCGGCCGGCATTTCCGGCGCCAGATGCAGGAACTGCTTCACGGCGCGCAGTGTCACGGCGCTGCATGTCAACAGGGTCGCGGTAAGCGCGTCGGCTTCGGCATCCAGTTCGTCCGATGCCACCACGTGGCTGATCAACCCAGCCTGCAGCGCTTGCGTTGCGCTCAGCGACGCGCGGCTGAGCACCATGTGCGCGACCGTTTTCAACGGCACGCGGCCGATTAACGCGGACATGACCAGCGTCGGTGGAATGTCGCGTTCCATTTCGGGAATCTGGTAGATGGCGTCGTCGGCGCTCAGCGTGAGATCGCACACGCCCGCCAGCGCGCAGCCCACGCCAATCGCGCGGCCGCGCACGATGGCCAGCACCGGCACGCGCACGGCCTTGAGGGCATCGTAGAGTTCGAGCGGCGGCGCGGCCACGATTCTCCGCAGCGTTTCGGCGGAGGGTCGGGAGTCGGCAGCGGGCATTGGCGACTCGCGGCCGGTACAGAAATCGGCGCTGCTGCTGCGGATGCGCACGAGCTTCACTGCGTCGTCGAGATAGCTGATGGCGTCGATGATCGCCGTGCTCATGGCCGCGTTGAGCCGGTTGCCGTTGTCCGGACGATCGAGCACGACGTCGAGCACGTCGCCATGGCGCTGGATTGAAACGAGTTCAGATGACATGAGCGCTTCCTTGCTTGCGATGAATGAATTCCCACACGACGACAGGCGTCGCGGGCATGGCGAGTTCGTCGTTGCCGAATGGCCTCAGGGCATCGGCGAGCGCGTTGAAGATGGTCGCCGTGGCGGGCGTGATGCCGCTCTCGCCGCCGCCTTTTACACGTAGCGGATTACCGCTCGTCGGATCTTCGGTGAGTTCGACGCGCAGCGGCGGGACGCTGCCGGCGCGCGGCATGCCGTAGTCCATATACGAACCGGTGAGGACCTGACCGCTGTCGCGATCGAGATAGCAGCCTTCAGACAAAGCCTGGCCGATACCTTGTGCCAGTCCGCCATGCACTTGGCCTTCGACGATCAGCGGATTGATCGGCTGGCCGACATCGTCGACGGACGTGTAGTTCAGCAACGTGACAATGCCGGTGTCCGGGTCCACTTCGAGTTCGCAGATCGCCGCGCCGGTTGGATGCGCGGGGACACGCCCGTTGAACTCGGCTTCAGCGAAGAGCTTCTTCATCGATGGATTGTCGGGCAAGCCGTCGGACGCCACGTGGCCGGCGACATCGAAGAGACTCACTTGCTGGCCTGACGCGGAGTGGCTGAATTTACCCTCGGCGAAGTCGATGCATTCCGGCGTCGTATGGAACAGCGCCGCCGCGATTTGCTTGCCATGAGCGATGATTTGCGTGGAGGTATCGACGAGCAGCATGCCACCCAGCCGCATGGTCCGGTCTGAATGACTGCCGCCGCCGATGCTCACGAATGCCGTGTCGCCGGTACGCAATCGCACGGCCGACATGGATACGCCGAGGTATTGCGCGACGACTTGCGCGAAGGTTGTTTCGTGACCTTGTCCGGTGGATTGCGTGCCCGACACGAGATCGACCACGCCTTCCGGCAAGACGGTCATCTCGATGCGCTCACGCGGCGCGCCCACGGGTGATTCAATGTAATTCGCCATGCCGATCCCCCTCAAGCGCCCATTCGCGCTGGACGCGTTGCGTCGTGCGGGAAAACCGTTCCAATCGGCGAGTTCGAGCGCGCGTTCCATGTTCCTCGCGAAATCGCCGCTGTCATAGGTGAGGCCCATCGGACTCCGATACGGCAGCTTGTCGCGCGTAACAAGATTGCGCCGGCGCAGCTCGGCGCGTTCGATGCCGAGTTCAAGCGCCGCCAGATCAAGCATGCGCTCGATCACATGCGTGGCCTCCGGCCGGCCGGCGCCACGATACGGCGCCGTGGGCACGGTATTGGTCAGGACGGCACTCACATG
Organism: Caballeronia eucalypticola; assembly: GCF_047608185.1. Lineage (NCBI taxonomy): Bacteria > Pseudomonadati > Pseudomonadota > Betaproteobacteria > Burkholderiales > Burkholderiaceae > Caballeronia > Caballeronia eucalypticola. The sequence continues at coordinate 38,895 of NZ_JBLKRU010000023.1, forward strand.
GACAGCGGCCACGGGCACGTCGTAGACCGTTGTCATGATGCGTGTGCCATTGGACATCGGCACATAGGAGACGGTGTGCGCCCCGACATTGCCGATCCATTCGTTGTCGATGGCGAGAATGCGTCCTTCTTTCGAGAAGCCGATCGCGGAACGGATGATCTGGTCGCGTCCCTGGTAATCGGACAGAAACGCTTCGCTGCGATCGCTCGTCCATTTGACGGGACGCCTGACGTGACCTGCCGCCCAGACCACGGCAATCTGCTCGACGTAGACAAAGGAGCGCGGCCCAAAGCCGCCGCCCGTGTCCGGACACACTACGCGCAAGCTGGCTGGCGGCACGTTGAGCGCAGCCGCGATGCACAGCTTCTGGCGCACCGCGCCTTGACTCCCCGAGATCAGCGTGTACGTTTCGGCAGTTGCGTCGTAGCAGCCGATGGCGCTGCGCGGCTCCATCTGGCAATTCACGAGGCGGCTGTTATGAAATTCGCGCCGCACGACCAGGAAGGCATCGGCGATAATTTTTTGAGCGGCTTCACGGTCGCCTATCTGGGTCTGGAAACACAGGTTTCCCGGCGCTCCGTCCCAAAGCTGTGGCGCTTGTGGTTGCATGGCATCGGCGCCGTGCACGACTGCGTCGATCACGTCGTAATCCACGTCGATCAACTCGGTCGCGTTGCGTGCCTGAAGCGGCGTCTCGGCGATGACCATCGCGATCGCTTCGCCCACGTAGCGCACTTTATCGATTGGCAGCGGGATATGGCGCTGGTTGAAGACCGCGCCCGTGGTGGACGTGAGGAAGGCGGGCTGCGACGAAATCACGGCATCGGCCGGATTGGGGATGTGGTCGACACCTCTAAAACCCGCGTCCAGATAATCCTGACCGAGCAGCACGGCGAGAACGCCGGGCGCTTCTGCGGCCGCCGTGATGTCGATCGAGCGCAAGTGTGCATGAGCATGCGGCGAGCGCAGGAAGGCGGCGTGTGCCTGGCCGTCGATGTTGATGTCGTCGGTGTAATTGCCCTGGCCCGTGACGAAACGCCGGTCCTCCACGCGTGGAATGGGTTTGCCGATCATGACTTGCCGCTCCCCGGCGCGTCCAGCTCCGGATACATTTCCCGCGCTGCGTGCCGCACCGATTCAATGATGTTTACATAGCCTGTACAGCGGCAGATATTGCCTTCCAGCGCGTGGCAAATACTGGCTTCACTCAGCGAAGGCGGCTTTCGAAGGTAGAAGTCCACCGCCATGATCATGCCGGGTGTGCAGAAACCGCATTGCAACCCGTGACACTGCACGAACGCGTTCTGCACCGGATGCAATGTCTTACCTTCCGGCGCAGCGAGACCCTCGACCGTGACCACGCTGCCGCCGCTCGCCTGGGCCGCGAGGATGGTGCAGGACTTCACGGCGACGCCATCGAGATTGACCGTGCACGCGCCGCATTGGCTCGTGTCGCAGCCAACGTGCGTGCCGGTCAGCCGGCAATTCTGGCGTAGAAACTCTACGAGCAAAGTATGGTCCGGTACCGTGTATTGAACGCCGGCGCCGTTCACCTGCAATTGAACTTCAATCATGATGTGTTTGTGATCCTTGAACGAACCCGGTGAGCTGACTTAATACATCAACTTATGCACCGCAAAGCGTTACTTGACGACGGCTTCACTTACGTTGGCATTGAACCGCTTGAAGAATTCGGCGGCCAGCTTGTTGGCGACTGATGTTACGAGCCTGGAGCCTATCTGGGCCAGCTTGCCGCCGACTTGCGCGTCGGCAACATAGGTGAGCAGGGTGCCTTCGTCCGCGTCCGCGAGTGTGACCGTGGCAGTCATCTTGCCGAAGCCGGCGATCCCGCCTTCGCCGCCGCCAACGATCTTGTAGCCCTCGAGTTCGATTCGTTCTGACAGCACCAGCGTGCCTTTGAAGCGCGCTTTGACGGGACCGACCGATGCCACCACGACCGCCGCATATTCGTCATCGCTGACTGGCGTGAAAGCTTCGCATCCGGGCACGCATGCTTGCAAAACAGCGGGGTCATTCAAGCCTTTCCACACCAGTTCGCGCGGCGCCGCAATAGTCTGCGATCCGGTAAATTCCATGTTCGACTCCTGATTAGTTTGACTGTACACCGCGAGGTTGCAAAAGCGCCTGAAGCGCGCGGCGTGTGTAGGTTTTTATAAGGTGCGCGCGATAGGCGGCAGAACCGTTTGCATCGTTGGGAAGGTTCGACGAATCGACTTCAAGCGCAGCGATTGCTGCATCGGAGCAGTCCGTTTTCAGCGCGCTTTCCGCGTCGAACCAGCGGAATACCGACGGCCCCGCGCCCGTTACTGCAACGCGAATACCCGTGGGAAAGCACGCGATGAACACGCCGACCACGGCATAGCCCGACGCCGGATGCCGATACTTCGCATACGCCGCGCGCTCGGGGACAGGGAACTCGATGGCGACGATCAACTCACCGGGTTCGAGCGCGGTATCGAAGGTATCGATAAAGAAATCGTCGGCGGTAATCCGTCTCGCCGATGTCACGACGGTCGCGCCGAGCGCGAGCACAGCGCTCGGATAATCGGCCGCGGGATCGTTATTCGCGACTGAGCCGCCCAGCGTGCCGCGATTGCGCACTTGCGGATCGGCGATGATTCCCGCCAGTTGCGCCAGCGCCGGGATCGCCTGACTCACCTCGGGCGATGCAGCGACGTTCGCGTGAGTCGTGCTTGCGCCAATGCGCAACACACCATTCGCTGTCTGCACGCCGCGCAGTTCGGGCAGCCGCACGAGATCCACCAGATGCGTGGGCGCCGCGAGGCGTTGCTTCAGCGTGGGAATCAGGGTCATGCCACCGGACAACGGCCGCGCTTCCTCCTGCTCGCCAAGAAGCGCGGTGGCCTCGCTAAGGGATTCCGGCCGGATATAGATAGTCTCGTACATGCTTGTCTCCTGCGGATTGCGGCGCCGGACTTTTCCTGCGCCGTCCGGTCTTACGCCCGCTTCAAATAATTTTCCAGCGCCGTTGCGAGGGCGACCGGTACTTCGTGCATAGGATAGTGTGCCGCATTCGGCAGGACTTCCATCTCCGCGTTGCGATACCACGCAAGCCATGTGCTGCGCATCAACTCGGGAGTCAACGTCGGATCATGCTCTCCTATGAAGACTTTTACCGGTACAGGATGCCCCAACACGTCCGCTGACATGTCGCTTGCGGCCCATTGCGGCAGATAACCCGCGAAGGCCTCGGGCCGCGACAGGCGAGCCGATTCTTGCGCGAGGCGCGCGCTCCAGGCCGGTGATAAACGCTTGCCTGTAGAAAAGTCGATAATGGCCGCGCGCGCGTCAATGTCATTAACCGCGCGTTCGAACGCAGCCAGCCGCGCTGCATCCATCCGTGATCCACATGCCGGCACCGCCGCGATTCCCACCATCCGTTCAATGCGTTCAGGCGCGGCGAGCAGCACTTTCTGCATCGCCATGCCACCCATCGAATGGCCCAGCAGGCTGAAACGCGGCCAGTTCAGATGATCGGCCAGTTCGAGTACGTCGGCTGCCGCTTCAGCGAATGAGTGGTTGCCATTGCGCTCAATGGAACGGCCGTAGCCGCGATAGTCGAAGAAGACGTAAGTGAATGCGTCCAGGTCGAGCGCTGGCAGTATCGGCGTCCAGTCGGCGGAACTGCCGAACCAGCCGTTCATCGCGAGCACTTTGCGCGGACCGTTGCCAACTTTCAAAAAACCGTTGAGTGGTGTCATTGTTCGCCTGCATGCAGCGCGTGTGCCGCGACGATGCGGCCCCGGCATTCACCGAATCCGATCGATACAGCACCCGGATGGCTGGCACGCGCGGTCAGCGTGATTTCATCGCCGTCTTCGAGCGCAATGCGGGTCTCGCCGCCAGGCAGTTGCAATGGGTCCTTGCCTGCGTTCGTCAGCTCTGTGAGGCAGGCCCGCGACACTGCTGACTCGCCTGAAATAGTGCCGCTGCCGAGCAGGTCGCCGGTGCGCAGGTTGCAGCCGTTGCTGGTGTGGTGCGCGATCATTTGCGCGAAAGTCCAGTACAGGTTGCCCAGATGCGTCTGCGTGATGCGTTCCGGCGCCAACCCCGCTGAGCGCATGCGCACGGTACTCAGATACGCTTCCAGTTGAATATCGATACCACCCGCACGGCGATCCGCCGCGCTGTCGAGATGTGGCATAACGGCGGGGTCGCCGGCAGCGCGCACGGGTGCCGCAATACGAAACGGCGCAAGCGCCTCTTCGGTCACGATCCACGGCGACACGCTGGAATGAAAGCTCTTGCCAAGGAAGGGGCCCAAGACCTGCTCGAACCATTGGATGCTTTTCGCGGACCAGTCGTTGAGGAGGCAGTAGCCGAAGACGTGATCGAGAGCGTGGGCGGTGTCGACCGGTTGTTCGGGATCGTTGCCGCGCCCGATGAGCGCAGCCAGTTCCAGCTCGAAGTCGAGCGCCGGTGCGGGACCGAATCGCACTTGACCTTCCGCGTCGCGATACTGGCCGTGCGGGCGCCGCACATTTCCGCCGCTGACGCGAATCGATGAAGCCCGGCCATGATATGCAATAGGCAGCCACTTGAACGCGGCTGGAAGCGGCTCGGCGAGACCCTTGAAACGTCCATGCCGCTCTGTGTGATGCAGCGACGTCAGGAAGTCCGTGTAATCGCCAATATTGCATGCGAGCCGCATCTCGACATCGGACATGCGTGGCAGGATGAGTTCTTCAAGCTCGCGCAGACGGCCAAGGAGCGGTGTATCGCGGCTTAGCAGGCCAGACAGCGCGTGGCGCAGCGCTGACGGATAGCGCGGCTCGAGTGCCATCAACTCGTTGAGCTTGCCGTTCGCCGATGCAGTCATGCAGGCGACCAGCGCATCGCCGTCCACGAGCCGGGCCTCCGCCAACGCACGCAGGTCGATAATCTGCTCGCCGATCGCCACCCCCGTGCGCGCTTCGCCGTCACGGGTGAATGCGCCGAAGGGCAGGTTCTGGATCGGGAAGTGGCTGCCGGGCGCGTTGGCCAATTCGATCCAGCTGCGGCGCTCGGGATCATGTGTCTGATTCAATGAAATCATGCCGGGCGTTTCTGCGTGTGTGCGGTTTCTTCGGTCCATGCGTCGAGCGTGACGCGGGCGTCGGCTCTAAAGCCCGCCAGTTGCTCGGCGGGTGCAGTCGGCACGGTCAGTTCCAGGCGGATGCCGTTGGGATCGAAGAAATAGATGGACTGTACAAAATGATGATCGGTCGCACCCAGCACCTCAATGCCGGCGTCCAGGAGCCGCTTCTTCATGAATTCGAGTTCATCGAGCGCGCTGAGCCGCAACGCGATGTGATTGACCCAAGGCGGCGTATTCGGCGACGGCAGCGCGGCGGTGTTGTCGCCGAGATCGAAGAACGCGATGTTCGAACCGTCCGCCATTTCAAAGAAGAGATGCACGTACGGGCAATACTCGCCGGTGCTCGGCACGCGGTCCAGGCGAATCACATGGACCAGCGGCAGACCGAGCAGGTCTTCGTAAAACTTGCGCGTCTCTTCGGCATTACGGCAACGCCATGCGAAATGATGCAGGCCCAGGACGGGCGGAAGCTTGGACATTGTTTGTCTCCTTGATGACCGGGAAAGGGCGTTAGATCTCGACCGCGTCCACGTTGTATTCGAACAGCCAGTTGTACCGTTCCTTCACGCGCTCTTCGGTCCATTCCCGATCGACATACGCAGCGGCACCTTCGGCGTCGGCGAGTTGAGGATTATGGAAGCGCGTGGCATTGGCAGCCGATCCGCGCACAACACGTGCTGTTCGCTCCAGCCGCAACTCCGCATAGCGCGCCAGCGCCCGGGCGCGATCTGCTCCGTAGCGTTCGAGGCAACGTGCAAGCAGGTAACCATCTTCTATGGCCATGCCCGCACCTTGCGCGAGAAACGGCAGCGTTGGATGGCACGCGTCGCCGAGCAGCGTAATGTTGCCGGACGTCCAGTTGTTCATCGGCTCGCGGACCATGAGCGCCCACTTGTACGGGATATCGATCGCGGAAATCAGCGTGTGAATGTCCTCATGCCATCCTTCGAAGTCGCGGTGACATTCTTCGAGCGTGCCTTGTTCGGACCAGGATTCGACTTCCCAGCCGGACTTTTCCACTGCACCGACGAAGTTGATCAGCGTGCTTGTGCGCAACGGATAGTGGATGACGTGAGCGCCCGGGCCAACCCAGTTCACGCCATAGGGCGCGCGCAGATGGTCCGGCAAGCGGCTCGCGTCGATCACGCCGCGCCACGCCATGACGCCGGAGAATACGGGCTCATCGGGGCCGAACAACGCGCGCCGCACGGTGGAGTGAACGCCGTCGGCGCCGATCAGGAGGTCCGCCTCGTACGCCGCACCACCCACGGTATGTACGGTAACTTTCCCTGATTCCGTCTCCTGGTCCACCGAGGCCACTTTCTCGCCCAGCCTGATGGTGTCCGGGCTCAACGCGGCGACGCCTTCGGCGAGCGCCCGGTGCAGATCCGCACGATGCAGCGTGAAGTACGGGTAGCCGTAGATTTCGCGCGACTGGGTGCCAAGGTCGAACAGGCGCCATGACTGTCCGGTGTTCCACAGCCTGACCCGTTTGCCAAGCGGTTCGCACGCATCGTGCTCAAGCGTGCCGCCCAGGCCGAGCTGATACAAAACCCGCGTTGCGTTCGGACTTAATTGAACGCCTGCGCCTATTTCCTTAAGTGCCTGAGCCTGTTCGAGAATCGTGACGTCAAAGCCCTTCTTTAACAACGCGAGCGCGGCCGTCAATCCGCCAATGCCCGCTCCAGCAATAATTATTTTCATTCGTCTACCGATTTGTTTATCGTAAAAGTCGGTGTAATCGAGATTACTTATGAATCAATCGATAATTCCTATCAATCGTTCACTTTCTCGATGCCTGATTCGGTTACTTTAAAACAACCGTCCTTCCGGCTGAAGCAAATTAAACTGAATGACTTATCACTGAAATTTGATAATCGCAGAATAGGCGTGATTAGTCTGGGCATGACGATGGCGTCAGCAAACAAAGCCGGGTTAATCGGGTAAAAGCAAATTTTTATTCAGATTTAACAGCGTGGAAGTCCAGAGGTGGCGTTTAAACGCCCCAGCGGCGCACGGTGCTTGCCTCCAGGCCGAACAGGTCGAGCACGCGGCCAAGCGTGTGATCGACCATATCCTCGATCGATTCCGGGTTCGCATAGAAAGCCGGCACGGGCGGATAAACGATGGCGCCCGCTTCCGTGACCGCCGCCATGCTGCGGATGTGGCCAAGGTGCAGGGGCGTCTCGCGCACCATCAGTACGAGCCGCCTGCGTTCCTTGAGCATGACGTCGGCGGCCCGTGGGAGAAGGGCGCCCGTAATGCCTGTCGCGATTTCGGAGAGCGTCTTGACTGAACACGGAGCGACGATCATGCCCATCACCGGATAGGATCCGCTCGAGATCGCCGCGCCAATGTCGGCATTCGTGTACGCAACGCTGGCCATGGCGCGCACGTCGGCCACGCTGTAGTCCGACTCATGCGCAAGCGTGACTTGTGCCGAGCGGCTCATGACGAGATGCGACTCGATCTCCATTTGTCTTAACAACTGCAGCAAGCGCACGCCGTACACGACGCCCGACGCACCGCTGATACCGACGACCATGCGCCGTGGCGGAATTACTCTTGATTGCATTAGCTTCTCCGATTCCACTGTCAATGCTTTTTAGATCTGCATTCACATTTTCGGCGGATAGTAGCATGCCGGAGTCAAAGCGGAACACGCTTAATCCATATCAGCCAGTTAATTGGTAAAAACCCTTGTCAAGTAATCGGATTCTTTGATGAATCCATCGATAATTCGTGATTCAAATGCGGAACTGTCTTCGCTACACTCCGAGCTGCGTACAAGCCGCCTTGCCCGAAATTACAAAAATCTTGTGCGTTCAGGTTCATCCGACATCAGAGCGGAATAACGTAAATAAAAATTGGAGACGTCTTTGAATAAGCGATTTTTGATCGGCTGCAGCGTCGCCGCGTTGAGCGCGCCCGGATGGGCGCAGTCCTCGGCCACGATCTATGGGAGCGTCGACGTGGGGCTGGACTATGTCTCGAACTCCCGCAGCAGCCACCTGTTCCAGGAGTCGGCGGGCAAGCGCACGCCGGATCGTTTCGGGTTCCGCGTCGTGGAAGATCTGGGCGGCGGCAATTCGGTGGTCGCGCGCCTGGAGTCAGGCTTCCTGACCAACACGGGCGCGCAGATCAATCCCACCAGCTTCTTCAACCGGATGGCGATGGTGGGCCTTACGAACAACACCTTTGGGACCGTGAGCTTAGGCAATATTCCGGACTACATCTACGAGTACATTGGCGCGATCAACAACTCGGTTCCCGGCATTTCGTCGTTCTACACCGTGGGCAACCTGGATGGACTCGCGAACACGCACGCGCTGGTCAACTCGGTGAAATACGACACGCCGATTTACTATGGTTTCCAGGCCGGTGCGATGAACAGTTTCGGCGGCCAGGCGGGCAACTTCAGCGCAGGGCGCCAGTACAGTATTGGCGCGAAATACGCGCAAGGCGGTCTGAAGTTCGGTGTGGCCTACACCATGTCGCACAACCGTACCGCAGACGTATTTGGCGTGTTCAGCCTGCGGTCGCTGCTGGGACAGCAACTGCAGCAGGGGACCATGTTCAACGCCGCACGCTATAGCACGATTGCAGTGGCCGGTTCGTACGTGATCGGCCCGTTCACGCCGCATCTGACGTTCACCGACGTCAAGCTGCAGAACGCGAAGGGAAGCGCCTCGGAGCGCAATTATCAGGCGGGTGTCAACATCGACCTGACGGGCGAACGAATCTACGTGCTGGGCATTTCCTACAATCGCTCGCTCTTCGAGGACCTTACTTTCAATCAGTACAACCTCTTCTTCACCTACTTCCTCTCAAAGAGCACGCAGGTGTACGCGGGCGCCGGGCTGCAGCGTGCGTCGGGGCCGAACGCCCAGGCGGAACAGTTCGGCTACCTGCCCTCCAGCACAGGAAGCCAGACGGTGGCGCGCATTGGTATCAATCACTTGTTTTGAGGATGCAAGGCCGGATGTTGCGTCCGGCTCGAAAGAGGCATGCAGTTTCGTTCGAGGCTTTGTTCACCGTTTTCGATCACTTGATCACAAATTTTTGATTTTGTCGTAACGCAAGGCGCTTTATATTCACCTCGGCCCGATGGTCGAGTCCCGTACAAGAGAAACGAGCGTGTGCCGGGGCAGCCGAGGTGCATTTGACAATGAGGTTCATGGAAGACATGCAAGCAGATCGAACTTTCAATATCGCGAATCTGGTGGAAGAACAGAAGATCGGCCGGTTTGCCGTGGGCCTGTTGTTCTGGTGCTTTCTCGTCATGCTGATGGACGGCTACGACCAGACCGCCGTTTCATTCGCCGCGCCCTCGCTCATCAAGGAATGGCATGTCAGCCGCGGCGGATTCGGGTCCGTGTTCGGCGCCGGCCTGTTCGGTACGCTCATCGGCTCGTTCCTGTTTGGATACCTCGGCGATCGTCTTGGGCGCAAGAAGGCCATTGTGATTGGCACGCTGTTTTTCGGTGCGCTGACGGTGGCCTCGGTATGGAGCAACTCGCTCGACCAGTTGATGCTGCTGCGTTTTCTCGCGGGACTCGGGATGGGCGGCGTGATCCCGAATTCGGTGGCGCTGGTGGCGGAATACGCGCCCAAGCGGTTGCGCGCGACGTGGGTCACGCTGATGTTCTCGGGGTTTTCGATCGGGGCTGGATCGGGCGGGCTGGTGTCGTCGGCGTTGATCGGGCGCTTCGGATGGCCGGTCATGTTCGTGGTTGGTGGCGTCGGCTCGCTGCTTGTTGGCACATTGTTGATGTTCGTGCTGCCGGAGTCCGCAAAATTGCTGGTGGTCAAGAAGCGCAGTCCGGAGGTCGTGGCGCGGCTCGTTGCCCGTCTGCGCCCGGAGCTGAGCATCCCGGGCGACGCGCTTTTCATCGCCGATGAAGTAGCGCAAGTCAAAAAGCGTTTCGTGTTGAAGCTGATCTTCTCGGACGGCTTGCGCGCCATCACGCCGCTGCTGTGGATTGTGTTTATCGCCAATTCAATGGCGCTTTATTTTCTCCAGAACTGGTTGCCAATCCTGATGGAGGGTGTCGGTGTGGGCGCCCAGCATGCCAGCTTGATTACGGCGATGTTTTCGGTCGGCGGCGTGATCGGCGGTCTGATCCTTTGCCGCCATGTCGATCGCCACGGCGTGTTGGCCGTGATCGCGCTGCCCGCCATCGGTTGCCCGATTGTCGCGCTGCTGGGCACGGGGATGTCGGAGACATGGCTCACTATCGCCGTGTTTTTCACGGGCTTCTGCGTGGTCGGTGCGCAGTACGGACTCTATGCGGTGGCCGGGATGATTTATCCCACGTCGTTTCGTTCAGCGGGTGTCGGCAGCGCGATTTCGATCGGCAAGATCGGGTCGGTGTCGGGGCCGGTCATCGGGGGAATGCTGCTCTCCATGCATCTGCCGGTATCGGACCTGTTCTACGCAGCAGCGGTTCCGTTCGTCATCGTCGCGGTTTTTTCGGCCGTGCTGGCAACGTTGTATCGCGCCCGGTTCGGCGCTGATCACGCCGCGGGTGCCGCTTCGTCCGAGCGTGTCGAGCACTCAGTCAAGCCGTCGTGAGCGCCTGTCGGTAATGGCTTTTTCTAATTGACCCAGAAGGGAAGTTGATGGGCCGTACCCTCTACGACAAGATCTTCGAGGCCCACACGATCCGCGCGCAGGCGGACGGCATGTGCCTGCTTTACATCGACCGGCATCTGATCAACGAGGTGACGAGCCCCCAGGCATTCGAGTCATTGCGACTTGAACGGCGCAAGGTGTGGCGTCCGCGAGGGAACTTCGCGGTCGCCGATCACAACGTGCCAACCACCCGCCGCGACGAAGGTATCACCGACGAAATCTCGCGGATCCAGGTCGATGCACTGCGCGCGAACTGCGCGGCAAATGAGATCGTGCATCTTGGTATGGATAACGAACGACAGGGCATCGTCCATGTCGTTGGTCCTGAATTGGGCATCACCTTGCCAGGCATGACGATCGTGTGTGGTGATTCGCATACCAGCACCCATGGCGCGCTTGGGGCACTCGCGTTTGGAATAGGGACCTCGGAGATCGAGCACGTCCTCAGTACACAAACGCTGCTGGTCCGGCGCAGCAAGAATCTGCGCGTGACAATCGAGGGTCGTCTACCGGCAGGCTGCAGCGCGAAAGATCTCGCGCTCGCGGTGATCGGTCGTATCGGCACGGCCGGCGCGACGGGCCATGCGATCGAGTACGCCGGAGCGGCAGTGCGCGACTTGTCAATGGAAGGGCGCATGACACTCTGCAATATGTCGATAGAAGCGGGCGCCGTGGCCGGGCTGATCGCCGTCGACGCGACCACTCTGCAGTACTGCCGTGAACGGTTCTATGCGCCTCAAGGCAGCGACTGGGATCGCGCGGCGCTGGAATGGAGGGCGTTGCAGTCGGACCCGGATGCTCGATTCGATGCCGATGTGGTGATGAATGCGTCTGAGTTGTCGCCGCAGGTCACGTGGGGCACATCGCCAGACATGGTTGTGGATATCACCGGCGTGGTGCCCGATCCTGCTCTTGTCAGCGAGCCTGGGCGGCGCGCGTCCTGTGCGCGAGCACTCGAGTACATGGGTCTGTCGGCAGGCGTCCCGATCGAAAGCATCGCGCTGGATAAAGTGTTTATCGGTTCATGCACGAATGGCCGGATTGAAGACCTGAGGGCTGCGGCGAGCGTGTTACGCACGCTCGGTGGCCGTGTTGCTTCCACCATCAAACTGGCGCTCGCGGTCCCGGGTTCAGGCGCGGTCAAGCGTGAGGCGGAAGCAGAAGGATTGCACGGCGTCTTCATGGCTGCCGGCTTCGAATGGCGTGACCCCGGTTGTTCGATGTGTCTCGCGATGAACGCCGACCGCCTTGAGCCGGGAGAACGGGTTGCGTCGACGTCCAACCGCAACTTCGAAGGGCGCCAGGGCGCCGGCGGCCGCTCGCATCTCGTCAGCCCCGCGATGGCAGCCGCCGCTGCGTTGCGCGGGCATTTCACCGATATCCGTACTTTCGCCGTGAACGGGACGCTGCAATGATCGAAGCTTTTTCCAGCCACACAGGTTTGGCGGTGCCGCTGGATCGCGATAATGTGGACACCGACGCGATCATGCCCAAGCAATACATGAAGTCCATCGCACGCCTGGGATTCGGTCCTTATGTCTTCGACGAATGGCGCCATGAGGATGTTGGCTATTACGGCAAACCGACGAGCGAGCGTGTCATAGCAGCGGGTTTTGTGATGAATCAACCTCGTTATGCCGGCGCGTCGGTGCTGCTGACACGACGCAACTTTGGTTGTGGTAGTTCACGCGAGCATGCGCCGTGGGCGCTGTTTCAATACGGTTTTCGCGTGCTGATCGCCGAAAGTTTCGCCGATATTTTCTATAACAACTGCTGCAAGAACAAGATGCTCCCCATTGTCTTGAATGCGCAGGATATAGAAACGTTACTGGCACAAGTCAGTGCTGTTCCAGGTTACGCACTGAAGGTCGACCTGCCGGCTCAGACTGTCACTACGCCAGATGGCACGACCCTGCATTTCGATATTGCGGCCTCGGTCAAGGCGCGCCTTCTTGACGGCACGGACGACGTGGATGACACCTTGTTGCTGGCATCGGAGATCAAGGCGTTCGAGGAGCGGCGGCTGAACGAGAGGCCGTGGTTGTGAAGCTTTGGCGTGGTTCCGGGCGTGATGCCGACACGCGCTTTAGTCGCCGGATGTTGATGTACCGCTTGTTGACGCACCGTAAGACGTGCACTCAGTTTGCCTTTGCGCGGTCAATTTCTGTTGCGCCCGTTGCAGACTTTCGGGGTAATCAACCTGGTCGTTCGCGGTTGGATCGAATCCTGCCTGCTTGAACTGGATAAAGTCCGCCTTCACTGCTGCGCGAGTGGGTGTGCCGTTGTCTTGAGCGACGGCCAAAGCAGGGAATACGATTGCGAGGGCGAGCACTGCCGACGTAAAAAATAACCGGGTCATTTCATGTTCCTGCGAGCGGTGGTAGTAGTGGAGAATTTTTTTGTTAGCTGGCATCTTTTGCGATTCAGTATTTTATTAGTATAACTACCAATTGGTTTTTTTAAAAACTAAATAGTTGCGGAAAATTACACTTTGACCCAGCCGTAAAGCGCTCGACGGGCTTTAAACGCCAGCTTCTTTATGCGCGAGCCGTGCTTCGGTTTCGGCGAGTACGGTTATGGTGTGTTCTCCTGGCGCCGGAGTCCGAAGATCGGGTTTGCCGGGTTCGCGCAAGAAACGGATCGGCGTATTCAGGTGCAGGTCGCCGTTGCTGTCGGCGAGCAACATGCCTCGTTCGCGCACGTGCGGATGCCGCAGGGCCTGTGCGTAATCAATAACAGGCGCAACACCAATGGATCGTGCTTCCAGCCATTCGATCCACGCTGCCAGCGGTTTGAGCTTGAACGTCTCTGCCAGCAACTTGCGCAGGGGATCTTGTGCGGCTCCCGGCTTGCCCAGCGCCACGCTTATCAAGTCCGGGTGCCCGAGCCCTTCAAGCAAGGCCCTGGCAAAACGTGGTTCGCCAGCGCCCAGGCAGAGCCATTCCCCGTCAGCGGTCTCATAAGGTTCAAGCATCGCTTGGCCAAGTGCTAGCGTGGACTCCTGATGTTCTTGCGCGAGGGCGCCGAACAAGGCCCCCGGACGCGCGTTTAGCGCGACATCGTGCATCGACACATCCAGATAGTCGCCAAGACCCGTTGTCCGCGCCGAGAGCAATGCCATCAGAATGCCGGCGAGGGCACTGTGGGCACTGCACCAGGACGCCACCGAGACTGGCGGAATGACTGGCCTATGGGCGTCATCTCGGGGCAGGATACCCGCCAGCGCTTGCACGGCGGGATCGTGGGCCGCCATGTTGCGCAATGAACCGTCCTGACCAAATGCAGTGACCGAGCAATACACAAGCCGCGGATTGATCTCTCGCGCGATAGCCTGGCCGATACCGAGCCGCTCGGCGACACCGGGGCTGAATGATTCGATCAAAACGTCCGCGTCACGAATCAATTGTTTCGCCATCTCCCGGCCGTGCGCCTGCTTCAGGTCGAGCATGACGCTACGCTTGCCGCGGTTGAACACTGAAAAAGAGTCCCCCGCGTTTTGCGATGCGCGGCTGCGGCGGCCGCCGCGCGTAGGGTCGCCCTCCGGCGCTTCGATCTTCGTCACCTCGGCACCGTGGTCGGACATGATGGCCGAAATCAGCGGGCCGGCCATAAACCGGGAAAAATCCAGTACGCGGATGCCTGATAGTTTCAAACCGAACCCTCTGGTGAGATTGGAGAAAACTCACCGCCGGTCAGCGTGGTTTTGCGTAGACCGACGGTGCACGGATTGCAAGCGGCGCTTAGCGGCCCGTGAACTTGGGCGGACGTTTGTCGAGGAAGGAACGGATGCCTTCGGTGGAGTCACTCGATCCCACCAGCGAGGACTGCGCGAGGCGCTCGAATAGCCGTCCAGTTTCGGTATCGACGTTCTGGCAGGTATTGGTCACATGCTTGGCGATACCTACCGCGAGCGGCGCGCCGCGCATCAGCAGCCGCGCGAATTCGAACGTTTTTGCTTCGAGTTCTTCGTGCTCGACGACTGAGCGCACGAAACCCATGCTGCGAATTTCATCGGCGTCAATGGTGCGGCCGGTCATCACCAGATCCTTGACGTTTTCGATTCCGATCATCTGGATCATGCGCGAGCACGCGCCGGAAGCGGGGATCACACCGATAAAAATTTCCGGCAGCAAGAAGGTCGCGCGATTGGACGCGAAGCGGAAATCGCACGATGTGGCCAGTTCAATCCCGCCGCCTGCGCAGACACCATTGATTGCCGCGATGACAGGCTTCTCGATAGCCTCGAGATCGTCGAGCATGTCGTGGTTGGCGCGAACATAAGCGCGATAGTGCGGCAGCGGCATGCCGCGTTCGCCTTGCAGTTCCTTGACGTCGCGGCCCGCGCTGAAACCACGGCCCGAGCCGGTAATCACGATGACACGTACGCTCTCGTCGTAGTTCAGCCGCCACATCGCAGCGCGGATTTCACCGATCATCGCGGAGTTGGATGCGTTGAGTTTATCCGGGCGGTTCAGCGCGAGCTTCGCGACGCCTTCCACCGGCATCGTTACTTCGATCGTCTTGAATTCGTCGCTTTCCACCAGATATCCGCGCGGCCCCGCGGCCCGGTTCAATGTCCAATCCATGTGTGTCTCCTTCAGGGTAGTGTAAGAAAAACTACTTTGCTTAGCGGACCGCCGCAAACTGATCGCGGAGTTCGCGTTTGAGAATCTTGCCGACACTGTTCATCGGAAAAGTGGTGACGAAATGGATGGCTTTAGGAGACTTGTAGCCGGCAAGCTGCTTCCGCGCAAAGCCGATTAATTCGCTCTTCGATATAGTCCTCCCTTCATGCAGTATGACCATGGCAGTGACGGTCTCGCCCCATTCGTCACTGGGCAAGCCAATCACGGCTACGGCCTTGACGTACGGATGCTCTGACAGCACGGCTTCGACTTCCGCTGACGAAACGTTCATGCCGCCCGTCACGACCATGTCCTTGGCTCGATCTATTGCAAAGAGAAAACCGTTGTCGTCGAGATAACCAATGTCGCCGGTGTAGACCCATTCGCCTCGCAGCGTTTTTGCGGTTTCTTCCGCACGGTTCAGGTAACCAGAAAAATTGCTGGGCGAGCGCACCGTGATCTCGCCGGGTTCGTTGGCCGGCAGCGGCGTGCCATCCTGCAGATTGCGAATACAGATTTCCGCATACTTCGCGGGGCGACCGACCGACGCCAGCAACCGCGCGGGATCTTCCTGCAGGAGTGCCTCGCGATGATGCTCCGGCATCAGGTAAGACACGAGGCCGCCCATCTCGCCTCCGCCGAAGCCCTGGTAAAAGCCGCAAGGGAAGAGGTCAAGCGCGCGCTGGATGGTGCCCGGCGGCATTTTTGAGCCGGTATAACCAAACAGTTGCAACGAGCCGATGTCATAGGTCCCTATTCTCAGTTCATCGGCCAGGCGGCTCATCATGGTCGGCACGCCGCAAGTGTGAGTGACACCGTGGGCCTCGATCTTGTGCAGCGCATCCTGCGCGTCGAACTCGCGCGTCAGTACGTTGCCGACGCCGTGGTAAGCCGCAGCGATAGCCATCCAGATCCCGGCGCCTGAAAAGAGCGGCAACATCTGTAGGAACGGTCCGGTTTTCGGCACCGGGATCTGCGAGAAAAAATTGTCAATACTGGAGAGGATTTGCCGATGGGTCCCAAGACATCCTTTGGGTGCGGCAGTCGTGCCGCTCGTATAGCGGATCGTGCGGATTTCGTCGGGATCAATATGAACGGGTACCGTATTCTCGTTGCCGCGTTCCTCAATACTCCGATAACTCAGCCATCCTTCCGGCACGGCCGCCTCACCCCGGACAATGACCGTAACGCCGGGGCGCTTCAGAATACTCGCCAGGTTGTCGACGAATTCCGCATCAATGATGATGGCGTTCGGCTTTGAGTCGTCGAACAGGACCCCGATCTCACCGGTCGTCAATCCGTAGTTGATTGGCACAGCCAGCATGCCCACCTTGGCGATGGAAAATATCATCTGAACCGCCGATGCGCCGTTGCGGATAACGGTAGCAATACGGTCGTTCTTGGCAAGTCCAATGGCTGCCAGTCCATTAGCCATTCGATTGGTGCTTCGATCAAGCTCGCTCCAGGTGAGCACTTGGTCGTCTTCAATAAGGGCTACGGCATCGGGCGAGATCTTCGCGTTGCGAGCAACAAGATCACCGACTCGCAGATTAATCATCTTTCGTCTCCTTCAGTATTGGCGTGTAGTTCGTCAAGGCAGATCGGAATGTTATATCCGGCTGTATATAACGTGAATCAAATTATTCGCATTAATCCATTAGCAATCACCGAATAGTTGAGTTGCGCCGGGGAGCGGGGACGACGTAGCGCTCACCGGCTGTCCGCCGTGCCCATTTATCGACTTGTTCGATGACTTGATAAAAATTTGGTGATTCAGTGTGCGGATTACGTCCGCTACACTCGAATAGCATTCTTGCTGGCACTTCGCGCCCCGCCAAGTCTGGCGTGACCTAATAAAATACTCACAAAATATTCAGGAGACGAAATGCCGCTAATCCACGCACATCCGCTTTGGCTGGTGAGTTCATGTTAAATGTTTCTCAACTCGTGGAGGAACAAAAACTCGGTCGTTTTTCGATTGCGTTACTCGCATGGTGTTTCCTGATCGTACTGCTGGACGGCTATGACCAGATCGCGATTGCGTTTGCGGCGCCCGCCATCGCCCAGGTTTGGCACGTCAAGGCAGGCAGCTTCGCGCAGGTGTTTGGTGCGGGCTTGTCCGGCGTGCTGATCGGCTCGCTGGCGTTGGGATTCGCCGGTGACCGGTTCGGCCGGAAGCGGACCATAATCTATGGTTCCATATGGTTTGGGATACTAACCATAGTGTGTGCGTGGACCCAATCGATCGATCAACTTGTCGCCTTACGGTTTCTTGCCGGCATCGGGATGGGCGGCGTTGTACCCAACACGGTCGCGCTGGTGGCCGAATACGCACCGAAGCAGCGCCGCGCCACCTGGGTGACATTGATGTTCTCGGGGTTTTCGGTAGGAGCGGGAGGAGGGGGCGCGGTTTTATCGTGGTTATTGCCGCATTTCGGGTGGAGCGTTATTTTCTGGTTCGGCGGAGCGGCGGCGGTGCTGGTCGCGCTGGCATCGATCTTCGCGTTGCCTGAATCGATTCGATTTCTAGTGCTCAATCAGCGAGATCCTGTTCTGATCAAGCGACTCGTGCATCGAATGGACCCGAATCTCGACGTGTCGCAGATCACTACGTTCGTCCTGGACGATGAACCTGTGGGACGCGCCGGACCACGCGCTCTTTTCAGCGGACCGCTACGTTATGTGACGCCTCTGCTGTGGGTGGTTTTCATTCTTAACTCGCTGGCGTTGCATTTCCTGCAGAACTGGCTACCGCTGATTTTCGGTATTGCGGGGATTGCGCCTCGACAGGCCGCTATTGTTGCGATGATGTTTCCGGTAGGCGGGACCATTGGCGCGCTCGTCCTCAGCCGTTTTGTTGACCGTCACGGCATGGTGGCGATCGTGGCGCTGGCCGCGCTAGGGTGCCCGATCGCAGCGTCGCTCGGGCACCCCATGCCGCAACCGTTGTTGATGGCGGCCGTGTTCATGAGCGGCGTGTGTGTGATCGGCACTCAGTTTGGTCTTTATGCGCTCGCCGGCATCATCTATCCGACTTCGCTGCGTTCGGCGGGCGTCGGGACAGCAATAGGGATAGGCAAATTCGGCTCCGTCGCGGGTTCGATGCTCGGAGGCGTATTGCTCGCGATGCATCTGCCAATTGAAAGGTTGTTTATAAACGTGTCGATCATGTTTGTGTTCATCGCGGGATTTTCGATGATGCTCGGTTGGTCGCATCGGGCAAGCAAGGATTTGGCTACCGCGGCTATTCATCGCTCTTCATGATGTCAAATTTAGAGCGACTGAAGCGTTAAATTACGAGCAGGTGAGTCCGGAAATCACAATGGGCCGGGAATACATGGCAGACGCTCCCATCGCGACCGGCGACGACACTCTGCCACATTCGGACGACAACTTGACATAATTATTCGTCATCCTAAATATTAGGTTTGTTTGAGACCGCGCTTTCGCAACTTTGAAGCAAGACGCCGCAATACTTAGATTGACGCAAGTCTTCTACCGCAAGGGCGACAGTTCTCAACTTTATTGTCGCGAACTAGTTGCTCTGGATCGTGACGACGGCCCCCGGGACCTCGCTGTCATTGATCACGGAGTGTGCCGTCTATCGCGGTAGAGTAAGGTCAGAGAGGTCTTCAACGCCGCCAACTTGCCTGATCTTTCGGAAGTTGGCCATCCGGGTCGTTTACCTCGATAGAATTGCCATCGCCGAGGCGGTCGGTAAACACGACAACGTTGGTCCCGCTCGCGTGAGTTTGACTGGGAAACACGATACCGGTAAAGCCTTGCTCCCGAACCATGTCGCTGAGAACCCAGGTCGGGGGTTCGATGTGCAGATCGAATTTCAGGTGCCGCCAATCCTCGCGCCAGTCGTGCCAGAGATCGTCCCAGATTGGGCCGGGGTAGAGTTGCCGCAGGTCGACCAGATTACGCAGCGCGACGGTGTAAGAGCAGACCGTGCAGGGTGGCAGGAAGGGGGAGGTCTGCTGGTACTCGCGCAGCGCTGTCAGTTCTTCCAGCGACAAATACAGTGCCTCGATACCTTCTCGGTTAAAGCGCCCGCCCTTGGCTGCGGCGCCCGCCCCACTGGCCGGCCGACTCGCCCAGCGGGGAGCATGTGCGCGATAAAGCATGGTGCCCGCCGGCAAGTGCGTCAGAATCATCCAACAAATCCTGCACTGATCGACTCCAGATAGTCAATCGCATCCTCGGTCCGCCCGTCCTGAAGCAGTTGCAGGATAGTTTTGTGGCGAAACGTCGGAATGGGCTGGTTCTTGACCAGAAACAGCGCTCGCTCGAAGTCCGGCTGTACCGCCACAGCAGCCGACAGTACGCGCATTAGGTCACGCAAGGTGGACTGAAGCTTTGGCGACTCAGGATGGGTACGGAGCGTGTTGCGATGAACACCTGCCAAGTTTGCCAGGTCTTGTTGCTGCAATTCCATGACGTTGGCGAGGTTGACAGCGGATAGGCGGGACGTTCCCGCTTCGCGCGCGGACTCGAGCACGTCGGTAAAGGCGATGGCGCTCATGCATCACTCCAAGTAGCGAACTGTATGAGCACATTATACGCACAGTTTTCGCATAGCGCCATTGCCAAAGTCTAGAGGCATGCAACCTTTTTTCCGCGTCATCACGTGTTCGTTGTCCAACGGTCACGTTCACGTAATAATTTGACATAATACAAATTATCAACATTTTTAATTTAATGTCGATTGTCACGGGTGATAAATATATTTTCCGAGGCCACTGCCATGCTCGGAGTCCGAGAACGTAAAGTTCTAACCTGTTTCAAGTTTTCGCTTCATTTTCACCAAAGCTGTGCAATTTCTAGTTAGGTTCGTGAATTACTTCCGCAAGATGCCTGCCCCGAGAAGGTAGGAGTTTTACGTCCTACATTAAAAATGTCCTATGGTGAAAAGTGAGCTCTCGGGAATGTTTAAGCCTTCACCACAAGAGCGCAAAGCCGGCATACGTGGCCGTACACATCAGCTTCTGTTCACTCCTGATCGACATTTTTTGAGGAAGCCATGGAAGACGACGTATTTTTTTTCGAATGTGATGGATGCGGAGTGAGATTTTCGGCAGTGCTCTTTGAAATTGCACGGCAACTAGAGCGAGTCGATTTCGCATCGGTGATACCGACGATTCACATCCAGGACAGCGACGCTCTGTCGGCCTTCTGTTCGATTGAATGTCGTGCCAGCTCTCGCCGAGCAGTCATGGACCGTGAGGGCGTACCCCCCCGCGTCACCCATTAGCCGGCCCAAGTCAAGGGGTTAAATAAAATCCTCGCAATCCTCCGCGATAGTTAATACGGCCATCGCTCAGGTCTCCACATGAAATGATGTTCGTGCCCTTCGCCTCTTCGTGTGGTTGCATGAATCGCACCAGTCACCCATGTGGATCAAGCGGAAGCGTTGAAATCCTGTTCCACCCTGACGGCTGCGCCGTCCCAGAAGCATCTCGGTACCGTCTTGTGTCCAATTGTTGGGCAGACTTGTGGCTCCCGCGAGGCGGGTCCAAACACAGGTGGCTCGCAATCCGGACGACTCATTTCATTAAGACATGACACGATGGCAGACGGCGCGGCGTCCAATCAGACTAGGTGGCTCAAAGTCCAACGCAGGGCCTGGCTCGCTGGCCGTTGCCAAACTTAAGTAAAACAGCGCTCCACAGAGAATTCCTCTCCCGTTTTTAGCATCAGAAAGCAGGCACGCGCCAGTTTGTGCGCGACCGCTTTGGTCGCGACGATTCCATTCCGTTTGGCCTTCTTACGCTGGTAAAACTTGCGCGCCGGCTCGCAAAATCGGATGGCGAAATTGGCTGCCTCGATGTACGCCCACGCCAGATAGCGGTTGCCGTTCTTGGTGTTGCCTTCGCCTTTTTTCTTGCCGTTCGAGAGGTGGGTACTGCTGACACAGCGGCAATAGGAGGCATAGTTCCCGACGTCGGCAAAGCGTCCGACATCGCCCGTCTCCAGCAGGATGACGGTGGCCAGCGTTGCGCCGATGCCGGGCACGGTGTTGAGCAACCTATATCCCGGACTGTTATGGCAGTGCGCCATCAGCACCTTCTCGATGCCGTCGATTTGCGTCTGCAGCGCATCCATGACCGCCAGGTTGGCCTTGACGCCGATCGCTTCGGTGCTGCCAATCGGCATCTTGTCAATGTCAGCCTCCGTCAGCCGTTTGATGCTGTCGCCGCTGATCTGGCCACCCGTTTGCTGCGCCAGGCATGTCCCTATTGAGAGGAGCTGGGTGGTGCGCTGCTGCACCAACTGCATCCGTTTGCGTGACAGGTCGCGTACTGCGCGCAGGGGCGGCGGCATGATGTGTCCTTCCGGCAGAAGTCCGAGCCGTAGGATGTGCGCGAGGTGGCGGGCGTCGGATTCGTCGCCGCGGTACTTGAGGCCATCGTATTGCTTGATCGCTACGGTGTTGGCGAGGTGGACCGAATGGCCCGCCTCGATCAGGCCGTCGACCAGCCAGTACCAGTTGAATGTCGATTCCACGACGACGCCAAATAAATCCTTCAGATACGGGCTGAGCGCATCGCAGATTTCCGTCAGGTTGTTGGGGAGTCGCCTGGAGTACAACACCTTGTCGGCATCGTCGGTGACGACCACGACGCTGTTGTTCGAATGAAGGTCAATGCCACAAAATAACATGATGCTTTCTCCCAAAATGCCCCGCTGACCACCTCACAAACCATCACCCGTTAGCCAGAATTCTTTTCAATCCCTTGCAGACGACGTTGGGCAGTTCCGTTCTGCCGCGCTTCCAGCCATGCGTCGCTTGCCCCGCCATAAAGCGGGGTCCGGCCGCCCGACCGGCCGGACGACATGGGCTGGCCACGCTCGTCAAGGAACAGGCGATAAGTTCAGGAATCGTACTTTCACTGTAGTTCCCAGCGCTTGCCGAAGGGAAGGCCGGCTAGATGATTATCAGAATACTTGTCGCCCCGATAGAATCGACGAACCGGGGGCGATGATGAGAAAACGAATTGGCAAAATACGGACAAGCATTCAAGGACAGAGCGGTTGCGCGGTTGCTGCCGCCGGAGAGCGCGGCGTTGGAAGACGTTGCACGTGAGGTTGGCGTGGGAGTGGGGACGCTGGAGCGCTGGCGCAGTGATGCGCTGTCCAGGCCCGCTCGCGAGCGGGCCTGGACAGCGGCGGCCCGATTCGACGCCGTGCTGACGACCGCTGCGATGGACGAGGCTGGCAAGAGCGCGTGGTGCCGCGAGAACGGCGTGTATTCACAGGAGCTGGCCACCTGGCGGCAAAGCGCCACGCAAGCATTGGCTAAGCCCGAAGAGGCGCGTGCCAGCCCACAGCAAACCCAGCAGGACCGGCGGCGCATCAAGGAACTCGAGCGTGAGCTGCTGCGCAAGGACCGTGCGTTGGCTGAGACGGCGGCCCTGCTGGTGCTATCAAAAAAAGTCGCGGCGATCTTCCGCACGGGCGAGGACGAATGATCGGCCTCGAAGATCGCCAGTCCCTGGCCCATGACATCCATACCGCGCACAAGGCCGGCGCACGGCTGCGTCTGGCCTGCGAGACGGCCGGCATCGATGTGCGCACCCTGCAGCGCTGGAATGCCTGCGAGGGCCTCGTCTCGGGCGATGGCAGGCCCAATTCGGTACGCCCGCAACCCGCCCATGCGCTGAGCGCCGTCGAGCGTGCTGAAGTGCTTCGCGTGGCCAACGAGGCGCGCTTCGCCGATATGCCTCCTGCGCGCATCGTGCCAATGCTGGCCGACGAGGGCGTCTACATCGCCAGCGAATCCACCTTCGCCCGCGTGCTGCGCGAGCACGGGCAGAGCGCACACCGCGGCCGGGCCAAAGCGCCAAAGGCTGGCCGGCCGCCGACCACGCACATCGCTTGCGCACCACGGGAAGTCTGGTGCTGGGATATGACGTACTTGCCCGCCAAGGTCGTCGGTCAATGGTTTTACCTGTACCTGATCCTGGACCTGTACAGCCGCAAGATCGTCGGATGGGAGGTGCACGAGCGCGACGATGCCAGTCACGCTGCCCATCTGGTGCGGCGCACGGCGCTGGCCGAGGGCATCGCTACTCTGGCGGACAAGCCGGTGCTGCATGGAGACAACGGCTCCACGCTCAAGGCCACGACCGTGCTGGCCATGCTCCACTGGCTTGGCGTGAAGCCATCGTACTCACGCCCACGCGTCAGTGACGACAACGCCTATGCCGAGGCGCTGTTCCGCACGGCCAAGTACCGCCCGGAGTTCCCCGCCACGGGCTTCGCCGAGCTCAATGCTGCACGCAACTGGGCGAGCGACTTCGTGCATTGGTACAACTTCGACCACCGTCACAGCAGCATCCGCTACGTCAGCCCGGCGCAGCGCCATGACGGAGACGATCACGCGATCCTCGCCGCTCGTCACGAGGTGTATGTCCAGGCGCGGGAACGTAACCCGGCCCGCTGGTCAGGCTGCACGCGAGACTGGACGCCCATCGGTGCCGTCACGCTCAATCCGGAGCGCGAGTCAGTCGTCACGATGGCCTCACGCGCCACACTTAAACAGCCTTTGGCTGCATGACTGAGGCGACAAGTACCTTGACACGCGCCGGTACCAATAAGGCGCGTCGACGGTTGCGGCCCAATTGCACCGTGTGCGAAGTGCGGAAGACCGGTCGACATGACTGAGTTTCATGTTACGTATGTTGAGGATGACTTCAAAGTAACCACCTTGCAAAATTTGCAACCCATCGATTTCGACTGCCTTGCGGTTTTGTGCTCGAACTGTGGACCAGATAGAACGGCGTTAAACGTTAGCGTTTCCACCCAATGTGTATGAGCGATCCCTAGTATTAGCACCGAAATTCGCCTAATTTGATGTCAACGCGTACTACCTAGATCGTCCGAGATCGATATCGTCATCCAATTGGAAGCGCATTTGTCCGTCTGTTGTCTGTCTGTCGAGGGTGATAACTTTGCTTATGTAAAATTTAGGATATCAAATTATTTTTTGATGCTTTTTTAAGTCATACCGTAGAGTCGACGTAACAAGCTCTGTCAATGGTTGCCCACTTGACAGGTCCCCTTCCTTCTAACTGATGCTTGAGAACCCATCCGTTACAACGAGCGATGCGTGAATCATCAATGGGGAGGACGATACCCGCTCGATTGCCAATCGTGTGGCTGAACCCTTGTGGGGCGGTGTTTCACCCCCTCGTTTCGCGCCGATACCGCCAAGGATACCGAAGAATACTGCCAGTACTTATCGCCTCTCTGCGGACCGCAATGGAGAATCCGTGCCAACGTTGCCCAAACAATCTCGAAGATGGAGCATCTCGGGACGATTGGTGGTGACAATACCGTCATCGATAATGGCGGCTTTTATGCGGAACCAGCTTCTAGCCAGTGATTGCACGTTCTCGCCATGTTGAGATGATCAAGCACCAAAGAGTGTCCGCTCCAAATGTTCTTTCGATGGCACAGCCCGATCATCGAGGATCTTCCTCAGGATTCGCGCCAGCAGGTTGAATGTCTCTAATAGGTCATCGGTTTCGTGCCTGGGCTTGCCATGTGCTGCCGCCGAGCGCTTGTCGTAGAGCTTTGCGACGGCACGCTGCAGCGCATGTCGTGACGGACTCGGCGGTTCAAGGTAGGCGGCGATCAGGGCCGAGACCCGAAACTTCAGTTCAGATGTTGAGGGAGAGAAAAGTGCTTCTAAGGCTGCCCAGAGAGAGACCAGAGCGAGTGCTGATTTCTGAACGAACTGGCCCCCGTCGATCGCCTCAACAGCGAGCGCAAATTCGGCGCTTTCCTTTGTAAGCCTCAACGCAACCGGCCAGCGCTCGGCCACCCAGGCGGCTTCGGCGGGTCCTATTTCCTCTGAACCACCATCGAGGGGGAAGTAGCGCGGCTGGAACTCGTTCGGCCGAAGCCAGCTCTCGCGCTCTGGCCGATCGGCCATTGTTGAAAATGAGTGGTTTGCGAAGGCTGGCAGCCTCAGAGCCGGATGCATGTCAACGCTCCCCAGCACGCCGATCATGCGGACGACATCCGTCTGAGTGCCATAAGACGGGTCAACTGTGGCCGGGATCTTGATCTCGGCGTTGATGTCGAACGCAAATCCCCCGCCCAACGACTTCCAAGGCGGGATGAGGCTGATCATACTCGGCTGGCTTTTGAACGCCATGACGAACGGCGCCGTGAGATGCGCATAGGTTCGGTTCAGAACCACCCCATCGCCGAGATCGAAGGAGTCCTCCGCAAGCTCAAGCCCGGACACGCCCGCGTAGAGGTCAAACGTCGGTTTCGCCACGCGGTCCTCCAAACGTCAGCAGTGGCCATGGTGCCCCGGAGTCGATATCGGGGTGACGGGGCTCGCCAGACGCCACACCATGCCGATCGCGTAATTCGTCGATGTGAACAAGGCATGCCGACGCAAGCCTTGCCTCGTTGCTGGCGGAGGCGCGTGCTACTGCGAATAGGCGCTTTCTAAGCGACGGCGCCGGTGTGCTGATCTGTTCGTAGGCACCGACCCAATCTGATGAAGGTCGTTGCTCAACGACGAGGCGCTCAATTGCTGACCCGAGCACTCCATCAAATGCTCTCCCATCGGAGACATGGCTTCCGACGAGAAGCATGACCCCCGCCTCATCGGGAACCTCGGCCACGGCATATTCCACGATCGCCCTTGCATGCGGTGAGAGGCCCGACACCAACTTCGCGTAGACGTCCGCACGAAAATCCGGGCGCGACAGAATGCCGGCGGCGAGCCTGCGCCCAAACGTCCACATGTCCGGCGCGCCATGCCTGCCCTTCGCAGCGTCCTGACAGACAAGATTGAGCAGAATTTGCAGCGACGACAACGTGCCGCGCCTCGGTGCCAGCCGTCGTCAATGTCCTCAACGAACTGCGTCCCGAGCTTCCCCAAGCCGTCCGTGATCCGAGCGCGTCCGGGGAGGCCCGGTTCTTTCATGCCAACGCCTATAAAGGTCAGCGAACCAATGATAGACGCTCCAAAGAGGATGTGCCGCCGGAGCTAGCCCGCAGCATCCGCGAAAGTTTGACGGAGCGATTAAAGGGAGATGGTTGGGACTTGAGCAAAACCAAGGTGCTCATGCTTACGCACAATGTGCTGGCCACCGAGCAAGGCTATCCCAACATCGCGGAGATATTCAGCGGCCGCTCTGAACTATTCGCGAAGAAGGAAGACCCTGCCATCAAGTTTTTCGCCGAGACGGTAGAACCCATGTGCGAGGCCTATGCAGCATCTCGCTATGGCGACATGTTCAAGGCATTTGGCTCCGGCCCTGCCATCGTGAAGCATGCCGACAAGATTTCTTGGCGCAATAATATGGACAAGGTCCAACAACTTCGCACTGATGGGACGATCGGCCAAGTTATCGATCACTTGAAGGAAACCAGACGCCCAGCGCCGCCGGATCGCCTCTTACGGCGTGATGATGAGCTTGCCGCACTCAATGGAGAACCGATACCCGACGATGCCACCGCTCTTCTGCGTTACAGCAAACTCAGAAATGTTCGCTATACGGAAGTTATAGAACTGACTAGGTTTGTCGAAGGACAAACACCGTTCGCCACCCAGCATAGCGTCAAGGGTGCTGAGTTCGAGAACGTTCTGGTGGTACTTGGTGGCGGCTGGAATCACTACAACTGGCCGCAATTGCTTGAGCTTCTTGAAACCAAAGCGCTAAACGCCAAGAACACTAAAGGCTATTACCGCGCCCGGAATCTCTTCTACGTCGCAATCTCCCGTCCCATGACGCGGTTAGCCGTTCTCGCCACACAGACGATGTCAGATACGGCTTTGACTACGGCTGCTCGTCTCTTCGGAGATAAAAATGTTGAAGAGCTTTCTATTCCGACGTAGGCCTCGATGCAAGTTTGTGATGGTAATCCGATCCAGTTCGCCCATCTACTCCGCAGTGAGTTGTTCCGATAGGTGTCGAACTTCAACATATCTCCATACAGCCAAGCCCTGATGGAGCCAAATGTGGAGCCCATATCGTAACCATCCCACACCGGTATCAACGGCAATTTCCCCCTCGCTTTGCCAGGGACGGAAGCCTACGAAGCGTTGCCGCAATTTCCGAAACGCAACGATCTTCCCTTCCGCCGCACCATCCGCCGCCACGAATTGCGGGAGATCGTTCCCCTGGCCGAAACCTCGATCTACGAATTGGAGCGCTGCGGCGAGTTTCCGCGGCGTTTCAACCTGACGCGGCGCTGCGTAGTCTGGGATCTCGATGACGTGGAGGTGTGGATCGAGGCGCGCAAACAGGCTGCGCACGCGACTCGCGGCGCTGCATGCTCTAAACCGGATGTCCACTTACGAAAAAAACGCCCTGTCCGAGCAACTTCAAACCAGGGATCGGACTGAAAGCAGACATCCTTATCTTCCTGCCTGCACAGGCAAGAAAACCGCCGTAGCAGATCGCTCATAACAGCGTTCGGTCAGTTGAAAAAGTTTTCGGGCCAGAGAGGTTCGGGAAGATATCGACGAATTAGGTTTGCTTGCGCCTGATAACCCCTGGCCTCTAGCTCGCGAACAAAGTAAGGCCACGGCGGGATATTGCTCTTATAGACTCGAACAGAGGACGTAGACATTCCACCACCCGCAGACGTAGACAACCCACCGTACTGTGACGTTGAAAGCCCACCATATTGAGAGGTTGATAGCCCTCCGTATTGTGACGTTGACAGTCCACCATATTGGGATAGAAAGCCCTCCGTACTGCGAAGTGGACATCCCCCCGTACTGAGATGTAGACAGGCCACCGTACTGCGAAGTAGACGCTCCGCCATATTGAGAGGTCGACATTCCACCATATTGCGACGTTGAGAGGCCACCGCCTTGCGAGGTGCTAAGGTTCCGCGGCCAAGTTCTCATAGCCGGAATCTCTCGCCTTGCCATTGAAGTGCTCCCGAAGTAATTGGCGATGCTTGGCGCCTGCAGCAAACGGCGCTTGAATGTGAAGCACTAGATATCAACAGCTTGCCTTCGTCGAATTCCGAGATACTTGTACGGATGTCTCCTAGACCGATTCCGGCGCATACCGATCTAGACTTGATCTGCGGCAATACAAACAGCGGCGCGTTAAAACTCGACTCAGATTGAGTCACACACCACCTTGGCCAGCGCATCTCTCAAAAGAAAAGCGCAGGACTGACTGAGAACCGCTTGCTCAATGCCGCGATGTGGTCGCGAGTCAAGTTGCGGCCCCGGCCATTGAGAATCTTCGACACCAGCGACTTGCTACCGATCTCCGGTAGGTCGGCCACGCCCAGCCCATGCTGCTCCATCAGCAAGCGAAGCACATCGACGCCACCCAACTTCGCCACGCGTGCGTTGAATGCCGCAAACTCATCTGAGTCGTTTTCCCAGCTCTCGATGGAACGGGCCAGGATCTCGATCAGCGGGCGGTTGGCATCGTAGTCCTCGACCAATTCATCCATCAACGCCAGCGCCTGGGCGTAGTCCTCCTCATTGGCGATATGGCCAATGAAACCCGCCTCGTCGAACAAGGCATGGGCTCGTTCCTTGATGGCGGCAAATCCCATCTCAGTCACCCTCCTTCCGGTAGCGTTTGCAAAGCTTGTCGTACTCGGCGTGGGTCGCGATGTGCTTGACATACATCCGGTTGTCGCGGAACTCGATGAAGGCAAGCAACCGAAGATTGTTGCCGCCAATGTCCAACACCCACCACTTGTCCTTGTACTTGAAGTTGTCCAGCGACGGAAAAACCTGTCGCAGTGCCTGCGGCGTATCGAAATCGTCGGACCGAAGCACCCGGTAGGTACGATCGATCGCCTCGGCATCGTTCGGATAGGCCTTTGTTGCGTCGCTGAACGGCTTTCTGGATATGACGTGCATGTCGTTCCATGCTCACAGATGAAAGAATAGGCAGAAGTTGACTTTTTGTCAACTTCTGCCATCAAGCTAAGTCGGCCAGCTCAAACCATCGCGGTCATTGTCGGCACGACCACGTTCTCCGGCATCAGCTTCGGCACGTAGGTCTGGCCACCGCCCCAGGCATCGACCAAGTTGGCCCACTCTTGCAGCATGTGGCGCCGCTGCTCGGCGTACTCGGCCTTGTTGTAGACCGATCGCGAGGAACGTCCATCCTCGTGCGCCAGGCACTTCTCGATCCAGTCGCGGTTGACGCCGATTTCGTTCAACAGCGTCGAGCCGGTGCGACGCAAGTCATGGACGGTGAACGGTTGTATGGCCAACGCGTGCGCGTTGTTCCTCCGGTACCCGGAGATCGCGTTCAGGTTCCAGCACACATGCTAAATTCGCACCCGTCCCTCGCCAGTAGCCGAGCGTCCAGTGACTAATCCGCTCCGCCGCCTTGCTGCCCTTGCCATTCCAGACTAACCATTTGGCGTGGTCATTTCGTTCTCCGCCGACTCTCATTCCAGCGAGCCGATCATCTTGCTGCCGAACGCGGAACGCTGCGCCGCCTTGAACTTCATCGCGATCGACAGGCACGCTAAGATTTTCGCGACGGGCGTGGGCGGCTTCGTCGCGCCGTACAGGGTCGGGGGCCGGTCGCGATAGCGACTCAAATTGGCGTGCACTGCCGCCAGATCGTGTTCCGCCCGAATGAAGGCAAAGTCCCGGCCGCGGTTGTCACCATGTTCACCCGAGAACGCGGTCGGAATCGCAAGCCGCTCAAACGGCGCCAGCAGCGACGCCAATCCTTAGCTGCCGATCAAGACGACGTTGGCGAGACCCACGACCGGCACCAGCGGTTGCGTATCGACGTCCGCATCGAGATGCGCTTGCCCAGATCATTCTCGTGTGGGCGCAGCCAGGCGACGATCACGCCTGCGCGACCCGGACCGATGTGCGGCATCGAGCGCCACCAACTGCCGCGGTGAGAATTGCAGAATTCGACTAGTTCACCCAGGGTGTCGATCCCCTTCCCGATCAGTCTTTTGGTCACCAACGGCCGGAACCACAGACCGACCTGATGATTAAGCGATGGGTGGCCGCTGCCAGGGTCGAAGCCTGCTCGACCATCCGCAAAGTCACCGCCGTCAGCTTCGCGCTACGGCGTTGCTTGATCGACGCTTTCAGGTTCGACGCAAGCTCGGCCGAGCCGTTACGCAACTCAAGTTGCACCAGGTCGTCCGCCGCCGGGTAACAATGAACCGGTCACGCACCACGTCGGCTCAACTGCATCCAACGTCGGGTAGCAAGCACGACAAAGTCCTCAGTACCACGCGGCCTCCACCGGGTGCAGCAACCGCCGTACGCATGAGCATAAGCGCGTACAAAAAGTACTTCACGTTTTTCCGTTTGTTTGCCAAGCGCATTGAATACAAGCCCAAGTGGGGCCTGAACATTACGCGTGAGAAGAACTAAAGCTTTTTCGTTCGCGGTGAATGGCGCACCGGGCCACCGCTCTTGCGCGGGCCTGCTGTCGGCTTCGCTCTGGGCTTCGCTGCCGGCGCCCGCCGCTTGGCATCGGCATGCGTCGGTGACAGCGCCAGTTGGTCTCGCTGCTCACGCGCCTGCGCCGCTTCACTGACATAACGCGCGTTCGCGGTGCGCAGCGCATCCAGATTACCCTCCAGCACTCCGACCTGCTGACGCAGATCGCCGAGTTGACCCTGCAGCTTCTGCACGTCATCCCGATGCCGGCTACTGCCCTGCTCCATTTTACGGGTCGCTGCATCCAGTTCCTTCTGCAAGCGGGCGGCCGCCTGCCGCTCGCGCTCGATTTCCAGCAGCGCCCGGATCTCGGCGGCTTTGAGCCGCTCCTGCGCCAGCACGTTGTCGGCACGCAACTTGTTCAGGTCCGAGCCGAAGTCGCGTCGGGCGGTCTCCAGTGCCTGCTGCAAGTGCTGCTCGCCCTGCTGCGCGAGCCGTAGCTGATCCTGCAGCGTCGACGCCGCGGCGACGGAGATTGCCAGCGCTTGGTCCAGTTGAGTGATGCGAGTCTGCGCGCCGTCCAGCGCGGCCGCACTGCCCGTCAGTTCCTGAAGTAACTGGTCCCGTTCGGCCTCAGCCCGAGTCTGCCGTGCCTGCGCGTCCACGACCGAGCGTTGCGCCTCGAGCTGCGCGGCGGCAAGTTGGTCTTGCGCCATACCGACCGCCCGCGTCCAGAGCGCGGCCGCCAGTTCCCCGGTCGCGAACTGCAGTTCCGCGGGCAGGTCGGGATGCTCGATACGCACCCGGCTCTTTTCCCGCAGGGTGGCCCAAAAGCGCGCCAGCGCCTCGGATGGCGCGTTCATGCTGCCCTTCTTCACCAGTTGATAGAGCCGGTTCGCGGTGGGCGTGATGCCGTGCCGGAAAAACAGCAGCACACAGACCTCGCGATACAGCTCCTGGGTGCGCGGAAACTGCACGCGCAGCTGGTCGATTTCCGTCTGCAGTTGGGGCTCCAGGACGGGCGAAGCTTCCATGGCGAGCATTTCCGGAGAATTGATGTGTTGATAATATAACGTACTACGCTAATTATCTTGAAATAGAAGATTGAATTTAGACATTATGACGATAATGTCGAGTAAACTGGTTCATTATGTGAATTGACTGGGTCCTACCCACCATGCCGCTTCCTGAGACCCTCCGCGTGTCTGACGGCGCACTCGCGCCACTCGAAC
Organism: Caballeronia eucalypticola; assembly: GCF_047608185.1. NCBI lineage: Bacteria > Pseudomonadati > Pseudomonadota > Betaproteobacteria > Burkholderiales > Burkholderiaceae > Caballeronia > Caballeronia eucalypticola. Next base: position 70,885 of record NZ_JBLKRU010000023.1, read on the forward strand.
AGCTATCTCTACCGTCTGACCTGGACGGTGGCCACGGCACGAATCGCGCGCTCGGCGCCCGGTCCCAAATTACGGCGCAAAACGACGTCGATGCCATCAAGGCGTGGCTCGCGCGCTTCGTGGACACGAAGGCGACCTTCGACACCTATCGCAAGGAGTCCGAACGCCTGCTACTGTGGTCGACCACCGAACTGCGCAAGCCGCTCTCTTCGCTCACGCACGAAGACCTGCTGTTCTACCGGCAGTTTCTGGCGAACCCGCAGCCGGCACCGCGCTGGGTCATGACCGGCCGCAAAGTGGCCCGCGCGGATCCGCACTGGCGGCCGTTCGCGGGGTCCCTCTCGCCCGCGAGCGAACGCCAGGCGATTGTGATTCTGAATACGCTGTTCGCCTGGCTGGTGAACGCGGGTTACCTGGCCGGCAATCCGCTGTCTTTGTCGCGCCAGCGGGCACGCAAGGCCAAGCCCCGCGTGACGCGCTTTCTCGAGGACGATCTCTGGCAGGCCGTCAAGACCTCGATCGACGCGATGCCGCGTGACACGGCCCGCGAGCAGGAGCACTACGCACGCGTGCGCTGGCTGATTTCGCTCTTGTATCTGATGGGATTGCGCATCTCAGAAGTCGTGAGCAACCCAATGGGCGGCTTTTTTAGGCGGCGGAACCGCGACGGCCAGGACCGCTGGTGGCTGGCGATTACCGGCAAGGGCGACAAGGAACGTTTGCTGCCGGCAACGACGGAACTGATGACAGAGCTCGCACGGTATCGCCGACACTACGATCTCGCTGCCCTTCCCTACAGCGGCGAAACGACCCCGCTGCTGTTGCCTATCGGCGGCGCCCATCGGACGCTGACCCGCGGTGGTGTGCATCTGATCATCAAGCAGGTGTTCGACAATGCCATCGGGCACTTGCAGTCCACGGGCGAAGCGCACGAACGCGCCGCAGAACGGTTGCGCCAGGCATCCGCCCATTGGCTGCGGCACACCGCGGGCTCACACATGATGGACGGCCAGGTTGACCTGCGATACGTGCGGGACAACCTGGGACATGAATCGATCTCGACCACCAGTCAATACCTGCATGCGGATGACGACGATCGACATCGGGCAACAGAGGCCGGACTGAGACTGAATTGGTAGCAAGATGACTATCCTGTCGTATCCCGTCAATCGCGTGCGCGAACTCTTGTCGCTCTCCCGTTAAAACACCTCTACACCATGGAAATTCTAGATTCGCTTCGACAGGCGCCCAGTGCTGAGCTATACCGCCTCTATCTTGCGATCGGAAAATTGCTTGATGACCCCCGACGTACTCTCGAAATACGTCAACGCCTGCATCTGGGGATGGCCGTCAAGTACATTGGCGACGATCCGCTTGGGCCGCCCGCACAAGGCACGATCGTTGAACTCCGGCAGACCCAGGCGGTGGTTCTAGACAGCACAACTCGACGCCGTTGGGGCATGCCCTACGCGGCGATCATTCCCGACACCGCGATTAGCCCGGACCTCGTCGAACCGGCATCACCACCGAGAACGCAGCGTGAAGAGTTCTTTATCGGCGACACAGTCGGCTTCACCGACAAGCACCTAAGCGAGCACGTCGGCATCATCGTTAGGCTGAATTCTAAAACTGCATCCATCGCCGTCAATGACAGCGAGGGTCACTGGCGTGTTTCCTACGCTTTACTGAGAAAAATCGTCGAGATCTAGCGCCTCGCACGAGGAGATGGGAGTTCGGCCAGAGCCGCCACTGAGATGATGACGTCGGTGGGGCGGTTGCAGATTGCTTTTGCCGGCGCACGGCATGCACGCGAGAGGAGGCTTCACCGCCTGCGAATGCGTGCTCCCGACCCACTGCGGCCCGTCGGTCCAACGCGACATCTAAGGCGGCTTTCAAGGTACAACGGCCGTTCGTCAACTCTTGTCGGGAGACGGGACTTCGGCCAAAGCTGTCGTTGGCTCATCGGTCAAGAGATGGCTGCAGCAAACTGCTGAGCGGCCGTTCGTTAGTTGATTGACTCGGACGCCCGCTGACCTGTGGCATCTTGACTTAGTCACGGAAGCAGGTTGTGAGATCAAAAGAGCAATACTGGCACGCTGATACTTCTTTCTATTGTATGCTTACCGCCTATTGATTCGGCCTTATAAGGCGCGAAATTCACGATCCGGCCAGATTGTGACAGCAGGGAAAGTTTACACGTTTAACTATAATCTAAAATATTAGCGATGGACGATAAAGCAGAAGTATCGGTACAGTTTGAAGAGCTTAAAAGACTAAATATAAAAACAAGGAATCAGGTACGAGCTATTCTTGCGGCCGAACTTGGGGTTTCAATAAATTTGCTCAACAGATTACGTGCCAAAAGTCCGACACGCGAACTTTTGCAAATTGATAGGGTACTTCGCAATCCAGTCGTTCGGACCGGTCCGATAGTTCCACAACTTTTCCCGGACGAACCGCAAACATCCGAAGCTTATTTTCGCTTGGAACGGCTTCCGCTTGGGCAGCAGTTAGCAATAGTCGACGGCCTAGTAAAAGAGAATTTCACAAAGTTGCAGCGGCTTGCCCGCAATTTGCGTTCGATTGGCGATGACGTGATCGCTGGCGAACTCCGGGAAGCCTCAAAGCGTGTGCAGACGGTTTTTGAAGAGTTCGGTTACAGCCATGCGCTTCTGCGCAAAGCAGTTCTCATCCGAACGTTACTTGGCGACGAGGAGTCGCCGGAAGTCGAGGCGTTGCTTGTACGCGCAGGATTAGACCGCAACAATGTAATTGTCACTTCGCTAATTCATTGTTACGCGGAAGAGCAGGATTTATTGAATCTGAAAAAATCGATTCTGAATCTGGCTCGACGTGGTCGGTCCAACCAATTCACAAGGGATATCTGTCGGCTCCCATTCCATCCGTTGGCGAAAGACTCGGATGATCTGGTTGAGCTAGTTCAGAGCTGCCTTCAGTCGTCGTTGTACGATGCAGTTATGGTAACGAAAGTCAACGTTGATCTTGTGACCCAAGCTTCACCGATTTCAAGTTCGCTTTTCTCAATTTTTGCAAAAGTCGACGAAGAGGGTCCAGCCATTGACGCCATAGCATCGATGTACAACGCTAATGACTCTGAAGGCGAGGTCAATTTTTACAAACATTCGAGTGCATGGTTGGAAAATAACGAGATAGTTCGGTATCGACTTCTGCAAGACCATTTTTACGATGCGCCTGAATCATCTTATTTTGAAATAACGGATAACTTGGTCGCACGAATTCAGAACTGGGCAAAACCGACGAAGCTGGGAGAACTTGTCGATCTCGATGATTTGACTTTGCATCAATTTTTTCGCCTCAAAGGCCTAGAAAAATCTGGACCAATCACTCGGTCGTCGTTATTCAATTTTTGCATACATACGACAAGCGGTTATGATCAAATAAGCGAGAAGGACTTAATGGCGTTGATGGGCATAACCCGTGATCTGGATAAGACGATTAATGTCAAATATGCTCGCGCCTTGACCAAACTGGCGGACACAAAGCTTTCTAAATTGATTTTCTCGCTATTAATTGCGAGGAAAAGTAAGAGCGAGCGTGACGACCATCTCCTGCGCCGGATTCTTCAGGAACTCGCACACGACGGCTATAACGGAAACCTTGTAGCTTTACTCAACGCCCTAAGCGATCGGTCGGTTGCAATTGCGACTTATCTATACGAGACTTGTACCGAGGACTTTATAGCAAAGCTCTTTCACATCGTTAAAACCTCCTCAGATATAACGGAAACCCGTGCAGCGTTGCATAAGTGGATGGGTGGGTTTACGAAGGATCAGGCATACATTGATCGTGCGCGTACATTGCTAATCGATCACCAACTAAACAAAGTTCGTAATGAGATTGACGATAATCGCATATACGTTGACTCCGCACGCTTCTCGCAGTGGATAAACGACGAGATTACCCGTGACTTGAACGTTATCCTCACGGCTCTTGAACACCGGAATGCTCTTGGTCATGGCGATGATCCGCAATTGGTGGTGATCGTAGAGCGCTGTTATTTAAGTTTTTGCTCGAATACGATTTTTGGCATTGCTTCTTATCTGGGGCGGAGAATTCGCCATGGTACGTTCAAGGGCCATCTATATTCTACGGTCATCGCGTTGGAAAGAGATCCGAGGTATTCTACTCTGTTTTTACAAAGTGGATTTTCAGCGATATGGGGCCGCTGGAAGGCGGAGTACGAGGAAAAAATTATCGCGATAATCCGTGACAGATTGCACATCGAGTCACCTGGAAAGCGAGATGCTCTTTTGAAGCCGGGATTAAATAATTCGGCAAAACAGGAGATAGCATTGCTTTGTGCGAAATATATCGCTAAAGATTTCCTGGAAGCTAAAGCAGCAAAAGCGCAGTCTGCCGCCACTCAGATTTTTACTGAGTATTGCTGGCGTCTGGCCGAATATGATTTAAAGAACGTCAACATTTACATAAAAAATAGAAAATCCGACCTCGTTAACGGTGACCTGCTCGCGGAGCTCAGAAATTCTGCTTATTCCACGAATCTTGCGAAAGATTTCTGCAAGGATCTGCTTCGGACAATTGATGAGAAGCTGATAGCAATGTACACATGGTTCAAAAGACCGGCCAACGTGTCGCCGCGTGCATCGCTCCAATTGTTATACAAAGCCGTCGTAGCGGAAGTTCAAGACACGTATCCCGAATTCGAAACTTCGACTGATTTCGATGCGGCAGATGAAATTGACATTGTCGGCGGCGTCTACCACGTTCTTTATGATTCGCTATATGTCATCGTATTTAATGCCGCCAAACACGGAAAAGAGAAACAAGATATCGATCGCGAGTTTTTCTTCGCCATTGGTTCCGATGGCCAAAGCAGGCAGGTTACCGTAAAAATTTCCTCAGTTATTCGCGATGATCAGACTGAAGAATATGTGATTTCGCGGCTTGCGGTTAACGAAGACGACGATCTGGCGGACGCACAGATTTCGGAGACACGTAGTGGAATCCGCAAGCTCTATCACCTTGAGAAAACCAACAAGGGGTTCTTCATCGAGTCGGTCAAATGCGAAAATCGGAAGGTCACCGTAACCATGGCATTGCAGCTTGATTTTTTGGACATTGGGGGTTGAATATGCCAAAAATATTAATTGTAGAAGATGATCAGTTCAAGATGGATAATTTGATCGCTTTGGTCACAACCGTACTTCCGACGGTGCAGTTGGCGCAAGCGTCAGATGTTTCAACTGCTATTTCCGCGGTTAACCGCGAGCGATTTGATTTGTTAATTGTAGACATGGCACTCCCCAGTCACCCGGTTATTCCTGGTGGAGGTTCACCGATGTCATTATTAACCGGCGGATTAGAAATTTTGCTTGAACTTTCTGCGCTCGAACGAAATGACGACTGCATAGTTGTTACTCAATATCCTGAAATCGAAATCGCTGGCAGATTTTTTCCAGTCAATCGAGCGACGTTGGCAATAGAAGAGCATATAGGGTATTCCGGTGTCACTTGTCTTGAGTATTCAGAAGAGTCGGCTGAGTGGAAAAATGAATTTTTGGAAATGTTGAAAAAATATGAAAATACTTCTTCTTGAAGACGACCTGGGTAAAAAGGAATCAGTCGAGGCGGCACTGCTTTCGGTCGATAAAGAGATCTACGTGGAGTGTGTAGACAATTTTATGGACTTTCTCAAGCTTGTAGAACGAAACGTCTATGATCTGATAATCGCAGATTTGGTTGTTTTGCGGTCGCCCAGAGAGAGCGAGCCCGTGGATATGACAACGCAGATTATTGATGCGACACGCGATCATAGCAACCATAATTTTAGGACCCCTGTAATTGCCTTGACAAGATTCGATACTAAAGCAGAGGACAGTTTCAAAGATCTTAATTCCAAAGATATCACTGTCATTACGTTTGATGAAAGCGATCATAAGTGGAAGGAAAGTCTCGCGTACAAAGTCTCTTCTTGCATCCCTGCGCCCGAATATGATGTGGTGATTGTCTGCGCCTTGAAAAAGGAAGCGGATGCGTTTGCAACTGCTGGGTACATTGTTGGCGAAACTAAAGTTGTCGGTGGGCTATTGTCCCGCACGCTGCAGATACGCACTTATAGTTGCATCATCGTTACCGCGCCTCGGATGGGCCTGGTCAGTTGTGCAGTGACTACGACCCGTGCTATTGAACTCTTCAAGCCCAAGCTCGTCTGCATGAGTGGAATTTGTGGTGGCATCAAAGGTAAGTCAAAGATTTACGACGTGGTCATTCCAGAGACCTGCCATCAAAATGATGCCGGCAAGTGGGAGGACGGTGTATTGAAACCGGAGGTCTACAGCGTTCCTATGGATCATGCGTTTGCGCTGAAGCTGGATCACCTCGTCAGTCAGGAAAATTTTCCTGACCTGGTCGCGCAAGGTCTGAAGGTGCAAAAGTCCGAGCTTCCTGAGGAATCAGAGGAGCTGGATTTTGACATTTTCCTCGCACCAGCATCGAGTGGCAGCGCGGTCCTCGCCGACGCCAAAATTGTTCAATCTATCTCCGGGCAACAGCGCAAATTATCGGCGTTCGAGATGGAGTCCTTTGCGCTGTATGAGTCTGCAAGGCTCTCCCCCTTGAAGCCGCTTTATTTCAGTGCGAAAGCGGTCGTAGACGATGGAAGCACCAGCAAAGGCGACGCTTATCATCGCGTTGCGTGCATCCTATCGGCGAAGGTAGTGTACGAATGTATCGCGGCGGGCCTGTTTGTGAACTGAGTATGCCAAGTTTCCTCGCGGGCGTCACACCAAGGATCGCAAGTCGCTTGACCGCTATTGGACCGGCAGGCAACTCCCACCTCGACGACGGCGCATTTAGATAACTGCTTGCAGCACCGCTAGCGCTATTTCCTGCTCTTGAATCGACTGTTTTCATTCGGCTTCTGTAGCTGGCGTATTCAACCTTCGTCAGATAGTTGAACTATAGCGGACGCTGGCGTCATAATCGGCCAACGTCGGCTAAGGCCGATGATTTGCCGAACATGATCGTCAATGGAAGGTCCGTTAACTGAGTGGAACCGACGTTTGAGTGACCTTGTTCGCGCGAGGGCGAACGTCAGCAGTTCGCCACGAATTGCCCGAAGTCTGGCTCGCACTACAAGGCGGCAAGGGCCCTCAACCGAAAATCTCATCTAGCCAATCCAACACACGTCGGTTCACCAGTGAGCGGTTGCGCATCTCGCAATGCTCGCCGGCACCCTCGTCGCTGGTGAAGCGAACCAAAGTCTTGGGACAACGTAATGCGTCGAAGAAATGCTGTGTCCCTGAAGCGAGGGTATCGTCCTCAGCCAGCGTGAACAGCGTCGGGCAGTGAATGTCTTCGATACGCCCATCCATCGTGTAGCGTTCGACCGAAGCGAGGTAATCGCGCAGCGTTGCGACGCCATTCACCCAGAAGCCGCGCTTCGCCACGCTCCAGCGCAGCTTCGATCGTTCGCCACGACCTGCTCCAGACGTTCCATCAGCGCCGTAGGCATTTCACTAAGGTGCGCCGCCTCGTCACGACTTGCACCGAGGTTCATCGCGTATGCCCGGAATCCGTCCGCCACCGACTGCAGCGCGGGGTCCGCGACACAGGCCGCAAGACGATGCTCGCCGGACGCGGCACGCGGCGCCAGATAACCGCCCAGACTCCAACCGCACAACGCAATCCTTCTTGGGTCGACGTTCGGCAACGTGTGGGCAAAATCCACAACGGCCTTGATCACCGTTTCCCAGTCCGGTCTAAGCGGCATACCCTGTTTAATCAAGGTGGTGCCCTGGCCGGGACCATCGAAGATCAACGCGTGATAGCCCCGTCGAGATGCCGCGACGGCGGAGGCAAAGAACAGATCGGTGATGGTGCCGTCGTAGCCATTGTTGAAGATCAGCAGTGGCCGAATTTCGTCGGCGCGGCCTTGCGCGGGTATCACGTAGGTAAGTAGCGAGACTCCTTCGAACCGAATATGTTGCGGCGCAATGCTCTCTTCGCTCAACGCCAGCCCGCGCTCGAACGCGGCAATCTGTTTTTGCGAACCAGCAATTACACGCGGATCGACCGGCTGTCCGAACAACGGATGGAACGACTTACCGTAAAAGCACGCGGCCCTCAGGAAACTCTCGCGCGCGCTCGCCCAATGTCCCGCGGCTTCGGCGCGTTGTCCATGCTCCATCATCCGGTCCGCGGCTGCGGTCCACGCATCATGAAAGGCCGTGTCGTCCCCGCCGCCGACGGCCTGCGCGATAGCTTCGATTTCTCCGCAGTCAGCGCCGCCGTATGGAATGTAGCCAAGCGGCCATGTTCCGAGTTGATCGTGAAGCGCATCCTTGAAGATCGCAACCATGTTTCGCTCCTTTCGGTCTCCCTGACTTAACGACAGATTGGTTTTGCAAGAGTCGGGCATCTAGCCTGTGGCGTCAACTGCCCTTCGTGGCCGGCGACTGCCTCATGCTAACGGCATACGTCGCCAGAACCTCGCACGCGGGCACGATCGGCAGTACACGACCCGCAGCGGACTGATAGCCTTCCCGATTGCGGCGATTCGGCCTAGCGTTTTGCCGACTGCTGGCGGCAGCAGTCGGAACAGGATTCAAGCTACGCTAGGGCAACGCACTTGGTCATCGGCACGCAAGCCAATTCCAGTCCGCGCGACGTTCGGTACGTCGAAATCGAATCCCCCAACCAACCACAATAACGATAAAACGGTGCCGCGTTCAGCGTGGCATCGAGACAAGTCCGTGATCGCGAGCCAACGCTTCGAGTGACTGCAGCATCTTGCGTCCAATACCGCGCCCCATGTGAGACGGCCGGACGAAGATGGCGTCTACTTGCCCGTTTGCGACGGTACGCATCCCTGTGCCAACGACCAACCCTTCATCGACGGCCACGTAGAAATCGCGTTCGACGACGCCGGCCCATTTGTTGGTCGGCGAGCCAACAACCCACGCTGACAAGGAAGCTTCGGGATAAAATTTAGCGCAGGCAGCAAGGACCGGAGCCTTGCGGATATCCCACGTATCGAGCACATCGCCACTACTAGCTTTCCTTATCGTCAGTATGCCGCGCTCCTCGGCGCGATCGGCAAGAGCGGCTCAAATTAGCCAGTCAGAGACCCCAGCATTAAACTCTTTTGCATATTGAAAAAATCGGCGCGGGTGCTCAGGGTGCTTTCGCTTCCGCGCGCTGCTTAACCGCGTTATTCATCGCGTTAAAGTTCCGCTGAGTTTCCACGATTACGTCTTCCGTCAACCGTCCGACGAGCAATCCAGAGAAAGACTCCGTTTGCTCTAGACGCGTCCCGTCGGCCACCGCCGTGAGCTGGATGCAATGCGTACCGTCGAAGATGCCGCGAATCCATACACTGCCACGCCAGCAAAGGTCTTGTTCAGGATGAACGAGCAGAACAGTCGGCTTGAATACCATCGAATCCGGTCCAGTGCCTAGCGTAATTCGGATCGTTGCTCCTTCCCTGAAGTCGCCGTCGACCCGAGTAATGAAAGGATTCCAATTACGATACGCAGCGCCGTTCGAAACGACTTTCCAGACATCTGAAGGCGGCCGATTAATAAGAACGTCAGCATCCGCGCTGCTGTTTTTATGCAGAACAAAAAGGGCGCCAATTACGACGACAACACTAACAACCATGCCTTTTAGCAGCAATCTCCGTACGCTCATATTCGCCCCGCAGTTGGTTGCAAGTGCACAGGTGCATTCTTAAAAACGCAGATTGTCGGCGAGCTACCCAACGATGTCGAATGTGGCCGCTGCCGGCCAATGCGTCTTTCAAAGACGACCGGGAACGACCGGCCGCAGCGATACTTGCGATCAAATCGCTCTGGTAAGCGCAGTGCATCTCCCTTCTATAAGAGCCAGAATGTGCCGCGCATCGATCGTGGGGCAAGATGCAGTGCAAACCAACACTTAGGCGGGTGAGTCAGATCTCGGGACCTCAGAGCGATGCATTCGGGCGAATGACGCTTCATAGCTTGCAAACTACCCTCCGCGGATGACCCACACATGCCAGCTATTTAGTAAAACTCCACAGCTTTCGTCCGATGCTTGCCTTATTAAATCAATGCAAGTTTACGCCCGGACGATCGATCATGAATAACGGACGCCGCGCTATGGCCGCGTGCTGGCAGTTTCTTTATCGTAGCCGCCTGCCCCTCTCGCTACCGGATTAACGCGGATCGCTCTCACCCCCTCCCTTCTCGAGTCACTATGTATAACTACCTAAAGCAATGCGCTTGTGCATTGCTCACCACCACGCTACTGCTCTCACTATGCATTCTCAATGGATGTGGAAGTTCAAGCGCCTCCACCAATGCGACCATTGTCCTTGTACACGGCGCGTGGGCAGATGGCTCGAGCTGGTCATCAGTCGTTTCGATTCTGCAAAAACGCGGTCTGAAGGTGGTGGCGGTACAGTTGCCGCGAACCTCCCTACCAGACGATGCCGCCGTCGTCACTCAGGCTATCGACGCACAAAGCGGTCCCGTCATTCTCGTCGGTCACTCCTATGGTGGTGCGGTTATCTCGCAAGCTGGCAATGACGCGAAAGTTGCGGCGCTGGTCTACGTGTCTGCCTTCGCCCCGGCGGATAGCCAGTCGATTAACGACCTGACAAGTCCGTTTCCCAAGCCCACGTGGGAGAGCGGTCTCATCGTCAATTCAGCAGGCTACCTTACCCTGTCAACCGACACGTATCTGAATAGCTTCGCACCGGACGTCCCAAAGGATACCGCCGCCGTGCTGTCCGCCACACAAGGGCCACTCTTCGCGCACTGTCTCGATGACAAAGTCACAGTGGCCGCGTGGAAATCTAAGCCGTCGTGGTGGGTATATGGGGATCAGGACCAAATCATTCCACCGCAATTGCAGCAAGCAGAAGCGCAGACATTACACGCTCAACTTACGGTGATCCCAGGAGCCAGCCACCTTGCCCTGGTGACACAGCCAAATGCGGTCGCAAACGTCATCATCGACGCGGCGAGCAAGACGGGTAATCTTTAAATACGGGATAAACCTTCGGGCTCTGAGGCAAATGAACAGCTAGACAGCTTGTCGGAAAACAGGCGTTCGATGAGCACAGCTTGAACAGCGGTCAGGTCGGAATCGCCTCGTTCCACAGTATTCAAGCATCGAATGTGAAAGCGTCCTATACTTCATTTATTGAAGCCACTGCATTTGCAAACCGAGTTTTTTTCATCCTTTAGCCGGAGATATCCGGGAAACAACTCTTGTCCATGTGCTTACATGCACCCTTGTGATTGCACCAGGTCGCTCGGCGTTTGCAGGTGAAGCGCGGCGAGGACGCCAGTCTGATGTATCGACGCGCCAACCGACTTGTGCCCCCCAGAGCACAATTGACGCGCAACAACTGCCCCCTTGTTGACGCCCAGCGTCCAAACCTGGGTCATGAGTTAGAGAAGCTTTCACATACAGTGTCTGCCCGCCGGTAATCGCGGACTACAAATCATCTGAAGGACTGAACTCCCCGGGTATTACCCACATTATGGAAAAGGAACATCAGTCAACAGCGTCGGCAAGCGAGATCGAAGGAGAAGTTGATGGAAAAGATTGAAAGGTCCTTGCGTTTCATGGTTGAAAAATGGCTTGTGATGGCTCCTGCAATGTCGGTTCGAGTAAAACGGGGGCATCGTGCCCGCTCGAATCCAAGGGGCTACGTATGCGTCGAAGCACTCCAATCGGCGAACAAGTTTGCTATCTATTTCTTCCGTCATGCCGACGGTAGCTGGTGTGTATTCCCGCCCGATCTCGACCGCCCGGCGATGGGTATTCATTGATGTGCGGCGCGATTGAACATCTGCAGGCTTGACCCAAGGACGCTGCGCGTACGACCGAGCTGGGGTTGCTTTGTTCGACGAATGAAACCCTGAACCGCGTGAGTGTGAGCAAGATCTGGACTATTGATATTTCCGTAAAACATGACAACCAATTGGAGCCCGGCGCGTTATATCTTCAATGAACTGTTTGGGGGTATGAGGCATGGTCAAGAGGCTATCGGACGAGGCGACAAAGAAACGATTGCGTGCAGCGCGACTGCTGCTCAAGGGGAAAAAGCCTGCCGAAGTCGCACTCGAAGTGGGGGTGGCCCGGCAAACCGTGTACACGTGGAAGGCCTTGCTCGATGAAGGCGGGATCGAAGCGTTGCGTAGCGTGCCATCGAGGGGCCGTCCTGCCAGACTGGACGAGTCCCAGTTGGAAGGTTTGCGCCGAGCCATTCTGCAAAAACCTACCGAGCACGGCTTTGGTACAGAGCTTTGGACGCTCAAGCGTGTGGGAGTGCTTATCGAACGGCTGTACGACGTCAAGTTCGGCCAAACGCAAATCTGGCGAATCCTGGGCGCCTTGGGCTTTAGCGTGCAAAAGCCTGAGAAGCGGGCCATCGAGCGCGACGAAGATGCAGTGCGCAGTTGGAAACGCAGTACGTGGCCGGCTCTCAAAAAAAAGCCCGTCGAGAAGGTCGACTGATTGTCTTTGTAGACGAGTCCGGAATCAGCGAGCGCCCTACGCGCGTGCGCACCTGGGCGCTCAAGGGTCAGACGCCGGTCATCCAGTTTCACTTCAACTGGAATCACGTCTCGGTGATCGCCGGACTCACGCGCACCAACTGTTTGTTCAGATTGCACGAGGGCAGCATCCGCAAGGAAGAGATCGTCGAATTTCTCAAAGCACTCAAGGCCCATCTCAAGCAACCTCTGCTGGTAATCTGGGATGGTTTGAAGGCGCATCGCAGCCGCTTGGTGCGCGACTATCTCGATGCACTGAACGGGCACATCCAAATCGCCTTTCTTCCTCCCTATGCCCCGGACCTCAATCCGGTCGAATATCTGTGGGCGTGGCTCAAGCGACATGGGCTGGCCAACTACTGTCCTAACGATCTGAGCGAGTTGCAGTTCACCGCGCGCAACAAACTCAAGAGCGCTCAAAAGCGACCCTCGATCATTGCAGCGTGCTGGATGCAGGCTACGCTCTGGTAATGTCATGAATTATGGAAGTCTCAATAGTGGAGTTTGTAGACAACGTCCAGATCTTTAACAAACCCCAATCAAGAAATTCAGAGCGGCAGTTCGCGGATCGGCACACCGTCAAGCCAAGCTTGGATCGCTTCCACGATCTGCGGATAGGCGGTACGGTAAGTGTTCTCCGTCACGTAGCCAATATGAGGAGTCGCCAACACGTTGGGCAGGTACCGGTACGGATGTCCAGGCGCCAGCGGTTCTTCATCGAACACATCGAGTGCCGCACCGGCAATGAGGCGCGCCTTCAACGCTTCGATCAACGCCGCTTCCGAGACGATGGGGCCGCGTGACGTATTGACCAGAAATGCGCCTCGCTTCATCAGCGCCAGTTCGCGCTCGCCGACGATCCCGTAGGTGCGCTCGCCAAGTTTTAGGTGAACCGAGAGCACATCCGCATCGCGAAACAACTGATCCTTGTCCACGCGTTCGACGCCGTGCTCGACGGCCTGATCGGCGGTAAGGTTTTGGCTCCAGGCGATTACGCGCATCCCGAATGCCTGCCCCAGACGTGCGACCGCCTGCCCGATTTTGCCGAGTCCCAGCAAACCGAGCGTCTTGCCAGCTACGTCAACACCGAGACCCACCTGCCAACCGCCAGCACGCACCGAAGTTGCTTCTGCATGCAGGTTACGTGTAATGGCAAGGATCAACGCCCAGGTGAGTGCCGGGGTGGCGGCGGCGTCACCACCAGTAGTGCCTGAAACGACGATCTGTTTCTTGCGGGCGGCGTCAAGATCGATCGCCGCGTTCCACATGCCGACCGTTACGATCAACTTGAGTCGCGGCAGGCGCGCTAGCAGTGCAGCGTCCACGCGGGTGCGCTCGCGCATTAGTACTATCACGTCGAATGACCCAAGGCGCGCCGCGAGCGATTCGAGATCACCGTCGTGATCATGAAAGAAAACCACTTGTGCCCGGGACGACAAGGTGCCCCAGTCAGCCATAGAACGAGCGATTTGCTGATAGTCGTCGAGTACCGCGATGTTCGCGAAGGCGGAATGCACCATGTATTGGGTTCCTATCGTTAGTGAGAATAACGGCGTTGCCGAAGAAAGCACGCTCGGCAACGTGGTGCCACGTAACAAGAGTACGCTCGAACGAAGAACACTGCTTCGATAACCGGCACCGGTCGGGCAAGGTGATAGCTCGCGCCGTCCAAGATCCGTCGCAAACGTCGCCGCAACGGAACAAGTCGTCGATATCAACGCCGATATCGAGGGAAGATGTGCACCGTCGCTATCTTCGAAGAGCCCAATACTGTTCGGCCGCACCCTGCCCTGCGCTCAGAAAGCTCTGCATAGATTGCGGATTCGATTCTCCGTTTTGCGAAACGGCATAAGAATCAATCACCTTGTCGAAAACAGTGCTTCCGCTAGCCTGATCGGCAGCTACGCCCTGGACGAACTCACTCATGGACAGAGTTCCGTCTTTGGAAACGTCGAAACTTTGAAAGAGCGCCTGGGCTGCATCCGTCGCCATTCCTGCGCGTTTCATCAAATTGACGAATTCGCTCCCGGTTAGCTTGTTGTCGTTATCTGTATCTGCTTGGACGAAAAGCTGCGGAGCCCAAGCAACGGCAAGTGGCGTCGCAACGAGTGTCTCGGACAGCTCCGTCACGACGCTCGATCGGCCGTTGCTCAGAGTAACCACCGTGGACGATGACGATGAGCCAGATGTGGATGAACTATTTGATCCAGGATCTGAAGCAGCAAGCTGAGATTTCGCTGCACTGGTATTGGAGTCCGCATTGAAGCCGGGTGAGTTGCCTAAGGCCGAGATAGACACAGGATTTTCCTTTGGAGAGCAACGTTGACTACTTTCTTCGAGAGCGTCCGGAAGGATACTCAAATTGTCTATCGTCATAACTAACGCATACTTTAGGCAGCATCGAATAATATTGAAATGCGTTCTGATCTTTCACGCGACGGCCAGAGGCGAACTCCTTCAGTTGGCACGGGAAAGCGCCATACGCCCCATTGTTTCTTGTCCGCCACACAACACGAACACTCACGCTTTGACCGTCCTAACATCCATGTAGCTTCAACATTAAAAGTATATTTTTATTGACATTTTACACTTTTGTGCTTCACTTTATGAAGTTAAATATGACAGGACACCACATCGGCTAACTTCGGCATGATCTTTGATTTATTCGTGATCACCGGTTCGCGTCATTCCATTCGCGTAACAAAGATTAATAGATTTTAACTCGACCCTCTCTCAAATCTGTATCAAGCTTTGCCAGAGGTGAATGGTAACGAGGTTCGTAGCACAGTATTACCCTGCTCGACGAAGCATTTTCACAACCGAGCATCCGAAATTTTCGACTCGCCCTAACCAGAGCGCTTTTCACAAGCTTTGCCAAGTAATCGACAAAACGGCGGAGGAGCCGCTTCCTTCGCAGCTGCACGATGGTCGACGCGGACTCGACAGCGGACCAACTTTCCTCGCAAGGTTCTAGTCAAGGTTTATTTTCGACAAGCTGCCCATGGGTTTCGTTACCTGATAGCTGCACAGAGAATAAGCGGCGTGATTCGCAAGCGCCCTATTGAACCGGATCATCATTTCAACCGAACTCGATAAGCACCGTAAACCGCTTATTGATTACTCAATTCATTCAGGAGAGAAACATGCGTGCGCTAGATGGAAAAGTAGCGGTTGTCACCGGCGGCAGCAGCGGGATTGGCTTCGCCACAGCGGAGCGATTTGTCAAAGAAGGCGCCTACGTTTTCATTACCGGAAGACGTCAGAAAGAAATCGATCAAGCGGCTAGTACCTTGGGCGATAACGCAAGAGCGATTCAGGGGGACGTCTCCAGTCTCGAGGATCTCGACCGTCTCTTCCAGACAATCCGACGGGAGAAGGGACGTATCGACGTATTGGTGGCCAATTCGGGAATCATGGACCCCACGCCGCTGGTCGACGTAACTGTCAGCCATTTCGATGCAATCTTTGATGTCAATGCGAAGGGGGTGCTGTTCACAGTCCAGAAGGCGTTGCCCTTGATGCCCCCGGGTAGTTCTATCGTATTGATATCGTCTGTTGTCTCGGGCAAAGGCCTTCCGGGTTACGGGACATACAGTGCAACCAAGGCGTCGGTGCGATCGTTCGCGCGCACTTGGACAAGAGAACTTAAAGACCGCCGCATACGCGTTAATTCTCTTAGTCCGGGACCGGTCGATACCGCAATGATCGATGCGCGAGCGGTGAGCTCAGATGCAGCGGCTCAGTTGAGAGCCGGGTTCGCTTCCCTGATCCCGCTTGGCCGCATGGGTAGAGCCGAAGAAATTGCTGCGGCAGCGCTTTTCCTCGCGTCTGATGAAAGTAGCTTCATCGCTGGTATTGACCTATGTGTTGATGGAGGAATGGCTCAGGTATAGCGGCTCCTCAAAGGGATTGGCGACGGTACGCTGCTCCGATCACCGGGTCGGACGCGTTCCTTGATCAACCGGACTTGTGACATAGGGCGTGGCCTCCGCAATCAGTCGCGTCGCCGCAGTGACTAACTCACGTTCAAGATTAAATGAGTTTGTCATTGTCCCGGTCACATATGCTCCCTCGATGAGCAAAACAATCTGCCCCGCCACCAGATCAGGTTCATACGTTCCCAGCTTAATCAGAATATTTTGTATCCGGCGCCGAATTTCCTGCTTGTGGGCCCGTGCGATAGGTCGCCCGGGATGGCTATGATCAGGAAATTCTGTTGAAAAGTTCAGAAAAGGACAGCCGCGATAACCAGGCTGACCAATTCGTCTAGCAGTACCTGAGAGCACCGAAATCAGCAATTCACGCTGGTCGTCACCATTGCGTTCTTGCAACTCCTCCCACCAAGTCCAATAGTGCCTGTCTTCCTCGGTCATCACAGCAACGACCAACTCGTCTTTGGAAGCGAACGCACGATAAAGGCTAGTCTTGGAAACGCCCGACTCTTTGGCTACTGCGTCGACCCCAACCGCACGGATACCTTGCTGATAGAACAATGCGGAAGCCGCAACGATCAGCCGCTGGCGTGCGCTCGATTTAGCTTTCGTCGACGTGTGCGGCAGAGTCACCATTTCATCCTCAAGTGCCCGATAGCCTCTGGATTAGCCAGGCACCGGAGAAAAGTGCCGCAGGGTCTTACTGATTCTCAACACCATAACTGCAGCAAGCACGCACATGGCTCCGGAGATCATTGTGGCGACCGTATAGGTTCCTAAACTTGCTCTCAATGCGCCTGCGCCGAGTGCGGCGAAGGCCGCGCCCAGTTGATGCGCTGCGACGACCCAACCGAAAACAATGGGAGCAGAGTCCTTACCGAACGCATCCGTGACTAGTCGCATGGTAGGCGGCACCGTCGCGACCCAGTCCAAACCGTAGAAGATAGCGAAAACAGGAAGCCCAAAGAAGTCAATCCCGAAAGCTTGTGGCAAGAACACGAGAGAGAGTCCGCGCAAACTGTAATACCAGAACAGTAGGTAGCGAGCGTTGAACCTGTCCGATAACCAGCCGGACATCGTTGTTCCAAAAAGATCGAAAACGCCAATGATTGCGAGAACACTAGCACCCTTGACTTCGCTCAAACCATGATCGGCGCACATCGCAATTAAATGTGTGCCGATAAACCCGTTCGTAGTTGCCCCGCATATGAAAAAGCTCCCCGACAAAAGCCAGAAGTCCGATTTCTTGCTCGCGACCTTCAACATGCTGAAGGCTACGGCAACAGGATTACGTGCAGTTAGAGCAGCGGGCGGCGGTGCGTCGGCGGACTCCCCAAATGGGCGCAAGCCGAGGCTCGCAGGCCTCTCAGGCAGGAACTTGGCGACCAAGGGGATTACAAGCAATGTAGAAACGGCGATAACCAATACCACCGGCCGCCAACCAAAACGCTCGGCAATTGCGGCAAGTGCGGGGAGAAACACGAGTTGCCCTGTCGCTGAACTTGCCGTGAGAATCCCCATCGCAAGGCCTCGATGAGTGGAGAACCATCGGGTCACTACTGTCGCCGCAAGGGTCATTGCCCCTACCCCAGTCGCCCCGCCGACCAGCACACCCCATATCAGTACCATCTCCCACGGCTTAGTCATAAGCGCGGACAGGCCAACTCCGCCAGATAAAACTGCGAGCGCAACAAGCAGCGTTCGGCGCACACCAAAGCGCTGCATTGCAGCTGCCGCAAATGGTCCCGTCAAACCGTAGAGAGCAAGGTTGATAGAAATCGCCAACGAGATAGTTGCACGACTCCAGCCGAACTCCTTCTCTAGCGGAAGCATCATGACGCTCGGCGTCGCGCGTGTTCCGGCGGCCGCAAGCAGCACCAGGAACGCGACACCGAGCGCAATCCATCCATAGTGCAAGCGGCCAGAAAGCCGCCGTGTTACCCAGTTCATCGATCGCTCCACGTTTACGCCAATATTCCGCTGCCTCGCAGTCTTTGTATTGTACCTTCACTTTTAAAAGGTAGTATCCTATTCGTCATGAACGATTCAAGGGAACGTTATGGTCACGCACATGTGTCGACGGGAACCTGAGGAATTCTTATGATTTACGCTTGACCACCCTTCTTTTCAAAGTTAGTTTTACGGAAAGCCGACCCTCCTCCACGTCTAGCGCGCTTGTAATGCACGTTTGCAAATGGCGTTACTGTGGAGGTCAGATTGTTACCTACCCTTCCTATTCCTGGACGATGCAATGACCGCTTCCCATTATTCAGCCGAAGATTCCGCCATCCTTCTTGTAGATCCGTATAACGATTTCCTGGCTGCCGAGGGCAAACTTTGGCCGCTAGTGAAGGAGATCGCAGAGCAAGTCAATCTGCTCGATCACCTACGTGACATCATGGGCGCTGCTCGAAAAGCTGGGCTCAAGGTTTTCTTTGTGCCCCATCACCGCGCCGAGCCGACTGACTATCAAGGATGGAAGCACGTCAACAGTCAACAAGCTGCCGCCGGCAAGGGACAGGTATTCGCTAAAGGAACGTGGGGAGGCGAATTCCATGACGACTTTAAGCCACAACCGGGCGATGTAGTTATCAAAGAGCATTGGGCACAGAGTGGATTTGCGAACACGGATTTAGACCAGCAACTCAAGCAATACGGTATTC
Organism: Caballeronia eucalypticola; assembly: GCF_047608185.1. Classification (NCBI taxonomy): domain Bacteria; kingdom Pseudomonadati; phylum Pseudomonadota; class Betaproteobacteria; order Burkholderiales; family Burkholderiaceae; genus Caballeronia; species Caballeronia eucalypticola. Next base: position 90,031 of record NZ_JBLKRU010000023.1, read on the forward strand.
AGAAGTTGATTTTGATTGGCATGCTAGCCAATAGCTGCATAGAGTCAACAGCACGTTGGGGGATGGAGCTGGGTTACCACGTCACGTTGGTGACTGATGCAACCGCCGCGTTTGGACATGACGAGATGCATACAGCGCATAAGGTCAGTGGGCCGCTATACGCCCACGCCATGCATACAACGGCCGAACTGACCCAGGCACTGGCGCCGGCCTGATCCAATCCACAAGAGTGCTTGACGTGGTGAATCGCTACTGAGCGTGGCTTCCTTTACGTACCGCTCACTTCTTTTCACGCTTTGAAGTAAGCAGCGTATCGAATTGTCAACTGCAATCCGCGGGCACAATCATAGTTTCCGTCGCACAGGCGGTACGTCCCGCGAAGATCGATTGCGCGTTCAAGCCATAATTTCGATCTAACTGAGAGCATAGAAAAATGAGTGCCTATATCGTATTTACCCGGGACAGAACGTTTGACGAGGCTGAACTGAGCACGTACAACGCCATGGTCGCGCCGACGCTTGGCACTTTTGGAATGAAGTCTCGGGTGGTTTATGGTCAACACAAGGTACTCGAAGGAGCAGAGATCGAGGGTATGGTGATCATCGAGTTCCCGACGATTGAAGACGCAACCGCGTGGTATGAAAGCACGGCCTACCAGGAGGCGCGCGCGCATCGATTTAAGGGCGCCGAGTATCGGTGCGTGCTTGTACAGGGCGTTTAGTCCATACACATGACAGACGTAACCGTTCACGCGGATGTACGGCAAATTGAGACGGTACTATTTCTGCTGCTCGTGTTCGTTGTCGCGTTCGGGACGCTGGCTCGGCGACTTCGGATGGCATACCCGATCATCCTTGTTATTGCCGGGCTGGCTGTCAGCTTTGTACCCGGCCTGCCGAAGATCAGCCTCAACCCCGACATAGTGTTCCTCGCAATCCTCCCGCCTCTTTTGTTTCACGCGGCCTGGCAGACATCGTGGCGTGAATTTCATTACAACCTTGCGAGCATCCTGATGCTTGCTTTCGGCTTGGTCGGTTTTACCGTGCTCGGCGTGGGGCTCGCAAGCGGGACGATTTTCAGCCTTCTGACTTGGCAATCGGGGATTGTGCTTGGCGCCATAGTCGCACCTACCGACGCTATAGCAGCCACCTCTATCGCTCGTCGCGTCGGATTGCCTGAACGAGTCACACACGTTCTTGAAGGCGAAAGCCTTGTAAATGACGCTACCGGACTGCTAGCGCTCGAATTCGGCATTGCATTAGTCGTCAGTGGACATTCACCCACGTGGGACGCAGGCCTTTGGAGAATGACGTGGCTTATCACCGGAGGAATCGGGATTGGCGTTGTTGTAGGCTGGTTGGTGCATCGATTTGAACTGCTTATCGACGACGGACCGATAGAGATGACCGTCATTCTTATCACTCCGTTCGCCGCTTACTTTGCCGCTGTAGAAGCGCATGCGTCCGGCGTGCTAGCGGTAGTGGCGTGCGGGCTCTATCTGGGCCGACACAGTTCGGAATTCTATTCGCCTGGGGTTCGTCTTCAGGCGTCCGCGTTGTGGACTGCACTCGACTTTATTTTGAACGGGCTGGTTTTCATACTGATTGGTCTTCAACTTCCCGTCGTTCTAGCTGGGCTACATAAATATAGTTTTAAATTTTTGCTTCTGTACGCGAGTAGCTTCAGCGCACTAGTCATCATTTTGCGCATAATGTGGGTTTATCCTGGCGCGTACGCAGCCTACTGGATCCGCATACGCATCTTGAAGCAAAACGAAACGTTGCCTTCAAAAAAGGCACTGTTCGTTGTTGGATGGACAGGCATGCGAGGCGTAGTGTCCCTCGCGGCTGCGCTCTCGCTCCCCGAGACGATGGCTAACGGGCAAGCTTTTACCAATCGAAATTTGATCGTCTTCCTTACGTTCAGTGTAATTCTTGTCACTTTGGTCCTGCAGGGGCTAAGCCTGCCACCGCTGATTCGCGCACTCGGGCTCGTAAGAAAATCAGAACAAGACTTCGAGGAAGAAGAGGCCAGGCGGCTAATGATCGAGGCGGCCATTGCGTATATTCGCGATACGCAGTCGAACGAAAATTCTGATGATCCTCATCTCGCTCGCATGTTCGACACCCTTCTGGAGCATCATCGGGAACGGCTCAAAATCTTGCAGCACAAACACGAAAAAAACGCTTGGTCCGACGGATTCACCCGCTATACCAGGATCTCGCACGAACTGCTTCGCATCGAGCGTCAGACGGCGTTGACTCTCCGTAGCGACGGGCGGATAAATGACGTCGTGCTGCGTCGACTGGAACGCGAACTTGATCTAAGTGAGACAAGAATTAACGCCACGTGACATTAAGCGGAGTCAATCGACATGGACAGTCACAGCACCGATTAGAGACGCTGTGGCCAACGCTCCCGGCTAACCAATACTTAATTTAAGTGTTATGCCGGGAGCGGAGGTCTGAGAATATCTAAACTGTTATTACAGGATTCTCGCCGAACAAGGCGTGATTGAACTGAAGCGCGTACTCAGATGCCGATTGCTGGTTCTGACCAGTGATGAGCTTGCCGTCTACGACAACCCGAACACCTTGCGGCCCGACGTGAACGAAGTCGATGCCCGCTTTTTCCATCGCCGGCTGCGGATAGACGGGGACGAACTGCGCTCCATACAATGCCTCTGCCTCTATGTCCTCTTTAAGTGTGAAACCGGTCGCCGTCCGTCCCGCAACCCGACCCGGGTTATTGGCTAATGCTATCGAACCATGACAGATGGTGCCGATGAGCTTACCTGTCGCCCAAAAGTGCTCGAGGATTCTTGCCATCTGATCATTTGGAAACAGATCTTCGGCCGCGCCGGTCCCCCCCGCAACATGAATTGCATCGTAGTCCTCTGGATTAACGGTCTCGAGAGGGATAGTGGTTTCAAGCCGGGCAACAAGCGCCTTATCCGAGAGGAAACCCTTGCTGGGAAGGTCGTTTGCTTCGAACGAGCCGTCTGTAAATGGGTCGCTAAGCCGATCCCATACAATTGTCCCACCCGAGGGGCTAGCAAAATGAATTTCGCTGCCGCGTTCTGAAAGATGCCAGTACGGGCGTACGACCTCAGCGAGCCACGTGCCCCGCTTTGAGCTGGTAATGACAAAAAGAATTTTCATTTTTACTTCCAGGGATAGGGAAAAGAGGTCAGCCTAAGTACTGGATAAAGGCCGACCTGCCGAGTAACGCCGTCAATCTACTGCTTGTTACTTCAATAATTGACGTGTAAAAAAATTTACTGCTTCGCATGAAGCTTGTCCCGCAAGGCGGAGCAGGCTTGCATCAGCGCGGCCCGCGATGGCGATGTCTGCGCCAAATCATCGAGGCTAATGAAATCGTGAATGGTGCCCAGGTAGCGGGTGGCGGTGACTTCTACGCCTGCTTGCATGAGTTTTTTTGCATAGTGCTCACCCTGATCTCGAACCAAATCATTCTCAGCGGTGATCACAAGGGCTGCTGGGAGATCTTCCAACTCGGTGAAGTTGGCATTCAGGGGCAATGCGTTGAGATCGGTCTGTGACTCAGGCGGAAACTGCATGTCGACAAGACCTTGCATTGTTTTAGCTGTTATCCATGGACCGTTCTGAAACTCGTGATACGAGTTGCTGTCCATACTCGCCGACATCACCGGATAGAACATTACCTGGAGCGCTATGGCCGGCCCGCGCCTGCGCTTAGCGAGAATGGCGACGGCCGCCGCCATGTTTCCGCCTGCGCCATCCCCCACTATTGCCAGAGATTCCGGACTAAGCCCTAAAGCACCAGCATTCGCCGCAACGTGCGTCATTGCCGCATATGCTTCTTCGTTCTGAAGGGGAAACATCGCTTCCGGCGCCCGCGTGTACTCTACGAATACCACGGCGACATTCGATGTGATCGCAATCTCGCGGATTAGCCTGTCATAGGTATGACGATCCCCGGCGATCCATCCGCCACCGTGAAAGTAGATAACGACCGGCAGGGGCTGCATGGCGGTAGCAGGACGCACGATGCGCACGGCCACTGACCCGTTCGGACCGGTGGGTAGAAGCAAGTCTTCCACGCTCACCGCAAAATCGCGTTTGCTCTTGCCCTGCAGTCTTGCCAGTGCTTCACGTGTGGCGGCCGGGTCCTGTCGATAAAAAGACTTGTCCCCAGAGTCCGCCTGGGCATCGAGAAAGCTCTGCACATCGGCGTCAAGAATTGGGTGCGCCGAAGACGGCGACAATAGAGAATGCGTGCTGCCAGAATGTACAAACGGTTCCGCGTCGTGCGTCGTCATGGTGTTTTGTGTGAGCTTACGTGGACCGGCGATAATCATTCGCTAGGCGACCGCCGCTAAAAGCCAATGCTGCTGCCCAGTGAAATGATTGCGCGTTAGGTCCCCATTGTCGCCAAGACTGCAGACACAAGTAAGTTAAGCTTTGCAAAGCGTTATTAACGCCGCCGGCGATCCCGCATTCTTCACATGGAATTACATGAAAGTAGGCGCAACAACGCGCCTGCGGCCTGCGGATCCGCCGTGTTGTCCTCTTCGGTGAATGCCTGGCGAACACCGGCTAGGACGGCCTTGGCCGCGCTGAGCTCACCCTTTCGCTGCTTTAGTGAGGCAAGTGACATGGCGGTGCGCAGTGCCCACGCATGTGCTTTCTGCTCGGCAGCGACCTTTAGTGCGAGCAGCAAAGTCACTTCAGAATTCGAATCATTCCCACTGTCGAGCAACGCTTCGCGGCGAAGCAGTTCGGCACGGCACCAAGTTGTTTCCTCGGCTCGACGCAACTTGACCAGTTCAGCCATCGACGATTCTTCGCCACAGGTAGCGAAGATCTCAAGTTGGTAGAGCGTCGCCTGGCCTGTGTCAAATGGCGTGCCATGCATGATGGAATCGTAGCCGTCAGCCCACGTGTCCCAAAACCGCAAACCGTTCTTTTTGGTGCGGCTGCGCAGGATCTGAAGCAATTCAACACCGAAGGTCCGGTCTCCACACCATAAGGCGACAGGCAAAGCGCCCATTGTGAGGCAGAAGCACATAGAAAGATCGTGCCCGACCGTCAGTGACTCCTCAACGGCGGTTCTGGCCATCTTAAGCGCCTCGACGCTGCGTCCCTGCAACCACAAAAGCCGCATCGTCGACGTCCAAGCTGCAATTCGACCGTCCATCTGCGCCGCGTTTGCATGCCCCGCCCGGTCCACGATCAGAACGTCGTGCATCAGTTTAATAGATTCATCGAGTTCTCCGATCCGTTCCAAAGAGAGGGCAAGCGTGTGCTTCGCCGTCTGCGTGGTCGCTACCTGCAATGACATCGAGGCCATTTGCTGATAAGCCTGGGTAATCTCCAGGCTCTGCGGATACTGTCCGCTTTGCAGCTTTTGCGACCACATACCCCACATGCAACGCATGATTAACTCAGGGTCGTTCAGCACTTTCGCCTGCACAAGTCCTTCACCGAATGCGTCCGCCATAGCCTGAATCGGACCACGTGTGTGCCATATCGCGTGCCCGTAAGCGATTTTCACTTGAACGTGATCGATCGAGACGGTTAAATCCGCACGCGCGGAAGCCTCCATACCGCGTTCCGCCAGTCGTATGAACTCATACGGCAACGACAACTGGAGCCACAGCGGCGATGTCAACGCTGCAATCCTGACGGCGATGGTGGGGTCTCCTTTCAGCGACGCCGCCCAATCAAAAGCGGCACGTACATCGTCAATATTCGCGCTGTGAAGCACCGTGGACTCACGACTTTCCTTACCCTCCCACGCCGGGCCGGGGTCGACGAACAGCGAGCAAACGTATAGTGCGTGCCGTTTGTGAATCAACCTCTTCGGGTCGCTCTCGGATAGTTTTTCGAATGCGTAATGCCGCGTGGTTTCAAGCAGCCGGTAGCGCGTCGTACCCTTGTCCGACTCACTCACAAGCAAGGACTTGGCAACCAGATCCGCGGTTGCATCGACCACCATTAGGTCATCAATCTCGGCGTCTATAGAAACGGCGATAGCCGCGTCGATATTGAACGCGGATCGAAACAGCGACAGCCGGTTCAGAATGCTCTGGGTGCTGGGTTCAAGCAACGCATAGCTCCAGTCCAGCATCGCGCGCAGGGTTTGCTGACGTGGCAAGGCGCTCCTACGGCCGCGTGTCAGCAGCGCAAATCGGTCGACAAGCCTGCTTGCCAGCGTATGGGCATCCATCGACGCAATGCGAGCTGCGGCCATCTCGATCGCCAGTGGAATGCCATCGAGTTGGCGGCAGGTATCGCAGATAGCCGAGACATTATCGTCCGACAGTTGGAACGCGTCATGCGCCGCCATCGCTCGTTCAACGAAGAGCGCGATCGCTGGAAACGATATTGCGTCGGCAATCACAAGGCTTGAGCCGTCGCCCGGGCTTGCAAGCGGTGCCAGCCGATGCACCCACTCGCCCTCGGCACGCAGCGGCTCGCGGCTGGTGACGAGCAGGCGCAATCCGCTCGCGCCTCGCAGCAGGCGTTCAACCAGGGTGGTGATGGTGTCCACAAGGTGCTCGCAGTTGTCCAGCACCATGAGCGTCGGCTCGTTGTCTATCGCCTCGATGAGATATGGCAGCGGGTCATCCGTTGAAACCGGGACGCCCATCGCCAGCGCGATAGCGCTAATCGCTCGGGTTGGATTGGTCACTGGCGCGAAGTCAACGAAAAATACGCGCGTAGAAGTAGTGGCCCCGAAACGATGTGCGATCCCGAGCGCCACTGTGGTTTTACCGATGCCACCCGATCCCGCGATGGTCATCAGGCGACGATCCAGCAGCGAGGCACAAAGGCTCTCGATCACCGCATCGCGCCCCACGATGCGCCCCACGAGCATGGGCAGGTTCGGTCTCGTGGGCGGCTGCACGGACGGCATGCCCCCGCCCCCGGAGACAGTTTGCCTTGCAACCGCAACCGCCAGCCGATAACCGCGTCCCATTTCATTCACAATGAGACGCCCGCCATCACGGCCATCATCCAGCGCCTTGCGTAGCGCAGACATATGCACGCGCAGAGACCCCTCGTCGACCACCGTGGCAGGCCATACCTTTGCTACCAGCGCCTGGTTGCTGACAAGCTCGCCAAGAGCCTCCGCAAGCGTGACCAGAATGTCGAGAGCCCGGCTACCCAACTTGACCTCCACACCATCGCGTGAAAGGGTTCGCTGGGGAAACTCAATTTTGAATTGGCCAAATTCGAGAGCATATTGTTGAGTCATGGGGTTGCCTGCTATCGGATGCCGCGCGTGTTGTCGTTGTTGGGGAACGGAAAGCCACGCTCACTGCTACCGAGCACTAATAGTCGACGATATTAAGGGCGCGTCGCCCCAGCCCCCGCCCAACGCTCTGATCAAATTCACAGTCGAGATCGCCTGCACACCATAAAGCTGCACTGCGCTTCGTCGCGATTGGAGCACCGTGCGGTCAGCATCTATGACGTCCAGATAGGTGATGGCCCCCTCCTTGTACTGGGCGCGCGCGAGTTCCGCCGACCGGCTCGATGCCGTTACAGCCTGTTCCTGAGTCCCGGTTTGTTCCTCGAGGATGCGCAGGTCGGACAGGTTGTCTTCGACTTCACGGAACGCTATCAACACCTGCTGACGATAATTGGCCGCGTTTTCTTCCAGGACAGCGCGCGCGTTCGCGAGGTTTCCCTTTCTGCGCCCTCCGTCAAAAATTGGCAGTGTGAGCGCCGTTCCAGCGAGCGGGCCAAGTAAGAACGCCCGGCTTGACCAGTTGAAGAGATCGCCTAAAGTTGCTGCCTCGAATCCTGCGCTACCAGTTATCGAAAGGGACGGGAAATAGGCCGCTTTAGCGACCCCGATGCGCGCGTTCGCCGCTTCCATGGCACGCTCGGCTGCGGCCACATCGGGCCGACGTTCCAATAGCGACGAGGGCACGCCCGGAGGAATATGTACGCGTACCGGCACGAGAGGACTCGAAGCCATTGAGAATTGTGCAGGCGCTTCGCCCAGCAGAATTGCCAGGCTGTGCTCGGATGCCGCCCGCAATCTTCGCACGGTCATACCATCTGAGCGGGCCGTCGCGAGCTCGGCCTTGGCCGTCGCCACATCGAGTTCGGAAACCTGCCCCGCATCGAAGCGGCTTTGTGCAAGTTTGAGAGTCTGCTCGCGTAACGACACGGTCTGCATGTAGACATCCAGCTCAGCGTCTAGCTCACGTTCGCTGAAATAGTTCTGCGCAACGTCGGCCTGCAGCGCGAGTTGAACCGAGCGCAAGAGCGCTTCACTTTGTTCGCTCTCGGCCTGCGACGCTTTCACGGAATCAGAGACCCGACCGAACAGGTCTGTTTCATACGAAGCCGTGCCCTGCGCTCGCCAGACGGTCTGTGCAGGCACATTGACCCCATCTGGCTCGAACAACGATGTGGGCGAAACCTTTTCGCGACTTGGCCCGAAGCCGGCTCCGATGGTTGGGAACAGGTCCGCCCGCGTCGTTTGCAAAATGGCCCGTGCCTCTTTGACCCTGGCGGTCGCCGCCTTCAGATTCTGATTGGCATCTAGAGCCGTCTGCTCCAGCCGATCGAGCACGGGATCCTGAAATACAGTCCACCACTGTCCGCGGGCGATTTGATCCGACGGCTGGGCGATCTTCCAGTCACCGGTAATTGCGGACCCCATGGCAGGTGTTTCCTTGAACGCAGCAGGTGCATTGACGTCCGGGCGTACATAATCGGGCGCAAGAGAACAACCACTTACCAGCGCCATTGCGGAGATCACAGCCAGGTGACTGAATGCATGCCGATTGGTAGATCCGTTGATCGTGCCCATTTCATGCTTCCAGGGGAGCATCGACACCCCCCAGATGAGGATGATTACCGTGCTTGTCCACTAGATGTCCACCACCCGCGAGATTGCGGAGCACGACATAAAAGACCGGCGTCAGCATCAATCCGAAAAGCGTAACACCCAGCATGCCGAAGAAAACGGCCACGCCCATGGCACGCCTCATTTCCGATCCGGCTCCGGAAGACAGAACGAGAGGCACTACGCCCATGATGAAAGCAATTGACGTCATCAAGATAGGACGCAAACGCATGCGGCTGGCTTCAATCGCGGCATCGATAATGGAAAGACCCTGCATCTCCAGCTCGCGCGCAAACTCGACGATGAGAATCGCATTCTTGGCTGAGAGCCCCACCAGAACCATCAAGCCGATCTGGGTAAAGATATTGTTATCACCGTGAGTGAGCCAGACGCCCACAAGAGCGGACAAGATGCCCATCGGCACGATCAGGATGATTGCCAAGGGCAGAGTCAGGCTCTCGTACAGGGCCGAGAGAACCATGAACACCAGCAAGACGCTGATTGGAAACACCCACAGCGCAGCACTTCCAGCCAGGATTTGCTGATAGGTCAAGTCGGTCCATTCAAATTTTATGCCTCGTGGAAGCGTCTGCGCGGCGATTCGTTCGACAGCGGCCTGTGCTTGGCCCGAAGAGAAACCTGGCGCCGGTTCCCCGTTCACGTCGGCGGCCGTGTAGCCGTTGTAGCGGACCACGGAATCGGGTCCGTAAGTTGGACTGACCGTAACGAGGGAGGAAAGCGGCACCATGTCGCCTTTATCGTTGCGGGTTTTCAACAGGCCAATATCTTCCGGATGAGCACGAAACTGCGCATCCGCCTGAACCCTTACCTGATAGACCCGACCAAATTTGTTGAAGTCGTTCACGTAGAGCGATCCGAGATACACCTGCATAGTGTTGAAGACATCGGTCACCGCGACTCCCAGTTGCTTCGCCTTGACCCGGTCCAGATCTACATTCAGTTGCGGAACATTGATCTGGTAACTTGAAAATGACGGGCCGAGTTCAGGCGTCTGCGCCGCGCGTTTCAGAAACGCCTGAGTGGCGTCGTTGAGCGCGGTGTAACCAACCCCCTGACGGTCCTCGATCTCAAGCTTGAATCCGCCGAGAAAACCTAGCCCGAGAACCGGAGGTGGTGGAAATACAGCGACGAAAGCGCCCTTGATACTCGATAGCCTCTTGTTTAATTCGGCCGCGATGTGAATGCCATTCATTGAAGACGACTTTCGATCTTCGAAGGGCGTCTCGCCCAAAAAAACGACCGCTGCACTCGATGAGCTCGCGAAACCGTTGATCGATATGCCGGGGAACTGAACGGCGGACTCAATGCCCGGTGTCTTTAGTGCAATATCCCCGAGCTCACGAACGACCTCCTCCGTGCGATCTAGCGAGGCACCGTTAGGCAACTGAACGATGGCGACCAGATACTTCTTGTCCTGTCCCGGCACGAACCCTCCCGGTACAACCCTGGACATCAAAAACGCGCTACCGAGCAACACGGCGTAGACGCAGAGAACGATCGTCTTGCGATTCACAATCCTCGATACACCCTTCCCGTACCCCTCTGATCCGCGACGGAATATGCGGTTAAAGGCAGCAAAAAATTTGCCGAAAATTCGGTCCATCACACGGGTCAACAAGTCTTTCGGCGCGTCGTGACCTCTTAAAAGCAAAGCGGCCAATGCAGGTGACAGCGTGAGGGAATTGAACGCGGAAATCACGGTCGAGATCGCGATCGTCATTGCAAATTGTTTGTAAAACTGCCCTGTCAAACCGCTCATGAACGCCAACGGTACGAACACCGCAATGAGGGTCAGCGCAATCGCTATGATCGGCCCGCTTACTTCTTGCATTGCTTTGTAAGTCGCATCTCGCGGGGACAACCCGAGCGCTATGTTCCTCTCGACGTTCTCCACCACGACGATCGCGTCGTCGACGACAATCCCAATGGCAAGCACCATCCCGAATAGCGACAGTGCGTTTATCGAAAAACCAAATGCGAGAAGTAGCGAGAAGGTTCCCACGATCGACACGGGAACCGCGAGAAGCGGGATGATCGAGGCTCGCCAGGTCTGCAAAAATATAATGACGACAAGAACAACCAGTGCAATTGCTTCAGCGAGCGTATGAATCACCGCTTCAATACTTGAACGCACAAACTGAGTTGGGTCGTACACAATTTCATACTTGACACCCGACGGCATGTCGACCTGCAGATCCTTCATCGCCTCGCGCACGTGATCCGAGATTTGCAGCGAATTAGCGCCCGGAAGCTCGTAGATGGTCAAAGCGACTGCGGATTTGTTGTTTAGAAGCGAACGTCGCGAGTATTCCGATGCACCCAGTTCGATACGCGCAACATCTTTCAAGCGGGTGACGGCGCCATCGGGTGCGGTCTTTAGAACGATATCGCCGAACTGACCTTCAGTCTGCAGACGTCCGCGTGTATTCACGTTCAGTTGCAGCGGCACGTCCCGTAAAGTAGGTGATGCTCCGATCTGGCCTGCTGCGACCTGTACGTTTTGCTCCTTGATCGAATTGACTATGTCGCTCGCAGCCAGACCGCGAGCGGCGACTTTCTGCGGGTCTAGCCAGACACGCATTGAGTAATCGCCTGCGCCCCATAGAGTCACTTGTCCGACCCCGGGGATTCGCTCCAGACGGTCACGCACATTGATCAGCGCGTAGTTGCGCAGATAAGTAATGTCGTATTTGTCGCTCGGCGAAACCAGGTGGACGACCATTGTCAATGTGGGAGACGATTTGATGGCCGTCACGCCAAGTCGCTGTACATCTTCGGGTAACCGGGGCAAAGCTTGTGCAACCCGGTTTTCCACAAGCTGCTGTGCGAGATCCGGATTGGTCCCTAACTTGAACGTCACTGTCGTCGTCATGTTCCCATCGCTAGTAGCTTGGGACTGCATATACAGCATGTTCTCAACACCGTTGATTTGCTCTTCTAACGGCGACGCTACCGTCTCGGCAATGACCTTCGGATTGGCACCGGGATACTGCGCTGTCACGACCACGGATGGCGGGATAACAGCCGGATACTCCGAAACGGGCAGGTTCACCATGGAGATCAGACCTCCCAGCAAGATGGCGGATGACAAAACTCCGGCAAAAATGGGACGATCGATAAAGTACTTTGAAATGTTCATGGCTCTCTATAGTTCCAGGCGAAACCCTACGGCCGTACGTCTGACGGCGGTCGAAACTCGGACACTTGGCAACACCGAAATGCCTATCGCGCGCGGGCTAAGACGCATCTTTGGCGGTGACTTCGGTGTGTGACATCGGAACCATGTTTGCCTTGACGCTGTCGTTCGGATGAACCCTCTGCAGACCGCTCAACACGATGCGCTCGTTTGGCTGCAGGCCTTTTTCGATTACCCGCAAGCCGTCATGCTCGGTTCCCAGAACGACCTCCCTGTATTGCACTTTGTTGTTCTTGTCGACCACCATCACGAACTTCTTGTCTTGATCCGTGCCAACCGCAGCGTCGTCGATGAGGATCGCCCGATGGGGGGCGCCACCGCCCACCTTGACCCGCGCATACAAGCCCGGCAACAGCGCTCCATCCTTGTTCTCGAAGTTCGCTCGGACACGGATGGTCCCGGAGTTCGTGTCAAGACGGTTATCAACTGATTCAACGCGTCCCTCGCGAGAAAACCCGGTCTCGTTTGCAAGTCCAAGCGACACAGGCACGGCCCGTTGCGAGTCATGGCTCAGGTATTTGAGGTAAGTTTGTTCATCGACGTCAAATGACGCATAGATCGGCGTCACGGAGACCAGCGTGGTTAGCAACGGTGAGCTGGCGCCGGTCGACACGATGTTTCCGACAGTCAGCTCCGCGCGCGAAACACGGCCCGACACAGGCGCAACGATATTTGTGTAGGCCAGATTAATCTTGGCAGTCTCCAGAGCTGCTTGGGCCGCCTTCACTTCCGCCGACGCCTCGTGGGCAGCATTTTGCGCCAGGTCATAATCGCGCTTTGCAATGGCATTGTCGGTCAGCAAACGCTGAGCTCGAGCGGCATCGGTGCTCGCGTATCCGTTACGCGCCAAAGCAGCGGCCAACTGGGCATCGGCACGATCCACTTCGGCCACGAAGGGCCGTGGATCGATCGTAATCAAGGAATCGCCCTTCTTCACCAGTGCACCATCCTTGAAGTGCACAGCGACGATAGTCCCTGATACCAGCGGTCGTACCTCGACCTTGTCAATGGCCTCAAGCCGGCCAGAGTAAGTCTGATAATCAGTGATGGACTGCGTAAGAACCAGAGCCGCATCAATCTCGGTTAGCGGCACAGCGTTCGCGGCGGTCGCCGTGCTCATTACAAGGCTGCCCGACCCCCGATAGATTCCAATCGCTCCCGCCGCGATCAAACACACAACGGCGACTCCCAACGCAGCCTTCCAGTTGATTCGGATGAACATCTGCTACTCCACGATTAAGTCAAATTGACGTGCATCGCTCACTTGTCGCGAGGACGAGCTTCGGCCCAACGGGAAGTTATGCGCAATAGAAACGATAAGTCGCCGCAACACGCAGTGGATGGCGTGGGCGTAACCAGTATGGCGAAGCTAGATCATCAAGGCGACCAAGCAGTCGCGCGTGTCGCCTACCTGGTTGCGTCAGCCCTCACCATGCCCCGACACGCTACGCGCGTGTCGGGCACCAGTTCGGCTGGAACGGATAAAACATAAATAAAAAGGCCGCTGGGAAATTCGGAACCTGCACCAATCGCCGTATCCCACGCATCTGAGATGATTTCAATCAAGCGACTTGTTCATGCCGGATTTTGACCGAAGGGAATGAATAGATAAATGGTTACAGACTAGAACACAATTTATCTAAAAAAAAGAATCGGATTCCTTAGTTCTTGAATGTACCTCCGTTTCTATCTTGCCTCTACGATCCGAGGCCTCGGCCAGCACCGCATCAAAATGAAGAGGGTGCCCACTGCAAGGAGACCCATGCCCGCGCAGCATACCCCGCGCCATCCCGCAGTGGTCCAGGCCCACGAACCCAGCGTGGTGCCGAGTGCACCGCCACTAAATGTGAACACCATATAGACCGTATTCAGACGAGCTCTCGCAGCAGGGTCAAGCTTGAAGATTCTGGCCTGATTTGCAATCTGGTTGGACTGCACGCCAAAGTCCAGGAGATTGACGCCGACTACGACCGCCAGCATGGACACATCGCCAGCAACCAGGAACAGCGCGAACCCAATGGCAGCCGTAACAAGAGATATTGCGTTAACGGTTGTCGAGCCATATTTGTCCGATAAGCGTCCGCACAAGGGCGCGAGAACTGCTCCTGCTGCACCGTATAACCCGAACAAACCCGCCTGCGCAGTCCCGAGGTTAAACGGCGGTAAAGCAAGATGAAAGGCAAGCGTGGCCCAAAACGCCGAGAACGCTCCGAATACCGTCGCGCCGAGAACAGCGGACAGACGTAGATCACCCCATTTGATAAACAGCCGGGGCAACGAGGCCAACAGGGATCGATAAGACACGTTAGATGCAGCGGCTGCATGAGCCCGCTTGGGAAGATAAAGTGGCAGTACCAGAAACAGAATTCCACTCAGCGTCGCACTCAGGAAATACGACGCTCGCCACGTGCCACTGAACTGCGCGATTGCGCCAGATACCGCGCGGCAAAGCAATATTCCGAGGACCAATCCCGTCTGCATGGCACCAATTACTCGCCCCGACTGTCCCTCGGCCGCACTCGACACTGCAATCGGAATCAGAACCTGCGGAATGACGGTCACTGTGGCCACCAACAGGGTCAGCAACGCCAACACATGTACGGAAGGACTCAATCCGGCGCAGATAAGCATCAGGCACGTCAGCCCGAGCAGGATGCGGATCAGTTTACGCGGGTCCGCGCGGTCAGCGACCGGAATAACAAAGAGAATTCCAACCGCGTATCCGATCTGCGCTCCCGTTGCCACCAGCGCAGCAGCCCCGGCCGTTACGTGGAACGTGGAGGCCATTGCAGGTAACAGTGGCTGGCACATGTACACGTTGCCCACCGTGATTCCACATCCAGCGGCCATGACGCCTACTGCACCACGGCGCGATTGCACAGGTGAGGAAGACATCACTCCGAGACCTTCCAAGGTTCCAGGACAACCTTGCCCGTTGTAAGCCGCGCCTCGATTGCACGGTGTGCAAGTGCGGCTTCATTCAACGCAAACCGGTGGCCGACCCGCACTTTTAACTCGCCCCGGAGCACGGATCCCACCAACGCAAGGCTCGCTTTGTTGATCAGTGGCAAATGGATCTTGTCGAAATAGCCCGGGAGATAGAAACCGCGGAGTGCCTGGTTTTTCCCGAGCAGATTCGAGGGATCAAGCGTCAGACTTTCGTCGACACCGCGCCCGAACTTGACCAAGGTGCCAAATGGCCCCAGGCATTTGAGCAACTCTGTGAACATGGCGCCTGAGGATTCGTAAGCAATGTCGAGACCCTCGCCGTCAGTAGCATCGAGCACCTCTTGTGACCATCCTGGCGTCACTGAACTCACCATAAGATCGACACCGTTGTGTAGTGCCAGATCTCGTTTCTCCTGCGAACTCGCTGACCCCACAATAAAAATTGCACCCCGTGTGCGGGCCATCTGGACCATCTGCATTCCGACTCCTCCCGACGCGGCCTCGATGAACACCGACTTGCCGCTCAGGTTTGCTGCATCGTGAGTCAGCAGGTAAGCAGTCAAACCTTGCGCGAGCAGAGCAGTCGCATCGCCGAACTCGATCGATTCGGGCAAGGCGATGGCTGAAGCAGCCTCAGCGAGCGTGTATTGCGAGTAACCGTGCGAAGCGACCCGACACAGGACGCGGTCGCCTTTACCTAAAGTAGAAACGCCCTGCCCCAATGCAGCGACGGTTCCGGCAACCTCAGTTCCAGGCGCATAAGGAAGAGGCGTCGGCGTAATGTATTTGTCGGTCCGGCGCATGATGTCGCCATAAAGAACGCCGGCCGCCTCGACGCGCACGAGAATCTGTCCCAGACCTGGCGACGGAATGACCACGTCGATCACTTTCAAAACGTCCGGTCCGCCAAATCGATCTACTATGACCTGCTTTGCCGATTCCATGGTCAGTCCTTTCCTCTGTCGAAGTTCGTCTTTAGTAGCGGCGCAGCTTAACGTCGAACCCGGTATTTCTGGAAATCGAAAAAGCTCTCGCTTCCTATCGGTTCGATGAATAGCTTCCTTTTTAGAAGGTATAGCTTGCGGGAACGGGAAAAGCAACGCTTAGTTTTCTGCGCAAAACATTCTTATCTGATCTCGAAACCACATTCTGGCTGGGTGTGCGTGCGTACGGTCATGCCAGACCATGGATATGCTGAAACCCGAAACATGAACGGGCGGCTCAAAGGTATCGACACGATCTGTGTACCGCGCAACCAGCCGCTCGGGCGCGAGTGCAATCAGATCGCATCTGGAAACCGCCTCGATCAGGAACACGAAGGATGAGACCGCAAACGCAACTTTCCGGGTGAGACCGAAGGCGGACAACGCGTCATCTGTCGGTCCGACGAATCCCTCCGCGTTCGGAGACACGATGATGTGTTGCGCCTCCATGAAACGATCAATCGGCATAACACCATCATCTACCGTGTGCTTGCGCGCAATGCCGATGTACCGCTCAGTCAAGACGTCCAGGTTTCGCAGGTCGCGCCCTTCCACATCCCCGGATTGCGTGAACGCCACGTCGACCTCCCCGCGTTCGAGTTCGGTCGCAGCCGCTCGAATGTCTCCCAGCCTTACCATCACCCGCAGCCCCGGTGCGCTGCAATTCAACTGGAGCAGAAACGGCAGCAGGATCGCCACCTGCATGTAATCGCTGGCAGAGATTGAAAATGTCATGTTCGCGCTGGCTGGATCGAACATTTGGGCGCGACTAACGAGGGCGCGAGCCTGGTCGAGTGCCAGGCGCAGCGGCATCTCGAGATCCAAAGCCATCACGGTTGGGAGCATGCCCCTTGAGGTCGGTATCAGGAGTTGGTCGCCAAAGATTTTTCGAAGCCGCGAAAGTTGTGCGCTCAACGCGGGTTGACTGAGATTCAGCCGTCTCGCTGCCCGCGTGACGTTCAATTCAGCAAGCAACGCTTCCAGGGCTAGTAGCAGATTTAAGTCGAGTCGCTTGTCATCCATATCGGTGATACCTACACCATAAATTTTCAATTTCATCCGGGGAGTTCTCCGGCCTTATGCTGCTTCTCATGGGCGTCATAAACCAGGTGACCTGAAGTTTCAAAAGCAGATCTGTCTTCAACATCAACAGCAGGGAGAAGGGATGACCAGTGTTGCAATCGTTTATTCGTCGGGTCACGGACACACTCGCACCGTCGCTGAGCACATCAAGCAGGGAGCAGACGCGTTCCCCGGTACAACGACCGAGCTAATTGAGATTAAGTCCAGTCAGTTGCAAGCTGATGGTCGCTGGCACGATGACGAAATCATGACCCGTCTGACTAAAGCCGATGCCATCGTATTCGGTGCCCCGACCTACATGGGATCCGCCCATGGGTTGTTCAAATTGTTTCTCGAAACCGGTTTCACCCCGTGGCTCGGTCAAGAGTGGAAAGACAAGATCGCGGCCGGCTTTACCAACTCGGCATCACGCTCAGGCGACAAGCTCATCGCTTTGGAACAAATGGCGATCTTTGCAGCGCAGATGAGCATGGTGTGGGTTGGTGTTGGCGACCAGCCGGGTGGCAACTATTCCGCCAGTCAGTACACGGACGTCAACGTCAATGGCGCCTGGCTAGGCCTGATTGCTCAAAGCTTCGGCGATGGCACGCCTGAAAACGCACCGCATCCCGGCGATTTATTGACCGCAGAACGCTTTGGCCGCCGGATAGCGCGCGCCACCGCGCGGTGGATGATGGGCGCGGAAGCCTTTCCCCCTCAACCCGTCAGCGAAAGTGAATCCCGGCGACGCAATGTCGCTGGGATGCAGGAGTGGAGAAGGTTCGACGACTGAACCCAATACACACGTTGCCCGCAACGTGTAATCCCGGTAGCCGCTTCAGGATTTCGTGTCGGATCGAAGATGAGCCTCGAATCCAATCTGCCCTGGAGCGACCTCCGGCCTTAATGTCAGTGCGGGAATGTCGTAGTCTCCTCCGTTTTGTGATCGAAACGGAATTGGCTCGGCCGTCCAGAATTCATCAATTCGTTTTCCAAGTGACTCTGTCAACGAGACATACAGGTCGGCATCTACTCGCCCGAGTCCGATCTTGTAAGCGACGAACGGAGGAAGCACGTCGAATCCCGGGTAGTAAAGAATGCCGTGGTGGATCGGAAACAGTAGATCATCCATCGGTCCATTGACGCCACGCGGGCTATAGTGGGACTCTTTGCCACCTGCCGTCACGAGCAACATTGCACGTTTTCCGGCCATCTTGCCCTCGCCGAAGCGATCGCCCCAGCGCTTATCCGAATGTTCGCCGACGCCATACGCAAACGAGTAGGCGTAGACGCGCTCGACCCAGCCTTTCATGATCGCTGGCATTGAGTACCAGTACAACGGGAACTGCATGACCACCGCGTCAGCCCACAGAAGTTTCTCCTGCTCTCGCGTAATGTCGTCGGTCTGTTGACCGGCCGCATAGGCCCGCTTGGAATCACGCATGGCGTCGAAAGGCGCACCAGGATCGCGATTCAGGAAGTCGTCCGCATCCAACGTAGGCTTCCACTTCATGGCATAAAGATCCGAAACTTGAACCGTGTGGCCACCGCTTTCAAAGCGTTTGACCATGAACTCCAACAGCGAGCCATTGAGTGACGTGGGTTCCGGATGTGCGTAGACGATAAGGACGTTCATATATACCCTGATAAGATTGACTGTGCTTCCAAGCGTATAGCCGAGGCTGGTATAAATGAAATGAATTCTGGAAATATCAGGTATAGACGTGCACAATTTCCATCGACTTGATCTAAACCTTCTGATTACACTCGACGTGTTGCTCAACGAACGCAACGTAACGCGTGCCGCCGCGCGTCTCAACTTGTCTCAACCCTCTGTCAGCGTTCAACTAGCCAAGTTGCGAGAAGCCTTCAATGACCCTCTCCTGCTGCCAGGCCCCAGAGGCATGTTGCCCACTCCGCGCGCCGACGAGCTGCGCGAGCCGTTGCGGGCCGCGCTCGAAAACGTGAGGCGCGTCGTGATGGCGAACGAGGTGTTCGACCCTGCATCTGCCTCGAACACGTGGCGGGTGGCAGCAGCAGATTACGGAGAACTGGCTATTCTCCTTCCGACGCTCAAACGGATTCGAATCAGCGCTCCCGGAACGCGCCTGGCTGTCCTGGAGAGCAATCCGGGGCACATGGCCAAGCGGGCAGAAGACGGCGAGATCGATTTAAGTTTGCAAACCATGGACTCCGTGCCAAGCGGGCTGAGGGCACAAAAAATCCTCGATGAGCACTACGTTTTGGTTGGACGAATCGGCCACCCGCAGCTCAATCGGCGCCCTACCATCAAACAATTCTGCTGCATGGAGCACGTCGTCATTTCGCCAAGCGGTGGCGGTTTTCAGGGCGTGACCGACGCGGTCCTGGACGCAGCAGGATTGTCGCGCCGTGTGGTGCTTTCCGTTCCACACTTTTTGGTCGCGATCTCCGTGATTGAAAATACCGACCTGGTGGCGATGTTACCGTCTCGACTCGTATGCGACAGGCTTACGCTGAAGCGAGTTAACGCCCCGATCAACGTGCCCGGTTTTACAATGGGAATGGTGTGGCACGAACGTTCACATCGCGATCCTTCGCACCGATGGCTGCGCGAGCAAATCGTGGAAGCGATGGCACTTGATCCCGGACTCAAGTTCAAATCCGGGTCCTAGCACGAGCCTAGCCTCTTGAGCGCGCCACCCGCGGTGGCAAAATAAGCGAAGTCACTCCCCCGGCTTGCAAATGGCCGCCAGGAATTCGTCAACGGTCAGGACTTCGTGGCCAAAAGTCGGGTAAGAAATTTCGAGAGCGGCCTTGTGAGCTTCTTCGGTGAATTCCGCAACTGCGTCCTTCAGGAAGGTCAGGTGATAGCCCGCCTCGGTTGCGTGTCGGCCCGTTCCCTCAACACAGGTCTGCGATGTCAATCCAGCCAAGATCACCTTTTCGATGCCACGCTCCTTGAGCTGCGCGTCCATGTCGGTACCCATAAAGGCGTCGAATGTCTTGTGACGACCCGTCACAATGTCGCCAGGTTGGGGGCGAAACGGCTCATAGAAGTCAGCGCCGAACTCTCCTTCCCAGAACATCTTATGTTCCATCGCTCTTTGCATTCGCACTGGAACATATTTGAAATTATCGAAACTGTGTTCATGCAATCCATGTGGCGCATAGACAATCTGCACGCCTGCAGCCCGCGCGCCAGCGATCAAACGGGTCAGATTTTCGATCAAATTGACTTTCTCTATCTGATCCTTGATTCCAGGATTGATCTTGCCTTCCGGTGACAGAAAGTCGTTGAGGACGTCGACCAGAATCAATGCTGAGACGTTCGTAGGGTAGGTTGGGTTTGTCATATGGATCTCGGGATTGGTGTTACAAAACCATGGAAGGTCTCGCGAATTAACAACGCAACGAAAACCTGCGAGCTTGTTAAGCTTTTACCTTGCTGCATGCCATTCGTAAGCAGTCGAAAAGCACGAGGCTGTAATTTATACTTCAAATATTGAAGCCATAAACCATTGATGTCAAGAAACGTTTGACACCTTAAAGAAAAGAACCGCTCGGGTCGTACGGAAACGGGCGATTGAAGTCCGCCAGGCAGTTCGGATTGGCTTCTGAAGCGTTCGCTTATTTTTTTGGAGTAAGTCCAAAAACTATCTTGCGAGCCCCGTCGAACCCCACGCTCCCGGCACGCGCAATAGGTTGCCTCGACCCGTTTCTGCCAATGCTACGCGCAAGCATGCGCAAGACTCAGAGTGAATCGGTGAAATGACAATTACCTGGGCGTGAACGATGACCAATCGGGCTGGCACGGTGGCACCCCGAAGCGGTTGGTATTCTCCCGCCTCGCCCAAATGGATAGCTGGGGTAACAACCATTAATACCATTTAACTCGACGTTCCTTCCCGCGCACACCAACATTGCGACAAGCGGACGAATGCAAGCGATGCGCCGCCCACACGACGTAATTGTCATAATCGCATTCGGTCCGCAAGCGGGCCAACTTGGAGAGTAGCAATGGATCGCCTGAAAGCACTCGAGGTCTTTAAAGCCATCGTCGAACATAAGGGGTTTTCACGGGGGGCCGACGCGTTGAACGTCTCCCGATCGATTGCTACCCGAGTAGTTCAGGATTTGGAGTCGGAACTGGGAGCACGTCTTATAGTGCGTACCACTAGAAAATTGTCTTTAACGCCATTTGGACAGTGTTTCTTCGAGCGCGCGACGGCCGTCATCGGTTCATATGAAGAGCTGGCTTTCATGGGAAAGCAAAACGCCACGGACGCATGTGGCTGCGTTCGGATCGATGCACCTGCGCTGTTTGGCCTGCAGCGTCTTGGCGGTATGCTTGCGATGTTTATGAACGAGAATCCCAACATCGATGTGGACCTTCATGCGAACGACAGCGACATCGATGCCTTGAGCGATCTTGCCGACATCGCTATCTCGGTTGACCGTGTCATCCCCGATATGTTGATCGCACGCTCGCTGAAACCGCTACAAACCGGACTGTATGCAAGCCAAGCGTATCTGGATCGCGTAGGCAGGCCTCGCCATCCGAGCGAGCTAATACCCGAGGACTGCATGGCGCTTTCGAGTCGAGCGACCTGCGGAGCGCTTGAACTTTTCGAAGCGTCCGGCTCCGGTCGGTTCTCGATTCCGAGGAACGGATCACTGAGGGCCAATAATGCGGACGCGCTAATTGGCGCGGCCATCCACGGTGCCGGCATAGCGCTTGTGCCTTCCTTCCTGGCGCAACAGGGAAACTTGCTGCCAGTGCTTTCCGGATGGGCGTCGAAATCGCTTGAAGTCAACCTTGTTTATCGGCCACGGCGACTTGAACCCATGCGGGTGCGCAGGCTCATCGATCATCTCATTGACGAACTTGCACCCACCTCAACAAACAATCAAGTCACCAGTGACAAAGGAGGACCTGCAGTTTTCATGAAGCTTCCGAACCGCGCGATGGAATCTGGAAGACTGATGGCTGCATAATGGAAGATATTGCTTGCATCAATAGAACGCGTTCGAGCAGCGTCTCATCTCGGAGTCTTGTCTGACTGGGGAATACCGCATTCCCTGGTCGTTGTAATCGGACATCCGAGTCCTCAAGCTGGCCAAGTGCCAAACTGCCAACGCAGATCCCTCTCGCGTGTAGTCGCGTATCTTTTCACGGCGGCCTTGAACTAAGGGCTAAGACCCTGCCTAACGGCCATTTCTTCCCGATCACGTCACCCCCGTCCTCCAAAAAATCGAGCCACACGCCGTTTGAGGTTATCGTCGACAAGCGTCCGAAAAGGCACGTCGCCCGAACTCGAACGCGCCACGCTCCGGCCCTGAGCTATAATATATATGGATAGCACCTATTTTTTCGTGCCTTCATATTAAAGAGCTACTCAGCGTCTCGGTCCAAAGATAGCGGTCGTTTCAAGGCTATAGTGACAGAGCGGCGGTGCTAAGTAGACGGCGCGAATTATTTGGAAGGAAATTGCGATGAGCTGGGATTCGACGTCAGAGAGTGTTTGCGATATTGCCCGTGGCTTGTCGGTCTTTGGGGATCGATGGACACTGTTGATCATGCGAGAAATCAGCATGGGTGTTCGGCGGTTCGAGGACATCCAGGCGCAGACCGGCATGTCTTCGAACCTTCTCTCCATGCGGCTGAAGCGGCTAGAGGAAGACGAGGTCATCGAGCGTCGACAATACAGTGAGCATGCGAGGCGTTTCGAATATTACGCCACCCAGAAAGGCAAAGAACTAGACGGCGTCTTGCTCGCAATTCGGGCTTGGGCTTTGCGCTGGGGTGGACCACACGAAGGAAATGAGCCGGCCGTCGCATTGGTCTATAGAAAAACGGGAGAGACCATGGATGCATTGTGGCAAGTCCCGCGAAGCAAAAAGCCGTTTTCTTTCGCTGACACCGAAAGTAGGGTCAGCAAGGCCTTTACTAAGGAGCGGGAAGCGAGGGTTGCCGCTTTCAAGGCGAACAGGGGAAAACCCATTGATACGCCTGCAAAAAAAACTGCGGTGACTACCAAAACTAAAGCTAAAGCGGTGGCTGTCAAAACTAAAGCTTCGCCAAAAGCAAAGACGGGGGGTCCACTACACCGCAAGTCAAAACCGCCAAACCGGTTGCAAAAAAAGTTCAGCTGACGGTCGCTCGGGTGCCTGGGGAAAAGAAGGTAGCGCTAATCAGGAAGGTGTCGAGAACGGCATAGTCGTGTAGGTCAGCGGACCCGGCCGACGGCTTCACGAATCGCATGACGCAAATTCATCGATCTGGATGGACCCCATCCCATCCACCGCCAAGCGCCCGCAGCAGCGACACAGTAGCGACCGCCTGCGCCTGATGAGTCCGGATTAGTTGGCGCTTAATGGCGAGGGCGCTGCGGTCGGAATCCACGACCTCGAAATAGCTTACGTAGCCATGTTCGTATCGGCTGCGCGAAAGTGCTGCGGCTTGAGAAGACGCGACCGACGCGGCACCATAGTCATCCGCCTGAAGACGTTGCGCGGCGATATCGTTGAGAGCATCCTGCACTTGGCGGAACGCTTGAAGTGTCGTTGAACGGTAGTCCGCCTCTGCAATAAGGTATCCGGCTTTTGCTGAATCCACCGCGGCTTGACGTCGTCCACCATCGAACACTGTTTCAACCACACTAACTCCCAACCCCCACATCGAGTTATTGCGGTCAAGAAAGCTTCGCAAGCTGTCGCTTGCGAATCCGCCGCTTGCAGTCAGGGTCAGCGACGGCAGGAATGCCGTTTTCGCCACACCGATCTGTAACGACGCTACGTCCAGGCGGCGCTGAGCTGAATAGACATCCGGGCGATTTTCCAGGATATCAGACGGCAATCCCACCGGCACCGCGGGGACGACCACCTCATCCAGCCTGTTCGCGATTGACAGATCGGTAACTGACCTTCCCGTCAGCACAGCGATAGCATCGACTAGATTTTCGCGGAGCCGGTCACTTTCTTCCAGTTCCGCAGAGGCGGTCTTCAATTCTGTCGTAGCGCGAAGGGCGTCGAGATCGCCTGCCGAGCCCGCCCTCACTCGCCTGTTGATCAAGTCGAGCGCAGTCTGGCGAAGCTCGATTGAATGCAGCAACTCGGTGCGATCGAAATCAACAAATCTGAGTGTCAGATAATCACTCGCAACCTCAGACGAAATACGTAGGGTCACTGCATCAGAGTCGGCTTGTGAGGCAAGAAGACTCTCGCGACCCGAGGCTACCTCACCCCTCAAACGCCCCCACAGATCGACTTCATAGCTTGCATCCACCGGCAAGGCCCAGTTGTGAAGCGTTCGCTGCGGGAGTGCTTCATCAACAGTGCCAGAGACACGGCCTCGATTGAAGCCCGGACTCGTACGCACGGTGGGAAGGATGTAAGACTTGTCGACGTCCAACAGCGCCCTGGACTGGGCAATGCGGGCGTTGGCAGACTTGATTTCCAGGTTCTCCCGCAGGGCGGAATCTACCAGAGCAGTCAGTTGCGGATCAGCAAAAAGAATGACCCAATTCGCCGGGCCCGAGGCAGCGCCAGGTTGCGCAACATTTCCAGCAATCACCGCTGCTTCGCTGTGTCGAAAAGGCTGACCGCTCAGGGCCAGATCTGGCAGCGGCTGAGTACTCAAAGTACACCCTGATGCTACGCAGACTGCACCCAGCAGCCAAAGGTATGGCCGCGTCATGGGCTCTTGCCTTGGGCACTTAGCCTGGCGGTCACAGACATGCCAAGCGCTATGTGCCGGCTTGCAAGATCTGGATCGTCGATCAGTATCTTTACTGGAACGCGTTGGACCACCTTGGTGAAGTTACCAGTCGCGTTATCCGGTGGCAACAGCGCAAACTGCGCTCCAGTGGCAGGCGCGAAGCTTTGTACGTGCCCCGTCAGCACCAAATCCGGCATTGCGTCGAAGCGAAGGCTCACCCTATCGCCCACATGCACGTGCTTCAATTGCGTCTCGCGAAAATTGGCGACCACCCACGCGTCCTTCTCAACCACGACGAGCAAGGCCTGACCCGGTACGATTCGCTGTCCGGTCTCAACAGTCTTCTTGCCGACGAAACCGTCAACAGGTGAGACAACATCCGTATAGTTCAATTGAAGGGAAGCATCGCGCAGGTTCGCCCTGCCTTGAGTCTCAGTGGCGACAGACGAAGCCAGTGTGGCTTCGGATATGACTAGTTGCGCCTGAGCCTGAAGCACGCGTGCGGCAGCGGATTTCCTTGTTGCATCGGCTGCGTCATATTCTTGTTGTGACAGACCACGAGGTGTCTCCTGCGTAAGTTCCTGCGCGCGCCCAAAGTTGAGATCATCACGTTTCGCGTCTGCGTCGGCCGCCACAATAGCCGCCCTCGCCTGTGCTATCAGTGCTCGCGATTTCGCTTGATCAGCCTGCGCTTGCTCGACCCTCGATCTTTCCAGAGCAACGCGAACGTCGAAGTCACGCGTATCAAGTTGTACGAGCTTGTCTCCGGCATGGACGAACTGATTGTCCTGTACCAGCACATGTTCAACCGTCCCATTCACTCTCGCAGCGATAGTGTGGACGTGCCCAGTGACGTAGGCGTCGTCGGTCCCTCGATCTCCCGACCCGTAGGCATAGGCAAGAACCCCGCCGAGTCCGACCGCGAACGCAACCAAACCCAGGATCGCTATCACCCTTCGCCGGTTCGACGCCGATACTGCGCTGTCAGTCACGTCCACGATATTTTTACTCCTCGGCTTGCGAATTCTTAAACATGGCGTATGCTACGCTTTCATATTTGAAGTAACAAGTGTACAGGGCAGACTCTGCATCGGCAATGGAACGAGACACTAAGCGGGTCGATCCTCATATCGTTGCTGGAATAGCGCGGGAAAGCCTGCGTCCGTACGCGGCAATTGCGGCTGTACTGCTTGGCACTATTATTTCGACGTTCACGTCGCGCCTGACGTCGTTAGGCTTAGCAGACCTCCGCGGTGCGCTTGGAATAAGTTTTGACCAGGGAGCCTGGATCAATACGGCGTTCAATGCCGGCCAGATGTTTATCGGCCCCATTGCAGTTTGGGCCGCGTTTGTGACCGGGGTTCGCAGACTGCTCATCTACGGGGCGGTGATATTTTTTTTATCGCAAGTGGCGCTGCCCTTTTCCCCCAACTTTGCGACTCTGATCTTCATTCAGGTGGTATCCGGGCTCTCATCAGGCGTGTTCGTACCAGTTGCGATTGGGGTTATCGCAAGAACGCTGCCTCCACGATGGCTTCCTTTTGGTATCGCAGCCTACGCAATGAACATCGAGATGTCGTTGAACGTTTCCGCGACACTGGAAGGCTGGTACAGCGAGCATCTTACCTGGCACTGGTTCTATTGGCAGAATGCTGCACTGACACTGCCTTTTATTGCGTTCGTGGCGCTGTCCATTCCGAAGGAGCCCTATCCTCCGTCGACGTTGCGAGGAGATCACGCCGGCATGCTGCTGGGCGCCGGCGGGTTTGTTTGCCTGCTTGTCGGGCTGGATCAGGGTGAGCGGCTATTTTGGTTTCAGTCAGGGTTTGTGACCGCAATGCTGTACGCCGGGGCGCTACTTCTCGCGACGTTCGTTGTACGAGAACTCCTGGCGAAATCGCCGGGAATCGCGCTTGGCTATTTGCTAAAGCGCAACATAGCCCTGCTCTTGATGCTCACTTTGCTGACTCGCTTTGCGCTGCTCAATACGAGTTTCATTCCACCTATTTTCCTCGGAATTGTCCACAATCTGAGACCCCTTCAGATTGGCGAAACCCTCCGCTGGGTTGCCTTCCCTCAGATCTTTGCCGCTCCTTTTGTTGCGTTCCTCCTGCTCCACATTGACGCTCGTCGCGTCATACTCGCTGGGTTTTCCATAGTCACAATCGCGTTCTTGCTTGGAGCCAACATCACGCCCGATTGGGTGGAAGGGAACTTCATTCCTTCACAGTTGCTTCAGGGGATCGGACAAACCATGGTGGTCACCTCCTCGGTCTATTTTCTGATCAAGCACCTCTCGCCGGAATACGCGCTGACATTCGGTGCACTGCTACAGACGACCCGGCTGTTCGGAGGTCAACTGGGCACTACATCCATCGCGATCGCGCAACGGGTTCGCGAGCAGATGTATTCGAACGACCTCGGCATGCATCTAAACAATTTCGATGCTCAATCGCTTGAGAGAATACTCGTCCAGGCAGGAATCTTCTCGGCCGCCCCTATCAGCGTGCTATCTGCGCCGCTTCCTGTGTATGCATTTATCGATCGCGCGATTCGAATCCAGGCGACAACCCTCGCCCTCGCGGACAATTATCGAATCGCTGCCGTCGCTGGCGTCGTTGGTGTGTTAATAGCGTTGGTTTTACGCAAGCCACCCGATAAGGTCTAACGGAATCCCACAGTCAACCAGTGAGATGTCGCCTTTCCGCCTACGCCGCTTTTTTACCCGATCAGCGGAGGCAATTCGGTTATAGCGAACTATTGCTATCTTCCACCGTCCGAAGCGACAAGAGGATACATTGGCCAGTGAAAATATCCCGCCCCAGCACGCTGCTATCAATAACGTTTTTTCAAACGAGCCAGAGCTGCAACGGCCGCTTCCCTTGGGCGATGACGCTCTTTCACAGATACTAAAATTCATCCGCCTGCGTGGCGATGTGGTTTTTGACGGTGAACTCGGAGTGTCTGCGGAAGTAAGATTTGCGGCGGGCCCGGCTAGCTTCCTGCATATGCATTCAGGCGAGGTCGTGATCTCGCACTCGCATGGCCAGCAGGTCTTGTTGCAGGCGGGTGACCTGGTGTTACTTCCCCATGGAAACGGCCATACGCTTGGAGCGAAACCGGGCGAAGCGACGGCCGAACGCTTCGAGGCGGAGGTGTCCTTCTTGCCCGCTTTGCACACACGAACACAGAAATGGGGTACGCGCGGTGATGTGGCGGCCCGTTTCCTTGCGGGAGCATTTTATTTCGAAGGCGGTCCGTTGCAATCGCTCTTATCTGGTCTCCCGGGGCTCATTCACCTACAGTGCGACGAGGCGGGCGTCCCACCTTGGTTAGCGGCTATCTCCCATTTTCTTACCGAAGAATCGCGCGATGCCAGCCCGGGGTCCTTGCTCATGATCTCGCGCCTAATCGATCTCCTTGTCATTCGCACATTGCGAACTTGGGTCAACCATCATGGTGATCGTATCGGATGGCTGTCCGGGTTGAGCGACGAACGCATTGGCCGTGCTTTAAACGCGATACACCTGCAACCTTCACGGGCATGGACAGTCGAGTCGCTCGCGGGAATCGCAGCTATGTCCCGATCCATTTTTTCAGATCGATTCACGGCTGCCGTGGGACTACCGCCATTGCGCTATCTCACGCGCTGGCGGTTAACGGTCGCGGCCGACCTGCTGCGCACCGGCAAGCTCAAAGTCACCGAGGTTGCACACAACGCTGGGTACGGTTCTGAAGCGGCGTTCAGCCGCGCGTATAAGACTCAGTTCGGTTATCCGCCAAGCGATACACACCGTATTGCACAGTCTGATGTGTTCCAGACAAGGTCATCTGCTGCCTGACGAGACCTTGAGTCTCCGCTTAAAAAATTCAACCATGTCGTCTATGGCCGGGCGATGAGAAACTAAGCTGTTGTGTGTTACATCCCCATAGCGCGTAGCCTCGGTCGGAACTCCTGCGGCAATAAGCTCGTAGGAGTACTTTTCGGCTTCGACGTGGAGAATGTCATTGCCAGCCGTTGCGATCCAAGCTGGCGGCAGGCCCGACAATCTGCGCGACTCAATCGGTGCGGCGTAAGGGTGCAGACGCTGAGAGAATTTCTTCAGGTACGCGGCATAGTTGCTCGCCCGTACTCGCGCGTCAAGATCGACTTCCACAAGGACGGAATCAATGACGACCCAGGTCATACTTGGATCCAGGAGCGGCGCAAGCAAAGCCTGAGCGGAAAGATGGAATTCTTTTCGGTCTCGCACGACTGCCGCAAGGCAGGTAGCAAGGTTACCGCCTGCATCATGCCCGGCGACACCTATGCGTTTCGGATCAGCGCCTTTTTCACGCGCGTGCGCCATTGCCCACTTCAGAGCACAATAGCCATCCTCGAGCGCCGCCGGAAACGGGAAAGCTGGCGCAAGCGAATACGCTACCGAAATGACCCAAGCCCGCGTGTCATGAGCAATGGACCTTGCGGCCAGATTTACGTCTTCAATTGAACCGCCAACAAATCCGCCGCCATGAAATAAGACGATGATGGGCAAAATTTCTTCGGTAGAGTGCCTGTAGGTTCGTGCCGATATGGTCTGCGCATACCCTTCAAATGACACATCTTCAACGTTGATGCTTACTTCACCACTTGGCATTATTTTTGGTCAGGCGCAACCGCGCCCAATCCCGTTAGTTAAGTTGGCTGCCATTTTGGCCCAGTTCATGATCGAAACAAACTGACGATGCCAAAGAAATCGATGTCGTTGTCGACGAAAAAACGGCCATTGCGGGCGTACGGCGTACGCGCGTTCGATCGTCCTGTCTGTGATGCTATAGATGGCCCGATGCTTCCTCAAGCACCATAGAAACGAGCAGAGCCATGCTCGCATAACGCCCTGCCGGTCCGTGAGCAACCGCTTGGAAACATAACCTCATCGAACACATTCTGTTAAGCGCTCACGGGCTACAACGGGTTTCTGATGCATCAGCGAAAGCACATTGCTCGGCACGACCGATAACTCCCCTTCCTCAATGGCGAGTGTAGCTGGCAAGTAGCCATTGAATATCGAGGCTGCCCATTCGACGAATACGCGTACCTTTGGCGCAAGGTGGCGGTTGTGCG
This sequence comes from Caballeronia eucalypticola, assembly GCF_047608185.1. Classification (NCBI taxonomy): domain Bacteria; kingdom Pseudomonadati; phylum Pseudomonadota; class Betaproteobacteria; order Burkholderiales; family Burkholderiaceae; genus Caballeronia; species Caballeronia eucalypticola. Next base: position 119,898 of record NZ_JBLKRU010000023.1, read on the forward strand.
GATACACCACCGAGACCACCATAGGTGGCGTACCAAACTGCGGTAGGATCCTCAGCATGTCTGCGGATTCCAATGCCGACTGGACAATAAATTGTGCGGACTGTATCAACCCAACGCCCTTACGTCCACACGTCACGTAGGCTTCGGCGTCACTCACTGCGATAGTGCCGGGAACTTTCACCTCAACCGCCTTTCCGTCAACAATGAAATTCATGTGACGGACTCTCCCGGTCCCGCTAGAAAAATAATGCACCGCGACGTGCTGCATCAGATCGTCCAGGTTTTCGGGTTCGCCATACTGCTCAACATAGCTTGCGCTCGCCGCCGTGACAGTCGGTAACGAGGCCAGACGTCGAGCGACAAGACTCGAATCCTCCAGCACCCCGACCCGGATCGCGCAATCCACGCCTTCTTGAATAAGGTCAACGTTTCTATCACCGAAACTGACCATCAAATCAATATTAGGGAAGTTTTTTCGAAAGTCCTCGATCCGCGGCATGATGACCAATCGACCGATAGATCCCGGCATATCTACGCGCAGCCGCCCACACGGCCCTCTTCGACTATTTGTCAACGATCCTTCCGTTTCATCGACCTCAGCAAGAATGCGCACGCAACGTTCGTAATACTCCGCCCCTTCTGGCGTAAGGCTCAAACGCCGCGTGGTGCGCTGCAAAAGCCGCACATGCAGGTGCGCTTCCAGTTTCTGAATGATCATCGTCGCAGACGCGTGAGGAAGATCCATCGAATCTGCAGCCTTGGAAAAGCTGTTGGTCTCGACGACTCTCGTGAACATCTTCATTGCTTGAAACCGGTCCATACGTTTCCTTTTGCGCTCTGCTTCGCACGGAGTGCCAGGCTGAAAATGCAGTCAATCCGCTCAGCGAGACGATGACCACGACTGTCAATCTACACCACCAAATGCTTTGCTGCTTCTTTTTTTGAAGTGACATTATCAAGTGTAATGCTGTCATTTTCAAGCTTACGAAGCAGAGCCGCACATCGAGCACGAGCAGTCGCAGCGAAAAGGCAAGGGAGCAAACGCGAGACGCACCCGATGCGTGCGCGTATGGAGATCGAAAACAAAGTCCCTATGACCAATATGCGAGTCACTATCGCGTCAGTTCCATGACTGTTTAGCGAATAGCGGACCTAGTGTTCAGAATTTTCTTGCGCTTCGCGGATCGCGGAAGCCGGAATGCCGGCCAACAGAACAACAGCGCCCAATACTGCCGCGGCACCGACGCCCGCCAACCCTATGTACAGACTGCCCGTACTCGCCTGCACGGCGCCTACTAACGTGGGGGCAAAGAAACCGCTCACAGCAGCAAGACTGCTGATCAACGCGATCCCACCCGCTTTTGCGGCTCCTGAGAGGTAGGCCGGAGGAATTGTCCAGAAAACGACGATTGCCCCATAAAGACCCGCTGCTGCGGCGGACAGCAATACAACCGTCGCGACGACGCTGCCTTCCGCAAAGGGCAGGATGATCAGGCAGGCGCCGCAAACCGTCGTCCCGATCGCTGCGTGCCAGCGGCGTTCCAAATGCTTGTCCGAACTGCGACTGATAAAGAACATGCCAAAGGCGGATGCCGCGTATGGAATGGCCGTCAGGAAACCGACTGTCCCGACATCGTGAACCCCCAGCCCCTTAATCAAGGAAGGGGCCCACAGCGCAATGGAAACGGAAGCCGCGAACATGCTAGACGACACAAATCCGGCAACATAAACCTTTCTGTCAACAAGAGCACTAAGAAACGACGCTTCGCGACGCAGAATAAGGGCGCTATCGGAGGCTATGTCCCAAGCCACTATTTCCTTTTCCCGCGCGCTCAACCACGCAACGCGATCGGGCGAATCGGCCAGGAAGAACCACGCCGAAATACCTAATAGAACGGCGGGAAGCCCCTCGAGGATGAAGAGCATCTGCCACCCGCTCCACCCGTGGAACCCGTGCAATTTGGCCAGGATCAATCCGGAAAGTGGATTGCCAAAAATACCGGCTACCGTAAGTGCAGTCATGAATAGCGACGTCATCCGGCCCCTCCTGCTGGTCGGAAACCAATACGTCATGTAGAGGATAACGCCAGGGAAGAAACCGGCTTCTGCGACGCCCAATAGAAAACGAGCGACGTATAGTTCGCCCGGAGTGCGTACAAAAGCCATCGATACGGACACGGCGCCCCATAAGAACATGATGCGTGAGATCGTGGCGCGGGTTCCAATCCGCTGCATCAACAAGTTGCTTGGAATTTCGAAGATCACATAGCCGACGAAAAAAAGTCCTGCTCCCAGACCGTATATGGCGTTTGTGAAATGCAGGTCGCTGACGAATTGAAGCTTCGCGAAGCCGATGTTTGCACGATCGAGATAGTTGACGAAGTAGCAGATGAACAGGAACGGCATAAGTCGCCACTTGATCTTGCGGTAAACAAGGTCCCGTTCCTTAATCGTATGCTCCAACGCTGGCGCAACGCCACTTGCTGAAACGGTGTGCATCAAGTCTCCTCACGGATTTATTGGCTCGCGAAATCGACGAGGTCGGCGCCCGATTACGTTGCTCATCGTGGATGCCGTGTCCAGGGTGTGCTCCCCCGTTGAATCCCAGCATCGAACTAGCAGGTACTCGTTTCCTAGCCCCGCCTAGAGCAAACGGGCATCTCGCAGCGCTTGTCGTACCTGCTCCAACTCCTTTTCCTCCAGTCCGATCCACGGCAAGCGCACGACGTCATTTGGCAACCTGTCCAGCATGTGAAGGGCAGCTTTCATTCGAGTATGCATATCAAGTACTGGTGCACCGTAGAAGCAACGAGCAAGCGGATAGATACGGTCGTTTAGCTCGCGCGCGGTCGTCAGGTCGTCCTTCTGGACGGCTTGCCACAAGGCGACGTGCAAATCCGCAATGACACTTCCCGAGCCTGACAAAATCCCGTTACACCCCAGTACGAGCGAGCTTAGCAACCAAGCACTGTGCGTGGTCAGAACATTCACAGGCCGCGGCAGATTTTGCAGCACCCGGATATTACGCTCGTGCATGACCGGATCATTGCTCCGGTCCTTGATCGCCCGCACCGAAGGAACTTCCTCCGTAAGTCGCAGCAAAGTCTCAAGGGAGTGCCCTTGCCCCGAGCTCATTTCGAACTGAAATACCACGAGCGGCAAATCAGTGACGTCTGCGATCGCCTTGTAGTGATCGATTGTCATTTGCGGCCGCAACTCGGATCCGCGGGTGAACACGGCCGGGGGAAATACAAGCAGACACGACGCCCCGCCGGCATCGGCCTGGCGTGAAATCTTCGCAGCGTCTGCGGCACCGTGTGCGTATACGCCGTGCATGAGGGGCACATCATCACCCACTGCGTCGACCATGATGTCCAAGCTTCGCTTCTGTTCCTCCAGAGTTAATGCCGGCACTTCTTGTGAAACACCGTTGATACAGATCGAACTGATGCCAGGTGTCTTGGCGATATCGTGCATATGACGGCGCAAGGCGGCCTCATCGATGCTCAGATCCTGACGAAACGGCATCAGTGCTGCCGGGATAACACCCGCCGGAACGTAATTACTAAACCTACGCGACATATCAGGTCTCCTGAAGTTGGTGAAAGTAGTGTCAGTGTAGGTACTTGGACAGCATGGTTCCATGATAACGTCCACCAAATGAACACCACTTCCGACATTGAGTACACCCCGAAGGGGTCATCTAAATCCCTTCAGCGATCTGTCGCGATTCTCCGATCCTTGACTACGCCCAAAGCCAACGGGTTCGCGCTTACAGAGATTTCTCGCCTCACAGGGATACCTCATCCGACTGTACATCGGCTGCTACAACAACTTTGCAGCGAAGGGCTAGTCGTTCTAAAGAAAGGCGAACGCCGCTATATTCTGGGACCCCTCGCCTTCGAACTTGGACTTGCCGCAGCAGATCATTGCGACATCCGAGAACGATGCGTTCATTCCATGAACAACATCTTGAAAGAGACGCAAGACACCTGCTACCTCGTGCTGCGCAGCGGTCCCGACGCAGTTTGCATAGACCGGCGCGAAGGCACGTTTCCAATCAGAGTGCTGACATTGGACATCGGCAGCAGGCGGCCACTGGGTGTGGGCGCAGCAGGCCTCGCCATATTGAGTAGGTTGCCTGTCGACGAAGCGGACAGGCTCATCGCACATTGCGGTGACCAGTTGCAGCCCTACAATCGGTTGACCCAAGAGAGCCTGAGAATCCAGGTTGAGGAAACGCGAGTTCGCGGCTACGCCGTCAGTGGAAATTGGGTGACGTTGGGCGTCACGGGCGTCGGCGTCGCGATCGACGATGCAAATGGAAGGCCATTTGGCGCCTTAAGCGTATCTGCGGTCAATCACAGAATGCCGTCGGAACGCTGGCCGAAACTTGCGGCGCTATTGCGTCAAGCGGCTTCACGCATACAAGAGTTGACCATCAGCCCTTAAAGGGTTGTGTTGCAGATCGCACCATCATACCTTTATAAGATATCGAGTTTCGTCTCCGTACCTTATGGCATTGGAGAGATACGCAGGGTCGATCGCATTCTTAAATTTTTGGTCCGTCAGTAAAATCTATGGGCGAGTTCTGGCTCAGGAAGTTTGCCAAGTACGTGATATAGCGAGAGTTCCGTCATTTTGAAGGTGCGATATCCATAGGCTTTTCTCATAGTGACTTTGGCTTTG